>JBEGOC010000087.1:0-6754 GCA_041182225.1 Pseudomonadota bacterium | reverse complement strand
CGCCCGGGGCACTGGCGCAATTGACGACGGCGGTGGCGCAGTGCGGCGCCAACATCGACGAGGTGCACCACCAGCGCGCCTTCACGGCCCTGGCGGCGCAGAACGCCGAGGTCGAGCTGGTGATCCAAACGCGCGGCCCGCAGCACATTGCCGAGGTGCTGGCGCAATTGCTGGAGGCCGGCATGCAGGCCGAGCTGCTGCCGTGACTGCTGCGCCAGCGCCGACCGCTGCGACGGGTAAAATCAGTGCCATTGCGCAACCGATTCACCAGAGGTAACCCCATGTCCAAGCCCGCCCCCCAGCACGACGACCACGCCCAAGACCCGGTGGAAGAGATCACCTCGGCCATCCCGTTTGTGCTGCCACTGGTCGGCGGCGTGCTGATGTTCCTGCTCGCGTTTATCGCGGTTTCCATGGCCTGATTGGCCGCCAAGCCGCGTCAGGCTTGGCTCTCCAGCTATTTTTCTAATAGCAAAAAGCGTTTGGCCGATCGTGCTCGGCCGACGCCCGCCGGGCTCCCGGCTCACCCGTTTTCCAACCACTCTGCATGCCGTTGCCCCGGACTGGTGCCGTGCGCGCGCAGCACGTCTGCGCCCTTGCGGGTCTACAGCGGTTTTGTCGCATATTTACATGCAAGTTTTGCATAACATTTGCCCGTAACCGATTGGTAACCACGGGACGAGTTCATAGAATCGGCCTTCCGGTGCAGGGGACCGGCCGTGCGTGGCGCACGGGAGTCGTCTTAACAATTCCGGAGCTTTTCATGAATTCACCCGTGATGCAGGGCCTCAGGCTCAACGCGCCCGCCCATGTCAAAAACGCCAGGCTGATCGCCTGGGTGGCGGAGGTGGCGGCACTGACCCAACCGGCCGAGATTCACTGGTGCGACGGCTCGGCGGAGGAATACGCCCGCCTGTGCCAGTTGCTGGTGGATGCCGGCACCTTCAAGCGGCTGAGTGCCAGCAAGCGCCCCAACAGCTTCCTGGCCTGCTCCGACCCGGGCGATGTGGCCCGCGTGGAGGACCGCACCTTCATCTGCAGCGCGCACCAGGACGATGCCGGCCCGACCAACCACTGGATGGACCCGGCGCAGATGCGCGGCATCCTGCAAAGCGGCCAGCCGGACGGCACGCCGGCGCTGTTTGCCGGCTGCATGCGCGGCCGCACCATGTACGTGGTGCCGTTCTCGATGGGACCGCTAGGTTCGCACATTTCGCACATTGGCGTGGAGCTGACCGACAGCGCCTACGTGGCGGTGAACCAGCGCCTGATGACCCGCATGGGCAGCGCCGTGTACGAGGTGCTCGGCGTTGACGGCGCCTTTGTACCCTGTGTGCACTCGGTGGGCGCGCCACTGGCGGCGGGCCAAGCCGATGTGAGCTGGCCCTGCAACCCGACCAAGTACATCGTGCACTACCCCGACACCCGTGAGATCTGGAGCTTTGGCTCCGGCTACGGCGGCAATGCGCTGCTGGGCAAGAAATGCTTTGCGCTGCGCATCGCCTCCACCATGGGCCGCGACCAGGGCTGGCTGGCCGAGCACATGCTGATCCTGGGTGTGACCGCACCCACAGGCAAGAAATACCATGTGGCGGCAGCGTTTCCCAGCGCCTGCGGCAAAACCAACTTCGCCATGCTGATCCCGCCGCTGGGCTTCGAGGGCTGGCAGGTGACCACCATTGGCGACGACATCGCCTGGATCAAGCCCCACAGCGACGGCCGGCTGTATGCGATCAACCCCGAGGCCGGCTACTTTGGCGTGGCGCCCGGCACCAACACGCTGACCAACCCGAACTGCATGGCCAGCCTGACGCAGGACGCGATCTTCACCAACGTGGCACTGACCGACGATGGCGACGTGTGGTGGGAAGGTATGGGCGAGGCCCCGGTGCACGCCATCGACTGGCAGGGCCGGGACTGGACGCCCGAGCTGGCCCAGCAGACCGGCGCCAAGGCCGCACACCCCAACGCCCGCTTCACGGTGGCCGCCACCAACAACCCGGCGCTGGACCCGGCCTGGGACGACCCGCAGGGGGTGCCGATCGACGCCTTCATCTTTGGCGGCCGCCGCTCCACCACCGTGCCGCTGGTGACCGAGGCGCGCAACTGGACCGAGGGCGTCTACATGGCCGCCACCATGGGTTCAGAGACCACCGCTGCTGCCGCCGGCCAGATGGGCGTGGTGCGGCGCGACCCGTTTGCCATGCTGCCCTTCTGCGGCTACAACATGAGCGACTATTTTCAGCACTGGCTGGACATGGAAGGGGCGGTGGCCCGCCAGGGCGGGGTGCTGCCGCGCATTTTCTGCGTCAACTGGTTCCGCAAGGGCAGCGATGGCAAATTTGTCTGGCCCGGCTATGGCGACAACATGCGGGTGCTGAAGTGGATGATTGACCGCATCGAAGGTCAGGCCAGCGGCACAGACAATATTTTTGGCGTGAGCCCAAATTACGCCGAGATCAACTGGACCGGCCTGCCGTTCAGCCCGGCCCAGTTTGACACCGTGACCCACATCGACCGCGACGCCTGGACGCAGGAACTGGCCCTGCACCAGACGCTGTTCCAGCAACTGGCGCACCACCTGCCGCCGGCGCTGGAGGCCACCCGCACCCGCATCGGCGAGCGCCTGGCCGCCGCCTGAGACTCCCCAGGCGCAGTCGCCCCGGGCCCGGGGGACCCGGCACAATCGGGCCATGAGAATCCAACTGCTGTCCGACCTGCACCTGGAGGCCCACCCGCACTGGCAGCCCAGCCCCGCACCGGGCGCCGAACTGCTGGTGCTGGCGGGCGATATCGGTTCTTACCAGAGCAGTTCGCTGCTGGCCGACGCCGACTTTGGCCTGGCGCGCTTCTCGCCGCACCAGGGCTGGCCCACACCGGCGCTGTTTGTGCCGGGCAACCACGAGTACGACGGGCTGGACTTTGACCAGACCCACGACCGGCTGCGCGAGACTTGCGCCCGGCTGGGCATCACCTGGCTGGAGCGCGAGGTGCTGCACTGGCCCGCCAGCGCTGCGCCTGGTGCGAGCCAGCTGCGCTTCATCGGTACCACCCTGTGGACTGATTTTGATGCGCTGGCGCCCGACGCCGGCGCCTCTACCCTCAGCGGTAACCCGCTGGCCCAGCAACTCAAGGCGCGCGACAAGGCCTTTCGCGCCGCCAACTACCACCTGCGCAAAGCCGCCACCACACGCCACGGCGCGCCCATGCTGGCGCAGCAGGTGCGCGAGCAGGCGCTGGTCTGCCAGGCCTGGCTGACCGAGGCCCTGGCGCAACCCTTTGTCGGCACCACGGTGGTGGTGACCCATTTCGCGCCCAGCCTGCGCAGCGCCGACCCGCGCTACGGCCTGACACCGGGCACCGCCGGTTTTTGCAACGCGCTCGACGGCCTGCTGGCGCAGGCGCAGTTCTGGCTGCACGGCCACCTGCACGCGCCCAGCCGCTACCAGCACCTGGGCTGCCAGGTGCTGGCCAATCCGCTGGGCTATGCCCGCAAGGGCGAGCAAGCCCGCTTTGACCCGATGTGTTGCCTGGCGGTGTGAATTGGAGCAACTGTTTGACTTCGCGCTGCAACGTGAATTGGACAGCAGCACCGTCATCATCGGCGCCATTCGGCACCAACGTGAAGACGATTAGCACTGAGGGCCGGGTGCGTTAGGCGCTGCGCGCCGCACCATGACGCTGACCGCCTCGCCGTCTACCATGGCTTGCTCCACTTCGCGCCACCCGAACCGTTCGTATATTTTTTGTTGATCGGGCGTATAGAAGTAGAGCGCTTGAATGCCGATATCGATGCTCCGCCTGACGCAGTCAGTGATCAGGGCGGAGCCAATGCCCCGACCCCTCAGGACCTTCGGAATGAATACCTCTCCAAGCCAGTGTGTTTTGTCGTGATGACTTGGCAGTTCGAAAAGCTTCACACTCGCTGTCCCAAGAACTTCGTTCGTAGCGGACAAGGCCACCACGGTGAATGGCACATCATGCAATTGCGCACCCGCTGTCAGCAGTACCTCGATGGCGGGTAACGACGCCCACGGTGGGAAGGCGCCCCATTCTTCGTGCAGAAGTTTGGCAATCTCCACGATCAAATGCGGATGGTCAGCCAAGGGCTCAATACGCATGTTGTTTTTGGCCTGCGAGTGGAAATTGGGTTGGGCGAAACAGACGCTCGTTTGCCCAAGCACTAAGCACCACGCTGGGGCGGTAGTCACGATGAATTTTGCCTGACACCCGATTGCTTGGTGACGCCCAATGAAAGGCTGTTGACACTAGACCGACCGGTCTATAGAATAAAATATTATGACCAAAGAAACTGCTCCCCCCGGTACGCGAGACCGCTTGATAGGTGCCATGGTCGATGCCCTCAGAAACAGGGGCTACCACGGGGTAGGCATCAGCGAGTTGCTTGCAAGCGCTCAAACGCCAAAGGGTGTGCTGTACCACCACTTTCCGGGCGGCAAATCCGAACTGGCCGTCAAAGCCATTGAGGCGGTTGCGGAGCAACTGGGCAGCAGCCTGGAGAAGTTGATTCAACGCGCTGCGGATCCGGTGGAGGCCATGACACTGTGGATGGGCTTGGCCCAAAAGATGCTGGAAAAAAGCAAATTTCAAGCAGGTTGTCCGCTGGCGACGATTGCCTTGGAGTCAACGGGTGAAGACGCGGAAATCCGTGTTGCCTTGAACAAGGCGTTCACCTCGCTGCGCGCCAAAATCTCGCAGGTTCTTGGCGCAGTTGGTCTGCCTGATCCCGCCGCGCGAGCGACCGCATCGCTCATCGTGTCGGCCTATGAAGGGGCGCTGCTGCAGTCCCGTGTGGCCGAGAACGGGGACATCATGCGTGAAACCACCGAGGCGTTGATCGGCCTTATCCAGACAGGTCTTTTGAAGCACGGCAGCGCAGGCGGCCGAACATGACTGTAGCGGTGGATAACAGCCCGGTAAGCCCGACGCCCGTGACCTTGAAGACCGGGGACGGCTACGCCATCAGCGCGCTACGTTATCCATGCCATGGGGCAGCACGCGCGCGGCTGATTGTTGCGGGCGCCACGGGTGTGCGACAGACGTTTTACCAAGCCTTTGCTCAGTTTGCCGCATCCCAAGGGTACGAGACCTTGACGCTGGACTACCGTGGCGTTGGGCTTTCCAAACCGGCAAGCCTCAGAGGGTTCAGGATGGCCTATCTGGACTGGGCTTATCAAGACCTTGCAGCAGCCGTCGACCACATGCACACAGAGGCCCTGCCGCTCTATATGCTCGGCCACTCGTTTGGCGGGCACGCATTCGGCCTTTTGCCCAACCACCACAAAGTCGCCAAGTTTTACACCTTCGCCACAGGCGCTGGCTGGCACGGCTGGATGCCCAAAGCAGAGCAAATCAAGGTGCTGATCTTGTGGAACGTCATCGGGCCATTGCTGGTGCGCTGGAAGGGTTACCTCGCGTGGTCCAAGCTGGGCATGGGGGTCGACCTGCCACTGGGGGTGTTTCGCGACTGGAAACACTGGTGTCAATTCCCGCGGCATTTTTTTGACGACCCGGCGATGCCCGGCCTGCAGGAGAAGTTCGGCTCTGTCAGCACGCCCATCATGGCGGCCAACGCCATCGATGACCTGTGGGCCCTGCCTGATTCCCGCGATGCATTCATGTCCGGCTATTCGACTGGCATTTGGCAGGGCGTGAACATTGACCCGGCCGCTGTGGGGCTCAAGCGCATCGGTCACATGGGTTACTTCCGGCGCCAGGCGCAACCCTTGTGGCGCGATGCCTTGGCCTGGTTTGAACAAAGCGCCGGCCATTGAGCGCCCATCCCCACCACCAGATCCGATGCCATGACCGACGCCCTGTCCACCCCCGCCGATATGCTGTCTGAGTTGATCCGCACGCGCCGCAGCGTCCGGGATTTTTTACCCCAGGCCATCCCTGAAACGGTGCTGAATGAGGTCTTGGCAGATGCCAACTGGTCGCCGAGTTGGTCAAACACCCAACCCTATCGGATCGCCATCGCCTCGGGCGATGTGCGCGCCAAATTGTCGAGGGAACTTTGCACGCTCTTTGACCTTGGCATGGCAGCCCAGAACGCTGGCATTCTGGGCAAGCTGCGGCTCTGGTTGACCCGTCGGGGGTTGCCGGATGGCGACTTCTCAACCCTGTTTCCCTACCCGGATGATTTGCAAGCCCAGCGCCGGGCAACCGGGGCCGGGCTCTACGACATGCTCGGCATTGCACGCCAGGACAGAGCTGCACGCGACCGCCAGATGCGGCGCAATTTTGAATTTTTCGGTGCGCCTACTGTGATTTTTTTGTTTGCCCACAAGGGACTGCGCGAGTTTTCCATTTTGGACGCAGGCATCTTCTTGAACACACTGATGCTGTCGGCGCATGCCCACGGCTTGGCCACGTGCGCTCAAGGCGCGCTTGCAACATGGGCAGGCCCCATCCGGGCCGAGTTCAAGATTCCGGCGCCGTACCGACTGATTTGCGGGCTGTCATTGGGCTATGCGTCCGCCGCCGCTGTGAATCAATTCAACCCCGGGCGCCCCCACGCGAAAGCGCTGCAGCTCTTGCTGCACGGACAATCCGCTGTATGAACACATCGCTCCCAGAACTTGAGCGCCATCGATTGAAGGCGCTTCCCAAGGCGGAAGTTCATCTGCACCTGGAGGGCTGTTTTGAGGCGGAGACCATCGCGCAATGGGCCAGGGCTGAAGGCCTTGCACTGCCCAGACCGCAGGAAGACTTGTTCAAGTTTTCAGGGCTG
>JBEGOC010000086.1:0-2750 GCA_041182225.1 Pseudomonadota bacterium | reverse complement strand
CACCCAGGTCTGGCAGATCGACCAGCACAACGAGGCGGGCGAGCTGACCTGCGTCTCGCGCATCACCATGGCCGTCCGGGCGCCCCGCTGACGCCAGTACAACGGCCGTCAGCGCTAGGGCGCCGCCTTGGCCATGCGCTCGCTCTTCCAGTACACGTCATCGCCCACTGATCCATCGCTGCGGTGCCGATTCAGCACCCGGGCCAGCACGAACATCAGGTCGGACAACCGGTTCAGGTACTGGCGCGGGGTTTCCTTGAGCGCCTCTTCATTGCCCAGCGCCACCACCGCGCGCTCGGCGCGCCGGGCCACGGTGCGGCACACATGCGCCAGCGAGGCGGCGCGGGTGCCGGCCGGCAAAATGAATTCGGCCAGTGGCGGCAAGGTGGCGTTGTGCTCGGCCAGCGCCTGGTCCAGCGCCAGCACCGCCTCGGGCTTGAGCAGCTCATAGCCGGGGATCGACAACTCACCGCCCAGGTTGAACAGCTCGTGCTGGATCGCCACCAACAATGCACGCACCCCAGCCGGCATGTCCTCGCACAGCAGCACGCCCAGGTTGGAATTGAGTTCGTCCACGTCGCCCATGGCGTGCACGCGCAGGCTGTTTTTCGAGACCCGGGTGTTGTCGCCCAGGCCGGTGGTGCCGCTGTCGCCGGTACGGGTGGCTATTTGTGTCAGTCGTTGTCCCATGATGGTTTTCCTTGGAGTCGGGCGATTGTTGCAGCAAAATGGAAACCCGACGCATTTGAAAGCCCCCCGCATGAACGCCCCCACCTCTGCCGACCACCTGGCCCCTGCCGTCCTGCAGCGCGCAGTGCCTGCCGCCTTGCTGACGACGCTGAAAGCCCGCTTTGCCGAGCGCTGCTCCACCGCGCTGGTGGTGCGCGAGCAGCATGGCCGGGATGAATCGGCCTTCACCAGCGTGCCGCCGCCAGCGGCCGTGGTGTTTGCGCTGAGCACCCAGGAGGTGGCCGAGGTCGTCACCCTGGCCAGCCAGTACCGGGTGCCGGTGATCCCGTTTGGCATCGGCTCCTCATTGGAGGGCCACCTGCTGGCGGTGCAGGGCGGCATCAGCATCGATGTGAGCCGCATGAACCAGGTGCTGGCCATCAACGCTGAAGACCTGACCGTGACCGTGCAGCCGGGCGTAACGCGCAAGCAGCTCAACGAGGCGGTCAAGAGCACCGGGCTGTTTTTCCCGATTGACCCTGGCGCCGACGCCACCCTGGGCGGCATGAGCGCCACCCGCGCCAGTGGCACCAACGCCGTGCGCTACGGCACCATGCGCGAGAACGTGCTGGCGCTTGAGGTCGTCACCGCCAGCGGCGAGGTCATCCGCACCGGCACCCGGGCCAAAAAATCGTCGGCCGGCTACGACCTGACCCGCCTGATGGTCGGCAGCGAAGGCACGCTGGGCGTGATCACCGAGGTCACGGTCAAACTCTACCCGCTGCCCGAGGCCATTTCAGCGGCGGTCTGCTCCTTCCCCAGCATCGAGGCAGCGGTGCGCACCACGATCCAGATCATCCAGCTCGGCATCCCGATCGCCCGGGTCGAGCTGATCGACGCCAACACCGTGCGCATGGTCAACGCCCACTCCAAGCTGACGCTCCGCGAAGAGCCGCAGCTGCTGATGGAGTTCCACGGTTCCCCGGCCTCGGTCAAGGAGCAGGCCGAGGCGGTTCAGGAGATTGCCACCGAGCTCGGCGGCAATGCCTTTGAATGGGCCACCACGCCCGAGGCGCGCACCCGGCTCTGGACGGCGCGGCACAACGCCTACTTTGCCGCCATCCAGTCCAAACCCGGCTGCCGCGCCATCTCCACCGACACCTGCGTGCCGATCAGCCGGCTGGCCGATTGCCTGCTGGATTCAGTGGCCGAGGCCGACGCCAGCGGCCTGCCTTACTTTCTGGTCGGCCACGTCGGGGACGGCAACTTCCACTTCGGCTACCTGCTCGACCCCAACAGCCCGAGTGAACGCGCCACCGCCGAGCAACTCAACCACGCGCTGGTGGCCCGCGCGCTGCGGCTGGAGGGCACCTGCACTGGCGAGCACGGGGTGGGCCTGCACAAGATGGACTTTTTGCTGACCGAGGCCGGCAGTGGCGCGGTGGCCATGATGCGCACCATCAAGCAGGCGCTGGACCCGCACAACATCATGAACCCGGGGAAGATCTTTACGCTGTAACAGGGTTCGCCTCAAGGCTTGAACACCTGGATTTGCAGGCCGTGAACCACTGAAAAGTGTTTTTTGTTGGCGGTGATCAGCGGCATGGCGTGGCTCATTGCGGTGGCAGCGATCAAGGCATCGGCCATATGGACGCTGTGGGACAGCGCGTATTTTTCAACCAGGGTGCAGGCCAGGTCACTGATGGCGGGCGTCAAAGGCAAGATGTCGGTCTGCGCTTCTTTGTCGCTTGATCTGAAGGCTTTTTGCAGGGCCTTGAGCTCAGCCTTGTCACGGCATCCCTGCACCAACTCCATGTAAGACACCGCTGAAATGGTCCAATCAGGGGTCTGCTGGATGAGTGCCACTGCTCTGGCGTTGCCGCGCATCAGCCAGATGAGCACATCCGAGTCCATCAGCACACGCGTGCCGCCCACTTCGGCCTCGGTTGGACTGGCCATGGCTTAAAAGCGCGGGGCGCGCAAGGCCCTGACATAGGCGCCAGGGTCCGCCATCTCATCGCGCTCCGCCCAGAGGCCCACCAGGCCGGCCACACGTTGCGCTTTGCTCGCCGGGTCTGCCG
>JBEGOC010000085.1:0-6302 GCA_041182225.1 Pseudomonadota bacterium | reverse complement strand
CGGCCAGCCAGTCAGCCGCTTCTGGCACAAAGCTCAGGGTGGCGCGGCCCAGCAGGGCGTTCATGCCATGCCCGCCAGCCTCGGCACCTTGCGCCACCACCACGGTCGCACCCGCCTCAATGGCCTGCGGCAGCTGTTCCAGCCGTTGTACCTGGCAAATCAGATCGGCACCGGTACGGGCGACGCGCGCTGCATAGGGCCGGGGGTCACCAAACGACAGCATCACCGCGCGCGGCAGTGTCTCTGGCGGCTGGTCCAGCAGCCAGTCGAGCGCCGAGGCGTCCTGGTCGAGCTTCCAGGTGATGAAGCCGCAACCCAGGGCGCCTCCACCCCCCTGCTCCAGCGCCAGCGTGTACTCGCGCCGGGTCCAGTCCAGGTCGCCATAGCCACCGCCCACCAGGCCCAGCGCACCCGCCCGGGCGCAGGCCGCCGCCAGCGCGCCGCCCGCAGCCAAGGCCATCGGGGCCAGCACCACGGGCAGGCTCAGGCCGTAACGGCGGGTCAGGCGGGTGGAAAGGCGATCGTTCATCGTCAGCCGGGTAGCGGCGCGCGCCCTCAGTACAGGACCACGCCGCGGATCGACTCGCCGCGTTTCATCAAATCAAATCCGAGGTTGATGTCTTCCAGCGGCATGGTGTGGGTGATCAGGTCGTCGATGTTGATCTTGCCCTCCATGTACCAGTCCACAATTTTGGGCACGTCGGTGCGGCCGCGTGCGCCGCCGAAGGCCGAGCCCTCCCATTTGCGGCCGGTGACCAGCTGGAACGGGCGGGTGCTGATCTCGGCGCCGGCCTCGGCCACGCCAATGATGATGCTGCGGCCCCAGCCCTTGTGGGTGCATTCCAGCGCCTGGCGCATGACCTTGGTGTTGCCAATGCACTCAAAGCTGTAGTCGGCGCCTCCATCGGTCAGCTGGACGATGGCGTCGACCACGCTCTCAGTTTCATTGGGGTTAATGAAGTGCGTCATGCCAAATTGGCGCGCCATCGCCTGGCGGGCCGGGTTGATGTCCACGCCGATGATCTTGTCGGCGCCCACCATCTTGGCACCCTGGATCACGTTCAGGCCGATGCCGCCCAGCCCAAACACCACCACGTTGGCGCCGGCCTCCACCTTGGCGGTGAACAGCACCGCACCAATGCCGGTGGTCACACCGCAGCCGATGTAGCAGACCTTGTCGAACGGCGCGTCCTTACGGATCTTGGCCAGCGAGATCTCAGGCGCCACCGTGTAGTTGCTGAAGGTGGAGGTGCCCATGTAATGAAAGATCGGCTTGCCGTCCAGGCTGAAACGGCTGGTGGCGTCGGGCATCAAGCCCTTGCCCTGGGTGTCGCGGATCAACTGGCACAGGTTGGTCTTGCGGCTCAGGCAGAACTTGCATTGCCGGCACTCGGGCGTGTAGAGCGGGATGACGTGGTCGCCTTTCTTAAGAGTGGTCACACCCGGCCCCACATCCACCACAATGCCCGCGCCCTCATGGCCCAGGATGGCCGGGAAGATGCCCTCCGGGTCCGCGCCGGACAGGGTGTAGTAATCGGTGTGGCAAATGCCAGTGGCCTTGATCTCGACCAGCACCTCGCCAAAGCGAGGGCCGTCCAGGTCAACGGTTTCAATGGTCAGCGGGGCACCTGATTTCCAGGCGACGGCGGCTTTGGTTTTCATCTCACAATTCCTTACGGGTTAAGTCAGCGTGGTGGTCAAGCCAGGCAGGCGCGGACCTTGGGTTCAAAGTGGGCCAGCGCGGGGCCGTGGTAGCCCACAATCTTGCCTTCCTCGTCCCAGCGCCGCAGCCGGATGGCATCAGCAAAAAAGGGCGCAGCGGCAAATTTGGCCGCCTCGACGGCCGTCATCGGGCCGCCCTGCAGCCGCAGCGACAGGACGGAGGCCTCGGACAGCCGCTCGAAATAGCCCGGCTCCATGGTGGCCAGGTAGCGTTTGGCCGCCACATGCATGCGCACCGGCTCGGTCACGGCAAGGCCAAAGTGGCGCGACAGCCAGGCCGAGCCAGTGGCCTCGTGCTGGGTGTCGATGCCGGAATCCGCCACGTCAGCCGGCAGGTCGTGCAGCAGGTGGCCGATGTCATGCAGCAGCGTGGCCGTGACCAGGGCCGCGTCCGCGCCATCGCGCTCGGCAAACGCGGCACACTGCAGGGCATGGTCGAGCTGGCTGACGCCTTCGCCATAGGTTTCGTGGCCGCGTCGCTCAAAGGCGGCGCGGATCTCGTCCATCACGGTCATGGCCAATCGCTTTCTGTGGGGATCATGGATGTTTCAAGCCTGATGGCGGGTACGGCGCAGCACCAGGCGCCGGCTTTCCATCGCATCGCGGTCAATATAGCAGCCCTGCAGGTGGCGTCGGCCCAGATTCGGGTCAAACGCGGTGCGGCCGTGCAGGGTGCGGTCGTTCTGCATCACCACACAGTCGCCCGGCGCCAGACGGAACACCAGTTGCAGCTCATCACGCAGCAGCAGTTGCGCCAATTGGCGGTACGCCTGGTACCAGGCCTCGGTCACCTCGGCGGGCGCATCCAGCCAGTCGGCTGAGCGGTTGTTGAAGTGCACCGCCGTGAGCAGGCCGTCACTGTCGGTGGAGATCAGGGTTTGCCGGGCGCACAAATCGGTCTGGGCGTCGGCGTAGCGGAAGTTCATCGGCAGCGTGCGCAGCAGCTCAAACGCCGCCGGGTCCTGCTGGCGCAGCAGCTCGGCGGCGGCGAAGCCGTCCACCAGCAGGGTGTCGCCGCCCGGCGCCTCGGCTTCCAGGCAATGCAGCAACTGCACGCCGGGTGAAGGGTGGCGGTAGGGGTTGTCAGAGTGCACGCCCAGAGCCACCGCGGTGTAGGCCAGGTTGGTCGGGTTGGGCACCGACTTCACGTCAAACAGCCGCCCGTAGTTGGTGACGCGCACATGGCCCAGCCGGTCGCCCACCTCGGCCACGGCGCCGGGCGTGGTCGGCACCTCCGTCAGCAAACCAAAACCGAGCGCGGTGTAGCGCTCCAGCCAGGCCAGCTCTTGTGCCGGGTCAGCCAGCAGGGCAGGCCAGCTGGCCACCGGCATGTCGGCGGCCAGCGACTGGTCCCACAACCCCGGCTTGACCTGGCGCGCGCGGCGCGCGGCGCTACCCAGTTGATGGGCCGCCAGCCAGTCGCTGCCATAGGCCGAGCCATGCCCGTCGGACCAGACCACCTCCAGCGCCGGCCCCGGCCCCAGGCCCAGGCTGCGCACCGACAACGGGGCTGGCAGATCCACGATCTGGTACAGCTTTTGGCCGTTGCCGGGGTGGCGGCATTGGGCGCAGCGGCAGTTGTCGCGCAGCCAGTAGGCGCCAAAGGTCGCGCTTTGGCCATCGGCCCAGGTAACCAGGATGGTGCCATCGGCCTGCAAGGCGGCCGTCGTCAGTAAGCTCATGTCACTTGCTCCATGTTCAACTCAGGTTCGGTGTCCGGCTTTGGCCAGCCGCAGCGCCAGCAGGCCCGCCACCACGATCACAGCGGCACCGGCCAGGGTGGTAGCGCGCGGCACTTCGCTGAAAAACAAAAAGCCCCACAGCGGCGCCCACAAAATGCCGGTGTACTCAAACGGCGTCACCGTGCTTGCCCGGGCCACCCGGTAGGCACTGGTCAGCAGCATGATGCCGCACGCCGCCACCACGCCGCAGGCCGCGATCAACAGGCCGTCGGTCAGGCTGGGCATCACCCAGGGCCGCACCAGAAAAGCCAAGCTGGGGTGCTCTGCCTTCACCCCGCCCAGGCCAAGCAGCACCAGCGCCACCAGCCCGGCGCCCACCAGAAACACCGCGTTCTGGTAGAAGGCCATCACCGACGCGGACAGGGTGTCGCCAAACTTGCGCGCCATCAGCATGGCCATGCCATACAGGGCGGCAGCCAGCAGCGACAGCAGCGCCGCCGGCTCAAACAGGCCGCTGCCAGGTTGCAACATCACCATCACCCCGACAAAGCCCAGCAGCACGGCCAGCCACACCCGCCAATGCGTACGCTCGCCCAAAAAGGGGCCAGCCAGCGCCGTCACAAACAGCGGCACCGTGAAGTACAGCGCCACGGCATCGGCCAGCGGCAGCGCCGGAAACGCCATGTAATAGGCGGTGTAGGCGCCCAACATGATCGTCGCGCGCAAGGTCAAAAGCCCCAGCGACGAGCTAAAGATGGCACGCCAGCCCGACTCGCGCTGCACCAGCGCCAGCAGAATGGGCGCCGCCACACAAGAGCGGATAAACACCACCTCGGTCAGCGCATAGTCGCCGCTCACGCGCTTGATGATGGCGTCTTGCAGCGAGAACACCAGCACGCCCAGGCAAAGGTAAAGAATGCCGCGCGCAGGGTGGTGGTTCATGGGAGGAAGGGGGCTGAGCGAAAATGGGGCATCTTAGCCCCTGCAACCCACCCCACCATCATGAAAATCGAGAAAGACACCGTCGTCACCCTGCGCTATAAAGTGGCTGACGCCCAAGGCAAACTGTTGGAACAAGCTGACGAGCCCATGGCCTACCTGCACGGCGGCTACGGCGGCACGCTGCCCCGCATCGAGGCCGCCCTGGCCGGCCAGGAAAAGGGCTACCAGACCACGCTGGCGCTCGCGCCCGAAGATGCCTTTGGCCTGCGCGACGAGGCACTGGTGCAGACCATCCCGCGCAGCGAGTTCCCGCCCGGCGTCAAGGTGGGCGGCCAGCTGCGCGGCCACACGCCTGACGGCAACGAGCAGGTGTTCAACGTGGTCAAGATCAAAGGGGCCCAGGTGCTGCTGGACGGCAACCACCCCTGGGCCGGCAAGGCCCTGCGCTTCAGCCTGACCGTGACGGAGGTGCGCGCCGCCTCCAGCGAAGAACTGGCCCACGGCCATGTGCACGGGGCGCATGGGCACCACCACTGAATCAACCGTTGGCAGGCTGGTTTGAGGCACTTGATCATGCCCCTACACCTTGTCAGATACCGCTGAGCACCGCATCCATGGCCGCGATGATCTCGTGCGACCGGTCTCGGATGGTGGTAATTTCTGCCGTGAGCAAGCGCTTGTCCAGCGGTGCGGCTTCAAACGGTACCAGCATCAATGGCTTGTCGTTCACGCTGATCACCGGGCACAGTTGGCGTGGCAGGTCTTGTGCGGCGAGGGCCGTGACGGCCAAGGGCACCACCATGCGCGTGGCCAGTGCGCTGAGCAGGTCACTCTGTACGTCCACCACATAGGGGTACACATCGCGCATGCGGGGGCTGGGGTTCTCAAAAACATCGAACTGCATGGGCGCGTTACCAGACACGCATGTCGTCGCACCACAGACCATGCGTCTCAAAACGCTGGTTCTGCTCGGCGATCCAGGCGCTGTGCGACAGCTCGAATTGGGCTTTGCGCTGGGCCAGCGTTTCAGTTCGGCTGGCAGCCTGCAGCTCGGCAAACTGCTTGGCCGACACGATAACGGAATCAATACGGCCGTCTTTCTCAACAAACACAGGCTCGGTTTTGGCCAGGGCGCACATGGCACCAAAACGGTTTTTGGCTTGAGTGGCGGTGACTTGCACGGCGGGTCTCCAGGTTGGCTTGATGGCTATTTTAGCCAAAGAATGACAGGCAGCTTTTGGGGGAAATGATGAATAGGGGCTGGATGCCGCGTAAAATATGGATAGTCAGCTATTGAAGTTGTAGCGCTCTCTTAGCCAGACTACCGCTGATGGCGTATCGCCAGCACCACGACTTGGCCACGCGATGGGTCGATAGGTTCAATCAGCTGACAGTCATTCATACACCGCGTCATGATCGCCGACATTCACCGGGATGATCTGCCCATCGTGAATCAACAACTCCAGCGTGATGCGGTACGACAGGTTGATGGAGACCGAATGCAGACCGTCCAGCTTGCCACGCAGGGGGTGCAGGCGCAGCGATGGGTGGGCCGGGTTGGCTTCCAGCACTTGCAAGGTTTTGAGGTATTGCTGGCGCAGATCAGGGTGGCGTTTCAGAAAGCGGGCCGCCCGGCGGTTGTATTGTTCGGTGAAAACCAGCGCAAACATGGCAGCTGGGCGCCTTACATCGCGTCCAGCCGCGCCAGGTGGGCCTCGGGCGACTCTTGCACCATGCGGCCAGCGGCAAGGTCGGCGCGCGTCTGGGCCAGCGCGGCGTCCAGCTCGCATTCGCGCAGGTAGTGGTACTGCGCCATGTCCATCACCACAAACCTGTCTTTGCCGCGCACCGACACAATCGCCTCAGGCGCGGTGCTCAGGGCCAATTCAATGGCAGCGATGCCTTTGGTTTTGAGGTCATTGGCGCTGATGTGGGACATGGCAAACTCCTGGCGTC
>JBEGOC010000084.1:0-5748 GCA_041182225.1 Pseudomonadota bacterium | reverse complement strand
AACGAGATCGCACAGCGCACACTGCAAGAGATCCGACGCGTCCATGACGTACCACCTGACCTGGCACGGGTCTGGCTAACCTCGCTGCAAAACGTGTTGCCCGATGTGGTCGCCGGCGACCGCATCACCGGCTTGCACCCGCCGGGTGGCGTGGCCTTCTGGCACAAGGAGCGCAAGCTGGGCGACATGGGTGACGCCGCCTTCGGCAGCAGGTTCTTCGGCATCTGGCTCGCCGACTCCACCAGCGAGCCCGGCTTGCGCAAGGCGCTGCTGGCGCGCGCCGCGTCATGACTGCCAGCAGCGGCACACCGGCAGGTTTTGGCTGGCGCGACGGCTGGCGCTACGGCCTGATGGGGCTGCCGCTGGCCTTTGTCGCCCTGCCGCTGTACGTGCTGCTGCCCAACCACTATGCGCGCACCTTTGGCGTGCCCTTGGCCGCGTTGGGCCTGCTGCTGCTGGCCGCGCGCCTGTTTGACGCCCTGATCGACCCGCTGCTGGGGCGCTGGAGCGACCACCTGTTTGGGCGCTCGCCACGCACCGTGCTGGCCGCGGCCGCCGGGGCGGCGCTGCTGCTGGGGCTGGGCTTTGCGCTGCTGTTCTTCCCGCCGGTGCGGGCCATCGATGCGCTGCTGGCCTGGGCTGGCGCCGCGCTGGTGCTGACCTATGCCGCCTTCAGCGCGCTGAGCGTGATGCACCAGTCCTGGGGTGCCATGCTCGGCGGTGATGAATTGCAGCGCAGCCGGATCGTGGCCTGGCGCGAAGGGCTTGGGCTGGTCGGTGTCATCCTGGCATCCATAACGCCGGTAGCCCTTGGTCTGCCTGCCACGGTCACTCTATTTTTTATAGCAACTGCCGCGGGTTGGCTGGCCTGGACGCGCGCCCGCCGGCCACCACAGCGACCCGCGCCAGCCCAGGGCCGGGCCGCCGCTGGGGCACTCTGGCTGCCTTGGTCGCGCGCACCATTCCGGGCCTTGCTGGCGGTGTTCATGGTCAACGGCATCGCCAGCGCGGTGCCGGCCACGTTGTTGCTGTTCTTCGTGCAAGACCGGCTGCAGGCGCCGCCCTCGGCCGAACCGCTGTTCTTAGGTGCCTATTTCTGCTGTGCTGCACTGTCCATCCCACTCTGGCTGCGGCTGGTCGGCCGGATCGGGCTGGCGCGCGCCTGGGGCCTGGGCATGCTGCTGTCGATTGCCGTGTTCCTGTTCGCGGCCCGCTTGGGCGCGGGCGACACCCTGCCCTTTGCGATCGTGTGTGCACTGTCCGGCATCGGGCTGGGCGCCGACCTCGCCGTTCCCGGCGCCTTGCTGGCCGGCTGCATTGCCCGCAGCGGAGACCAAGGGGCGCATGAAGGTGCCTATTTTGGCTGGTGGAATTTCGTCACCAAACTCAACCTGGCCCTGGCGGCCGGGCTGGCACTGCCGGCGCTGGGCGCACTCGGCTACGCACCGGGCAGCCGCGACGACGCGGCGCTGGCCACGCTGACGGCAGCCTACTGCCTGCTGCCCTGCGCGCTCAAGCTGCTGGCCGCCGCCTTGCTCTACACCCTGATCATCCGGAGACCACCATGAAAAGACGCCTGTTGCTGACGGCGGCTGCGGCCGCCCCCGCCACCCTGCTGCTGGGCGGCTGCGCCTCGCAGCACATCGAGGGCTACGCCCAGGACAAACCGGTGCTGGACCTGCGCCAGTATTTCAACGGCACACTCGACGCCTACGGCATCTTCACCGACCGCTCAGGCACCGTGGTCAAACGCTTCACCGTGGTCATGGCCTGCAGTTGGAATGGCGACGACGGTGTGCTGGACGAAGACTTCCGCTACTCGGACGGCAGCACGCAAAAACGCATTTGGCGCCTGCGCCGGCTGGGTAACGGCCGCTACAGCGGCCGCGCCGACGACGTGGTGGGCGAAGCACAGGGCGAAACCCGAGGCAACACCTTCCACTGGACCTACACCCTCAATTTGCCGGTGGACGGCCGCGTGTTCGAGGTGCAGTTTGACGACTGGATGTACCTGATGACCGACCAGGTCATGCTCAACAAGGCCACCATGAGCAAGTTTGGCGTGCGGCTGGGCGAGGTCACCCTGTCCTTTGTCAAACGCTGAGCGAGCCACCATGCCCCTGTTGCCCCCGCTGAACCCCCCGCTGCGCGACTGGCGCGGCCAGACCGTCTGGATCATTGGCGCCTCCACCGGCATTGGTCGCGCCACGGCGGCAGCGCTGCACCGGGCTGGCGCCCGGGTCACCGTGTCGGCGCGCAAGGCCGCGGCCTTGGATGAGTTTGTCGCCCAACACCCCGGCAGCCAGGCGCTGACGCTGGACGCCACCGACGCCGCCGAGATGGCCCGGGCCGCAGCTCAGCTGTTGGCGCAAGGCCCGCTCGACTGCGTGGTGTACTGCGCCGGCCACTACCACGCCATGCGCGCCGATGCCATGGACCTGGCCGACATGCGCCGCCACATGGAGGTCAACTACCTCGGGGCGCTCTTGCTGCTCGATGCGATGCTGCCGGCGATGCTGGCGCGTGGGCGCGGGCACATCAGCCTGGTCGGCAGCGTGGCCGGCTACCGCGGCCTGCCCAACAGCCTGGCCTACGGCCCGACCAAGGCAGCCCTGATCAACCTGGCCGAAACCCTGTACCTGGACCTGCACCCGCGTGGCCTGGGCGTGTCCATCGTCAACCCGGGTTTTGTTGAAACCCCGTTGACGGCCGGCAACACTTTTGCGATGCCGGCGCTGATCAGCCCGGCGCAGGCAGCCGATGCGATGCTGCAGGGCTGGGCGCGGGGCGAGTTCGAGCTGCACTTCCCGAAACGGTTCACCCACTGGATGAAGGCGCTGCGGCTGCTGCCGAACCGGCTGTTCTTCGCCCTGGTCAGCCGGGCCACCCGATGAGTGCGCCACAACAGAGCATCGGGCCCGACCTCGCGCCAGTGGTTCGCTTTTTCGAGACGCTCACGCCGGCCAGCCTGGCCGACATCGGCCGGATTTACCATGCCCAAGCGCGCTTCAAGGACCCCTTCAACGAGGTGGTCGGCGTGCCGGCGATCGAGCGCATCTTTGCCCACATGTTCACGGCGCTGCAGGCGCCGCGCTTTGTCGTCACCACCCAGGTGCTGCAGGGGCGGCAGTGTTTTCTGACCTGGGAGTTCCGCTTCCGCTTCCGCACCCACCAGCCGGCGCAGGAGCAAGTGATCCTGGGCGCTTCACACCTGGTGTTCGGGCCGGACGGCCTGATCACCGTGCACCGCGACTACTGGGACGCCGCCGAGGAACTGTACGAGAAGCTGCCGCTGCTGGGCAGCCTGATGCGCTGGCTCAAACGCCGCGCCAACAGCTAGCGCTCAGCCCGGCACCGTGTCGGCAAAGCTGGCGCGCTGCGCCAGCTTGTCGTAGAGCCGAAGCAGGTTGGGGTGCGGCGTGCGCCAGTCGATTTGCGGAAAACGGAAATCCAGATAACCCAAGGCGCAGCCCACCGCGATATCGGCCAGACTGAGGTGGATGCCGGCACAAAACGGCTTGTCGGCCAGACCCTGGCTCATGGCGCGCAGCGCGGCCTGCACCTTGCCCAATTGCCGCTCGATCCAGGCCTGGCTGCGCTCAGCCTCGCTGCGCCCGGCCCAGGTGGCCTCCAAACGCGCCAGGATCGCGGCATCGAGCAGGCCGTCGGCCAGCGCTTCCCAGGTCTTCACCTCGGCCCGCTCCCGCCCGACCGGCGGGATCAGCTTGCCCACCGGGGACAAGGTATCCAGGTACTCGACGATCACCCGGGAGTCATGCAGCGCCTCGGAGCCCTCCATCACCAGGCAAGGGACCTTGCCCAGCGGATTGAACTCGTTGATCTGGGTGTCAGCCGACCAGACGTTCTCGGTCACAAAGTCGTAATCCAGCTTTTTTTCGGCCATAACGACTCGGACCTTGCGGACATAGGGACTGGTAAGCGCGCCAATTAATTTCATGAGTGGACCGTAGATAACAACGCTTTCATTCTATCCACTCGCCTGATGCCGGCGCAGGCACCGGCCCGGCCCAAGGCCAAAGGGGCAGGTCCTACAATCCCGGCATGAGTTTTTCTGCCATTTCCGCCCTGTCGCCCCTGGACGGGCGCTATGCCGGCCGGCTTGCCGCCCTGCGCCCGATCATGAGTGAGCTGGGCTATATGCAGCGCCGGGTGCAGGTGGAGGTGGCCTGGTTCATCGCCCTGAGTGACGCCGGTTTTGCCGAGTTCCCGCCGCTGTCGGCACCGGCGCGCGCGCGCCTGCAAGGCTTGGTGGACCAGTTTTCAGAGGCTGACGGTGAGGCGATCAAGGTCATTGAAAAAACCACCAACCACGACGTCAAGGCGGTGGAGTACTGGATCAAGACGCAGTTCGAGGGCCAACCGGAGCTGCTGGCCGCCAGCGAATTCGTGCACTTTGCCTGCACCAGCGAGGACATCAACAACACCAGCCACGCGCTGCAGCTCAAGGCCGGCCGCGACCAGGTGCTGCTGCCGGCGCTGGACGGCCTGATCAGCACGCTGCGCGACATGGCGCACCGGCTGGCCGCCGTGCCCATGCTCAGCCGCACCCACGGCCAGACCGCGAGCCCGACCACCGTTGGCAAGGAAATCGCCAATGTGGTGGCGCGGCTGGACGCAGCGCGCAGCCGCATTGCCGGCGTGCGCCTGCTGGCCAAGATGAACGGCGCGGTGGGCAACTACAACGCCCACTTGTCTGCCTGGCCCGACTTTGACTGGGAAGCTTTCAGCCGCGGCGTGGTGGAGGCGCCCGAACCAGCCGGGCTCGGGCTGCAGTTTCAGCCCTACAGCATCCAGATCGAGCCGCACGACTACATGGCCGAGCTGTTTGATGCGGTAGCCCGCGCCAACACCATCCTGATCGACTGGTCGCGCGACGTCTGGGGCTATGTCTCGCTGGGCTACTTCAAGCAACGGCTGCGCGCCGGCGAAGTCGGCTCCAGCACGATGCCGCACAAGGTCAACCCGATCGATTTTGAAAACGCCGAGGGCAACCTGGGCCTGGCCAACGCCTTGCTGCGGCACCTGAGCGAAAAACTGCCGATCTCACGCTGGCAGCGCGACCTGACCGACTCCACCGTGCTGCGCAACATGGGCGTGGCACTCGGTTATGCGCTGCTGGCCTACAACTCGCTGGCCACCGGCCTGGGCAAGCTCCAACTCAACGAGGCGGCGCTGGCGGCTGATCTGGAGAACGCCTGGGAAGTGCTGGCCGAGCCAATCCAGACCGTGATGCGCCGCTTTGGCCTGCCGCAGCCCTACGAGCAACTCAAGGCCTTCACGCGTGGCGCGCCAATGACCCAGGCACTGATGCAGGGCTTTATCGCCAAGCTGGACCTCCCGGAACCGGAAAAGCAGCGCCTGCTGGCCCTCACGCCGGCCAGTTACACCGGCCTCGCCGCCACCCTCGCGCAGCGGGTGTGATGGCCCCCACGCTGGCCACTTCGTGTGCTGCGCTGCCCCCCGAAGGGGCTGCCCCGCCTTGGGGCGGCCCGGCGGCGGGACTGTAATGGCCCTTAAATCCACGATTTTCAAGGCCAGTCTGCAAATTGCGGACATCGACCATGGCTATTACGCCGACCATGCGCTGACCTTGGCGCGGCACCCGAGTGAAACGGATGAGCGCATGATGGTGCGGCTGTGCGCCCTGGCGCTGCACGCGCATGAGCTGCAATCGGTCTGTCAGGGCGACGGTACGCTGGCCTTTGGCGCCGGCCTTAGCGACCCGGA
>JBEGOC010000083.1:0-36451 GCA_041182225.1 Pseudomonadota bacterium | reverse complement strand
GGCGGAAGTTCATCTGCACCTGGAGGGCTGTTTTGAGGCGGAGACCATCGCGCAATGGGCCAGGGCTGAAGGCCTTGCACTGCCCAGACCGCAGGAAGACTTGTTCAAGTTTTCAGGGCTGACTGATTTTCTTGGCTTTCTGGACCTGGCCTGCGGTTTGGCCTGCACGACCGAGCGGCTGGTAGCGCTGAGCTATGGTCTGAGTCAGCGGCTGGCGGACAACGGCACCGCTTACGCCGATGTCATCTTTAACCCGACGCACTGGCATGCCTGGCATGGGCGGCTGGGCGCCATGCTGGACGCGATGGACGCAGGTTTCAAGGCGGCCGAGCAGGATAGGCTGCCCCCTGTGGGCTTGTGCGTCAGCTTGCTGCGAACCCAGTCGGCCGATGAAGCCATCGAACTGGTGGATGCATTGCGCGCCCTGCGCCATCCTCGGGTTGTGGCCTTGTCAGTCGATGGCAATGAGGCCACGGCCGGCCGAACCAGCCCCCGGTTTGCGGAAGCGTTTCGGCGCGCAGCGGCTGACGGCCTGCGCCGCACCGTCCATGCCGGCGAATCCAGCGGGCCCGAGGGTGTGTGGGATGCGGTGAACGTGCTGGGGGCGGACCGAGTCGACCATGGGGTCAGGGCCATTGAAGATGCGGCGCTGGTCCGCATGCTGGCTGACCGACAAATTCCCCTTGGCATTTGCCCCACCTCCAACCTGGTGCTGGGCGTGTACCCGTCCATTCTGGACCACCCCATCGAGAAGCTTCGGGCAGCGGGTGTGCGCGTGTCCGTCAACACGGATGACCCGGCCCTGCTGGGTGCGAGTCTGATCGGGGAATATGCCCTGTGCCGCCACACATTCGGCTGGACGGATGCGATCACCAAGTCCGTCGCGCAAACGTCCATCGAGGCCAGTTTCGCCAGCTTAGACGTCAAAGCGCGACTGCTAGCCGCCTTGAAAGACTGGTAGGTTCGCGGGTAATACCCTGAGCGCTCAGAGAGCTGCTGTTTGTGACAGTCTGCTTCGGGTCGAAGCAGCCAGCCACCAAGCGCTCCAGATCGAGCCAGCAGCGCCCCCGATAAAAGAATTTAGCGGATTTGATGGTCTTGCATCGGTCGAGGCCACACACGCAGCGTAGCCACCCTTGCTTGACCAGCATCAATGTGGGAAAGACGAGCTGGCCTACACTGGGCGCTTCAACAAGGAGACCAGCCCCCATGAACATTCTTCTCGCCGTGGACGGCAGCACCTACACCAAGCGGATGCTGGCCTATCTGGCCACCCACAGTGAACTGTTTGCCAATGGCAACAATTACACCGTGCTGACGGTGCAGCCGCAGCTGCCGCCGCGCGCCCGGGCGGCCGTGGGCAAGGCCGTGGTGGACCGATACCAGCTGGAAGAGGCCGAAAAGGTACTGGCGCCCGTGACCAAGTTCTTGCTCCGCCACGGGATTGACGCCAAAACCAGCTGGAAGGTGGGCCACGCGGGCGACACCATTGCCAAATTTGCCGAGAGCGGCAAATTTGACCTGCTGGTCATGGGCTCGCACGGCCACGGCACGTTGGCCAACCTGGTGATGGGCTCGGTGGCCACCGCCGTGCTGGCGCACTGCAAGGTGCCGGTGCTGCTGGTGCGCTAGGCCGGCGGCGCAGACGCCGCAGGGCGGGGCGTGAGGCCGTCAAAGCAGGTGCTGAGCACCAGCGCCACGATGTCCTCGTCCGGGTACAGGTCGCCCATCTTCAGGAACTCCACCACCGGGTCGCAGGCCCGGGCAAACAGGGTGTACAGGATGGCGATCGAAGGCAGCTTGGGGTTCAGATCGCCCGCGGCCTGCGCGGCCTCGATCCAGGCGCCCAGCCGGTCGCTGATGTCCATCAGGCCGGTCATGTAGTCCGGGCTGGCGGCCAGTGCCGCGCGCAGGGAAGAGTTTTGGCTGGGCAGGGAGGGCATGCCGCCGGCCAGTTTGAGCGCCAGCACCCAGCGCACCACCGCCTGCAACTGGCGCACCGGCGCGTCCTGCGGCGGCAGGGCCGCGATCACTGCCTGCGCCTGCCGCATCACCCGCACCATGGCGGCCACGGCCAGGTCTTCCTTGCTCGCGAAATGTTTGTAGAGGCTGGCTTTGGCAATGCCGACCTGGGCCGCCACCTCGTCCACCGTCATCGCCTCAAAGCCTTTTTCGGCGAGCAGCCGGTTCACGGTCTGCACGATGGTGTCCTCGCGCACCTGGAGCATTTGCTGCTTGAACGAGGTCTTGACGGATGGGCTGGACATGGCGCCTTAATTTTAGCCGCGCCTGTCAAAAAACAGATGGTCGGTTTATTTTATTACTGCAAAGTTCATTTGCTTTGAGGCAACTCAAGATCCGGGCGCTGGCAGGGCTGGTTCAGGGCTTGCGCGGCAGCGGCTGTCAGGGTGTGCGTGAGGGTGTCCAGCACCACAGAGTCCAGGTTCCAGCAATGCCAGAACAACTCGACCCGGTGGGCATGGCCGGGCGCGATGTTGATGAGCCGGCCGCTCTGCAAATGATCGCGCACCAGCAGTTCGGGCAGCACACTGACGCCCCAGCCAGCCAGCACGGCATGCAGCTGGCCCTGGGAACTGGGCACGTACAACTGCTTGAGGGCGACCTGCCGCAGGTTGAGGGCGCCGCAGGTGAACTCGGAGGGCACATCGTCTTTGCGGTTGAATCCGATGAACGGCAATTGGTGAAAATTGCGCGGTGACAGGCCGTCCGGGCAATGGTTGGCCGCATAAGCGGGCTCGGCCACCGCCACATAGGGCATGGTGCCCAGCGGCACCAGCCGGCAGCCGCGCAGGGCCTGGCGCAGCGTGGTGACGCAGCCCAGCACCTTGCCCTCACGCAGCCATTCGATGGTGAAATCCTGGTCGTCGGTGATGATTTCCAGCCCCAGCCCTTCGCGCGCCAACGCCCCGAGCGCGGGCAGGGCCCAGGTGGCAATGCTGTCGGCGTTGACGGCAATCGAGATGCGCTCTTCGTCGCGGGAGCCGCCGCTGGACGCGCCCGGCGCCAGCTCCTTGAGGTCACGTTCCAGGTCAGCCCGCATCAGCCGCATCTGCATGGCGTGCTTGAGCAGCAGGCGTCCGGCGGTCGTGGCCTTGAGCGGCCGGCTGCGCACGATCAGCACCGTGCCCACCTGCACCTCCAGCGCCCGCAAGCGCTGCGACACCGCCGATTGGGTGATGGAGAGCCGCAGGGCGGCCCGCTCAAAACCACCCTCTTCAACGATGGCGGCCAGGCACTCCAGGGCGTCGGGATCAAAGGTGCTCATGACCAAGCTTTCGCATGGCGCTATTGTATCGATAGCTAGAAATAACCACAGCGCAAAGGCTGCGGACCGAAAAAGCACTTTAGAAATGGCGCAGCCGAGCCGGCTCAGCGGACCGGGGCCTGGGGCTGGACTGAGGTTGTGTCGGCGACCGTTGGCGGCCTGCGGGCCACCGGGTATTGGCGCAGGATTGCCAGCACCTCGTCGTCACTGACCTGCGGGAAATGGCGGTAGAACTGGCCCACCGCCTCGAACTCTTCGGGCTGATGCAGGCAAACCACCTCATCCGCCAGGTGGGTCACCCGGGCCAACGTATCGGCGGGCGCCACCGGGACCGCGCACACCAGCTTGGCCGGTTTGCTTTGGCGCAAGCCGTGCAAGGCCGCAATCATGGTGGCGCCAGTGGCCAGACCATCGTCCACCACGATCACCACGCGGCCTGCGGCGGCCACGGCAGGCCGAATCTTGGCATAGCGGGCCCGACGCGCGCGGATGGTTTGCATCTGCTCGCGCCGCTCGGTCGCCAGGTAACTGTCACTGACGCCATGGTGGTAGCCCGACCCGGCCAGGTAGAGCCAGCCGCTTTCATTGACCGCGCCGATGGCCAGCTCGGGCTGCAGCGGGGCCCGCAACTTGCGCACCAGCACCACGTCAAGCTCGCCGCCGAGTTGCTGCGCGATCACGCGAGCCATGGGCACCGCGCCGCGCGGGATGGCTAGCACCAGCGGGTTCTTGCCCTGGTAGGCCAGCAAGCGCACGGCCAGCGGGCGGGCCGCCTCCTCGCGGGCCGCGAAGGAGGGCGCCGCCGCCCCGCGCGGCTCGGGCACGGGGGCCGCAGGCTGCGGCCTGGCACTCACTGAATCGCTAGGCGTTTGGTGGCCGAGGAGGCGCGCTTGGGCAATTCCAGCGTCAGCACACCGTCTTCATACTTGGCGGTGGCCTTGGCGTCGTCCACATCCTGCGCCACGGTAAAAGTACGCGACACAGCGCCATGCCAGCGCTCGTTGCGCAGCCAGCGTCCGCCGCCCTCCTTGGACTCTTTCTCTTGCTTGGTTTCGGCGGCAATCTGGACCTGGTTGCCATCGATGCGGACGCTGATGTCGTCTTTTTTCACCCCAGGCAGGTCGGCGCGGACCTTGTACATGCCGTCGACTTCGGCGACATCCAGGCGCATGTCCATGGAGCCGGCCTCCAGGTCCAGACGCATCGGCGCCATGAAGCGCCGGAACATGGACTCGATCGAGTCGCTCAGGGCCGGCTCAAACAGGCGGGGTTCAAACAGTCGGATATTGCTCATGATGGGTACCTCGATAAATAAAAAATTGACATGGCTTCGGGCTCAGGACACTGGCTGGCATCGCCGTGCGCCTGGACCCCGCTGTCAGATTAGCGGGTGAAGACCCGCCCGTCTTGCGAAAGCGCAACCCGAATACGCGCCAACCTGAAACCGCCAGAACCGCATCCGTCAGCGTGCGGCACTTGCGCATTCACAATCACCCCGTATGACATGGCCTTAGAGTGCTGCCCACATGAACAGCCCAAGCATCCTCTATCACGACACCGCCCGTGAACGCCTGCAGCGCGGCATCACCGCCCTGGCCGAGGCGGTGCGGGTGACACTGGGGCCGCGCGGCCGCACCGTCATCATCGAGCGCGAATTCGGCCCGCCGCAGATCGTCAATTCCGGGGTGGTGGTGGCGCGGGCCGTGCACCTACCGGACGCTTTCGAGAACATGGGGGCGCAACTGCTGCGCGAGGTGGCGGCTCGCACCAGCGAGCTGGCCGGCGACGGCACCACCACCGCGACGGTGTTGGCACACAGCATGGTGCAAGAAGGCTTGAAGTACCTGGCCGCCGGCATGAACCCGATGGCGCTTCGACTCGGCATCGAGCGCGCCATCGAGCGGGTGGTGCCGGAGCTCAAAGCCATGGCCCAGCCCTGCGACACGCCACAGGCGATTGCCCACGTGGCCGCCATCTCGGCCAACAACGACAGCTCAATCGGTGATCTGATCGCACGCGCCATGGACAAGGTCGGTCGCGAAGGTGCCATCGCCATCGAAGACGGCTCGGGCATGGTGAGTGAGCTCAACGTGGTCGAAGGGCTGCAGTTCGACCGCGGCTACCTGTCGCCCTACTTTGTCAACAACGCCGAGCGCGGCTCGGCGCTGCTGGAAGACGTGCTCATCCTGCTGTGCGACCGGCGGCTGTCGTCGATCACCGAGCTGGTGCCGCTGCTCGAAGCGGTGGCCAAATCCGGCCGGCCGCTGCTGGTGATTGCCGAAGATATCGACAGCGATGCGCTAGCCACACTGGTGATCAACAGCGTGCGCGGCGCGATCAAGACCTGCGCCGTCAAGGCGCCTGGCTTTGGCGACCGGCGCAAGGCCATGCTGCAGGACATGGCCGCACTGACCGGCGGCAAGGTCATCAGCGATGAGCTTGGGCGCAGCCTGGCCAAGGCCACGCTCGATGATTTGGGGCAGGCCAAGCGCATCGAGGTGGACAAGGACAGCACCACGCTGATTGGCGGGGGCGGCAACCGCAGCGCCTTGCAGGCGCGCATGGCGCTGATCCGGCAGGAGCGCGACCGCACCGCCAACGAGTACGAGCGCAAGCAGCTCGACGAGCGCCTCTCACGCCTGGCCGGCGGCGTGGCCCTGATCAAGGTAGGTGCCGCCACCGAAACCGAGCTCAAGGAGCGCAAGCTGCGGGTCGAAGACGCCCTGCACGCCACCCGGGCCGCAGTGGACGAGGGCATTGTGCCCGGGGGTGGCGTGGCGCTGTTGCGCGCGCGCCGGGCGCTCGATGCGCTGCAGTTGGTCGACCTGGATGAAAACTCGGGCGTGCGCATCATCGCCCGCGCTCTGGAGGAGCCGCTGCGGCGCATCCTGATCAACGCCGGCGAGGAGCCCGACGTGGTGCTGCACCAGGTACTGGCCTCTGAAGAGCGCAACTATGGCTACAACGCCGCCACCCGCAACTATGGCGATCTGCTCGCCATGGGCGTGATCGATCCGGCGAAAGTGACCCGATTGGCGCTGCAAAACGCAGCCTCGATTGCCAGTCTCATCCTCAGCATCGACTGCATGATCGCGGTCACGCCCAACCGCCCAGGCACGACGGGGTCGCTGTCTGCTGCGGGACAAAACTCCTACTGAGCCGCGTCGAGGCTTACAAGCAGCGTTGCGCCAACGCAAACCGGCTGCGCCATCAGCCCGTAAATTCGAGCCCAGATTTGACACAGCTGAAACATCTCAGGTCGAGGTTTTACAGGCTGCTGACAAACCCCAGAAAGGCAGCGTCATGAATGCGTTCACACATCAACCGTCAGCAAACAACATCGTCCTGATGTCGGCGGGCAGGCGATCCATCAAGGCGGAGGTCTGAAAGACAGCAAAACCCTCATCTCTTTCACTACAGCGCCGAGCACCAAAAACATAGCAACACTCAGGGAACACACCATGGCAACCACCAAACCAGTCAATTTTTATGTCAATCTCGCCGATTTGACGAAGATCCTCAAACAGATCAAGATCGCCGAAGCCCACACAGCGGGCGGTCAACTCGCCGATCTGGTCACCAATCCACTGGCGCCAGAAGGCCTGCGCACCGTCAGCGGCATCTACAACAACCTACTGCCCGGCCTGCAAAATCAGGGTGCCGCCGACACCCTGATGCCGCGGCTGCTGCAGCCCATCTGGAACCCGGCTGAAGTGCAGCCGGCCGGCTTCTTCGGCCCTGGCGCAGCGGGCACCACCGCCACCAGTTACGCGCAAACCTCGGGCGCGGTCTTTGACTCACAACCGCGCACCATCAGCAACCTGATCTCGGACCAAACGCCCAACAACCCGGCCGCTGTCATCACCGCACTGGAGTTGGTCGGCGCCAGCAACATCTATGGCCCGGACGGCAAGGCGGCGCAGGTGGCCAGCTTGTGGACGGCGCTCGAAACAGCCAAAGGACAGGCCAGCCCGGATCTGGCCGCCATCGATGCCGCGCAACTGGCGCTGACCAATACCCTGGCCGACTTCGGCATCCCGGTAAACGGGGATGGCACCATCGATATCCTCAACCTGTCGCCCGACATCGGGCTGTCGCCCTCCTTCAATGGCTGGATGACCTTGTTCGGGCAGTTTTTCGACCACGGGCTTGACCTGGTCGGCAAGGGCGGCAGCGGCACCGTGTACATCCCGCTGCAAAAAGACGACCCGCTGTATGTGGAGGGTGGCCACAGCAATTTCATGGTGCTGACGCGCGCCACCAACCAGCCCGGCGCCGACGGCATCCTGGGCACCGCCGACGACGTGCGTGAGAACAACAACTCCACGACCCCCTTCATCGACCAAAACCAGACCTACACCTCGCACGCCTCACACCAGGTTTTCTTGCGGGAATATCAGCTGGTAGAAGGCAAGCCGCTGGCCACGGGCCACCTGCTCGATGGTGCCAGCGGCGGCATTGCCAGCTGGGCCGAAGTGAAAACACAGGCCGCTGCGAAATTGGGCATTCAGCTGTCTGACGCCGACATCTTCAACGTGCCGCTGCTGGCGACCGACGAGTATGGTGAATTCATCCGCGGCGCCAACGGCTTCGCCCAGTTGGTGGTGCGCACCGCAGGCGCAGATGGCGTCATGGGTAGTGCTGATGACGGCACCATGCTGCTCGAGGGCAACCCGGCTGCGCCCGTCACCACCACACTGGCCCTGCGCACCGGCCATGCGTTTCTGGACGACATTGCCCATAACGCTGTCCCCATTTTTGACGCAACGGGTGCGCTGGTGGCCGACGCCGACACCGACATCGGTAACCCCATTGCCCGCGGGCCAGACGGCAAGCGCCTGGCTTACGACAACGAACTGCTTGATCGTCACTTCATCACTGGGGACGGCCGAGGCAACGAGAACATCGGGCTGACCGCCGTGCACACCATCTTCCACTCTGAACACAACCGACTGGTAGAGGCCAACAAGCTCACCATCCTGGGCTCGGGTGATCTGGACTTCATCAACGAGTGGCTGCTGACTGATCTGACCGGGGTAGCCCAGATTCCTACCGATACCGCCGGCATGGCCAGCCTGGTCTGGGACGGTGAGCGACTGTTTCAGGCGGCCCGCTTCGCCAACGAAATGCAGTACCAGCACCTGGTGTTCGAGGAGTTCGCCCGCAAGGTCCAACCGGCGATCAATCCGTTTGTCTTCTCCAACAGCGCGGATCTGGACCCGTCGATCTTTGCCGAGTTTGCCCATGTGGTGTACCGGTTCGGTCACTCCATGCTCAATGAAACCGTGGCGCGCATGAACGCCGACGGCAGCTTGAACGACCTGGGTTTGATCGAAGCCTTCCTGAACCCCATGGCCTTCAACGCCAGCGGCGTTGATGCGGAGTCAGCAGCGGGTGCCATCATCCGGGGAATGACGCGGCAAACCGGCAACGCCATCGATGAGTTTGTGGTCGAAGCCCTGCGCAACAACCTGGTGGGCCTGCCGCTCGACCTCGCCGCGCTCAACATTGCACGCGGTCGCGACACCGGCATTCCCTCGCTCAACGACGCACGCACGCAGTTCTTTGACATGACTGGCGATTCCCGCCTCACGCCCTACACCAGTTGGGTCGACTTTGCAGGGCACATCAACAACCCGGCATCGATCATCAACTTCATTGCCGCTTACGGCCAGCACGACAGCATCACCAGTGCCACGACCCTGGATGACAAACGCACAGCGGCCGCCGCCATCGTCATGGGCTCAGCCGATGCACCGTCAGACGCTGTGGCGTTCCTGAACAGCACGGGCGCATGGAGCGCTGCCAATTCGGGCCTGAACAAGGTGGACTTCTGGATCGGTGGCTTGGCAGAGGAGCAGCAGGAATTTGGAGGCATGTTGGGCGCCACCTTCAACTTCGTCTTCGAGACGCAGATGGAGAACCTGCAAAACGGCGACCGTTTCTACTACCTGAGTCGCACGCAAGGCATGAACATGCTCAACGAGCTCGAAGCCAACACCTTCGCCAGCCTGGTGATGCGCAACACCGATCTGGGCGAGGTGGGTCAACGCCACCTGCCGGGCGACCTGTTCTCCACACCCAACCACATCCTGGAGGCCAACATCGCGCTACAGGACCAGGCCGATCCGGTCGAAGTCAACCCGATCCTCAACCAGCTCAAGCCCATGACCGTTCGGATCGACGCAGACGGCGACGGCATTGCGGAGTACCTGGCCTACAGCGGGCCGGACCATGTGGTGTTGGGTGGTACCGAAGGCCGGGATACCTTGATGGGCGGGCTGGGCATCGACACCCTGTGGGGCGATGGCAACAACGACCGGCTCGACGGCGGCTATGAAGCCGACAAGGTCCACGGCGGTGATGGCGACGACATCATCACCAACCTGGGTGGCGACGACTTCCTGTTTGGGGAAAACGGCAATGACGTCATCAGCATGGGATCGGGCGTGGTGCTGGGTTTTGGCGGCCGCGGCCATGACTTCATCGTGTTCGGCCCGGATCCGCAAGAAGCCTTTGCCGGCGAAGACGGCGACTTCATGCTCGGCGGCTCTGGCGGCGACATCATGCTGGGCAATGAAGGGGACGACTGGCTAGAAGGTGGCGAAGGGTTTGACGGCCTGACCGGCGATAACTCGGAGCTGTTCTTCAACAGCCCCATCATTGGGCACGATGTGCTGGACGGCCAGGGCAATGACACCGATTACGACGGTGAGTCGGGCGACGACATCATGATGCAAGGGGCGGGTATCCAGCGCAGCAACGGCATGGCCGGCTTCGACTGGGCGATCCACAAGGGGGATACCGTAGCCGCGAATTCGGATCTGGGCATCGCGATTTTTGCAAACCAGCCGGACGTGATCCTGCGTGACCGATTTGACCTGGTGGAGGGACTGTCGGGCTGGCGTCTTGACGACCAGCTGACCGGGCGCCAGATCGTCACCGGCGCTGTCGCTGGCGGTGGCGTGGCATTCGCGGACCAGGCCAGCCCGCTCGAGTCGTTTTCGAGCCTGCTGCTGCAGGCTGGAGTTGACCGCATCGCCGGCTTTGAGCAGCTGGTCAGCCACCTGGGGCGCGCCACATTCACCTGGAACGGCGACTCACACACCGCCGTGGTCATGGATGCGGCTGCCGTCACCCGAGACGGCAATGGCAATGTGACCTTCGTTGCGGACACGCCTGCCGATATTCTGCTGGGCGGGGGTGGCAGTGACGTTTTTGAGGGCAAGGCTGGCAACGACATCATCGATGGCGACCGCTGGCTCAACATCCGCATCAGCGTGCGCGACCCACAAAACGCCGCGATCGAACTGTTCACGGTCAACAGCCTGAACGAGATCAAAGCAGAGCTGATGAGCGGCGCCATCAACCCCGGACAACTGCAAATTGTTCGCGAGGTGCTGGACGGGGCGGTCGCCGACGACCTGGACACAGCGGTCTATCGCGGCAACTTGTCGGAGTACGCGATCGAGCGGCATGCCGACGGCCGCTACACGATCACTCACAACAACCTGCTGTCCGCGACCAACGACGGCATTGACACGGTGCGCAACATCGAGTTCCTGCGATTTACCGACCAAACGGTGTCATTGATCAACGAGGCGCCGACCATCATCTCCGATGGCGCCGGGCCAAGTGCTGCCGTGACCGTGGATGAAAATACCGATTTCGTCACGGTGGTGACAGCCACCGACCCGAATTTCATCGATGTGCTGAGTTACGCCATCGTCGGCGGCGCCGATGCGGCGCGGTTCACCATAGACGCGGCCAACGGGGTGCTGAGTTTTGTGGCGGCACCCAACTTTGAGAGCGCAACTGATACGGGTGCCGACAATATCTACGAAGTCATCGTCCAGGCGAGCGACGGGCGGCTCATGGATACCCAGGCACTGGCAGTGACCGTGAGAAACGTCGACGAGGCGCCAACCGGGTTGCTGCACATCGGCAGCTTTGCCAGCACCAACAGCAACGCCAGCCTGACCGCCAGCCACACAATCGTCGACCCAGATGTGGCGGCCGTGGCACTGAGCTACCAGTGGCAACGTCTGGCCGGTGGCAATTGGGTCAATATCGCGGGGCCAGCAGGCACGGCGGCCACCCTGGCCAACCAGAGCAGCACCACGGTTCGCGTGTCGGCCAGCTACACCGACCCCTTTGGTGTCAACAACCTGGTGTCGGTCGAGACCGCCATCATCGGCAGCAGCGGTGCCAACACACTGTCCGGCACCGCCGGCAACGAGATTCTGTTGGGCTTGGGTGGTAACGACAACCTGATTGGCGGCGGCGGCGATGACAACGTGGACGGAGGCGCTGGCACCGACACCCTGCGGGCCGGCGTCGATGACGGCAACGATGTCTATGCTGGCGGCGCCGGTACCGACACCTACGATCTGGGCCTGACCGCAGCCGCAGCCGCTGTCAACCTGAGCGCCGGCACGTCCACCAGCGCACAAACCGGCAGCGACACGCTGGCGGAGATTGAAAATGTCAACGGCAGCAGTGGCGACGACAGCATCACCGATGGGGCTGGCGGCAACGCCCTTGATGGCAATGCCGGCAACGACCGATTCATCCTGACGGTTGACAACGCCCGGGACACGGTGGACGGTGGCGCGGGTACCAGCGACACCGCCGACTACTCGGCCTTCCTGACTAATCTGTCGGTGACGCTGGGGACCAATGCGCTGGTCACCGGAAGCGGAAACACCAATGCCAACAGCGACCTCATCACCAACATCGAAAACTTCATCGGCGGTGCGGGCAATGACACACTGACCGGCAATGCAAGTGCCAACCAGCTCACGGGTGGCGCCGGCAATGACACCCTGAGCGGCGGCACCGGCGCCGATCAGCTCACCGGCGGGGCTGGGCGCGACGTCTTTGATTACAACGCCACCAATGAATCTGGCGTGGGTGCAGCCGTTCGGGACGTGATTGCCGACTTCCTCAGTGGCACCGATCGACTCGATTTTGCAACGATCGATGCCAACACCGGTGCCGGCGGTAACCAGGCCTTCGCCTGGAATACAACGGCAGGTGCGGCTTTTACCGGCGCGGGTCAGATGACCTTCCGTTACGAGACCGTTGGGGGCGTGGAGTACACGGTGCTGGAGGGCAATGTCAACGCCAACCTGGCGGCGGACTTCCAGGTGGCCTTGCTGGGACGGCACACCCTGCAGGCGGCCGATCTGGTGCTTTAGAACCGACCCTGTGACGCCTTTGGCTGCCGGCGCTTGCCGGCAGCCAAGCCTTCCACTGATCACCACTGAAGCAAGCACCCCATGCTACCTGTCAAGCCCGCGGGCAATGAAATTGCGGATGTTCTGCGCGACTACAAAGGCGTGTTCATCGCCATTGGCGTCTTCAGCGCGATCATCAATGTGCTGATGTTGGCGCCTTCGCTCTACATGCTGCAGGTCTATGACCGGGTGCTGTCGAGCCATAACAAAACCACGCTGCTGATGCTGACCCTGATGGTGGTCGGCATCTTTGCGTTGATCGGGGCGCTGGAATGGATTCGCAGCTTTGTGCTGATCCGCCTGGGCGCCCAGCTCGACATGCGCTTGAACAAGCGCGTCTACACGGCGGCGTTTGAACAAAACCTCCAGCGCCCCGGCGGCAATGCCGGCCAGGCACTGCAAGACCTGTCCCAGATCCGGCAGTTTCTGGCAGGTAACGGGCTGTTTGCGTTCTTCGACGCGCCCTGGTTTCCGATCTACCTGCTGGTCATTTTTGCATTCAACCTTGAACTGGGCCTGTTCGCTGCAGGCGGAACCATGTTGCTCGTGATGCTGGCAGTCGCCAACGAACTGGTCTCGCGCAAACCCCTGGCGCAAGCCAGTGCCATGCTAGTTACCGCCGGCAACCTGGCCACCAACAACCTGCGCAACGCCGAAGTGATCGAAGCCATGGGCATGCTGCCGCAGCTGATGGGGCGCTGGTTTCGGCTGCACAGCCGTTTCATCCAGCTGCAGTCGCAGGCCAGCGAAAAGGCGGGCGTGATTGGCGCCATCACCAAATGGGTCCGGCTGTCCATGCAGTCACTGGTTTTGGGCTTTGGCGCCCTGCTGGTGTTGGAGGCCAAAATCACCCCGGGCATGATGATCGTCGCCTCCATCCTGATGGGCCGGGTGCTGAGCCCGGTGGAGCAGGTGATCGGTGTCTGGCGTAGCTGGAGCAGCACACGAAGTGCCCACCACAGGCTGCGCGACCTGTTGCGGGCCAATCCGGCCCGGTTGTCCGGCATGGCGCTGCCCAAGCCGCTGGGCCATGTGACGGTGGAAGGCGTGTCGGCGGCACCGCCGGGCGCCACCACGGCCAGCATCAAAAACCTCAACCTTGCGCTGGCGCCGGGCGATGTGCTGGGCGTGATGGGCCCGAGCGGCGCGGGCAAATCAACCCTGGCCCGGCTGCTGGTGGGCGTCTGGCCGGCCGGGCTTGGCCACGTCCGGCTCGATGGGGCAGACCTCTACCAATGGAACAAATCGGAACTGGGCCCCAGCGTAGGCTATCTGCCGCAAGACATTGAACTGTTCAGTGGCACGGTGGGCGAGAACATTGCCCGTTTTGGCCACTTCGATGCAGAAAAAGTGGTGCTGGCCGCACAGCGCGCCGGTGTCCACGACATGATCCTGCGGCTGCCGATGGGCTACGACACGGTGCTGGGTGATGCCGGTGCCGGCCTGGCCGGGGGCCAAAAACAGCGACTGGGGCTGGCACGCGCCATGTATGACGACCCCGCCCTGATCGTGCTCGACGAGCCGAATTCCAACCTAGACGACGTGGGCGAAAAAGCGCTGATTGCCGCCATCGGGGACCTGCAGCGCCGCGGCAAGACGATTGTGCTGATCACCCACCGCACCAGTGTGATCGGCATCACCAACAAATTGCTGCTGCTGCGCGACGGCCACACCCACATGGTAGGCCCCACCGCCGATGTGCTGTCGGAAATCGGCAAGATCAGCCAGCATCTGACGCGGGTGCCACCCACCAACTCGCCCGACCGGATGCGCACCACGGCAGCCGAGCATCCCGTAACGCCCCTGCGCCCTGCCGAAGCAGCGGCCTGACACCCGAACCAAGCCCATGAACGCAACGACAAAACCCATCGTCCTGACCGAGATCATCGTGGACGAGCGGTCCGACCCAATGGTCAAGACCGACACCACCCTGCACACCCGCCTGGGCTGGTGGCTGGTGACATGCGGCTGTTTGGGCATGCTGGCCTGGGCGGCGCTGGCGCCGCTCGAAAAAGGGGTGCCACTGAGCGGTACCGTGACCGTGGAAACCAACAAAAAAGCGGTGCAACACGCGATCGGCGGCACAGTGGACGCCATTTTGGTCAAAGATGGCGACAGGGTGAAGGCGGGTGACGTACTGCTGCGAATGAACCCCACCCAAGCCAGCGCTGAGGCGGAGATGGTCCGCGTGCAATACGTAACGGCCAGGGCCACTGAGGCACGCTTGATGGCAGAGGTGAACGGCAGCAAGACCATCGCCATGCCCGCAGAGCTGATGCAGATGCCGGAGAGCGCCCAGGTGGCCAGCATCACCAGGCTGCAGCAACGGCTGTTCTCGACACGGCTGGCCGCCAAGCAGAGTGAGCTCGCAGCACTGGAGGAAAGCATCCAGGGCCTGACGCAGCTCAACGACGGGCTGGAAAGCGCCAAGGTCAGCCGGCAGCAGCAACTGGTGTTCAGCAAGGAGCAACTCGACAGCCTGCGCGCCCTGACCGTGAGCGGCTTTGTGTCACGCAACCGGCTGCTGGATGTGGAGCAATCGCATTCGCAGATCACCGCAGCGTTGGCGGAGGAGATCGGCAACATCGGCCGCGGCAAACGCCAGATCGCGGAGTTGCGGCTCCGGCATGAGCAAACCCTGCAGGATTACCAGAAAGAGGTGCGAACCCAGCTGTCTGAAGTGCAAAAGGAAGCGGGCGCGCTCGCCCACCGCTTGGCCGGGCTTGACCACATCCTGGCCAACAGCCAGGTGAAGGCCCCGGTGGACGGGACGGTGATCGGCATGGCGGTGTTTGCCCAGGGTGCGGTGATTGCACCCGGATTCAAGATCATGGATCTGGTGCCCGCTGACGATGCCTTGGTGGTGGAGGGCCGGCTGCCGGTGCATCTGATTGACCGAATGACACCCGACCTGCCGGTGGAACTGATCTTCTCGGCATTCAACCAAAATTTGACACCCAAGATTCCTGGCGCGGTGACGCAAGTCTCTGCCGACCGCCTGGTCGACGACAAAACCGGCGAACCTTATTACCGCCTGCTCGCCAAGGCCACCCCGGAGGGCATGAAAAAAATTGCCCATCTGAAAGTGCGTGCCGGCATGCCCGTCGATGTGTTTGTCAAAACCGGCGAGCGCACCCTGCTGAATTACCTGCTCAAGCCTTTGCTCGACCATTTCAGGATGGCCATGATCGAAGAGTAAAGCCTCACTGCGCACTGATCCACCCTTGCCTTCAACCACGTCACCCGCCACCACGCCATGAACACCCACACTCACCCTGAACCAAGCCTGGGCCCAGATCAAAGCAGCAGCCCATCACGGCGTACGCTGTTGAAACTGGGCGCCGCCAGCCTGCCCGTCAGCTTCCTGGGAGTCAGTCCGCCGCTCCTGGCCAAGACCATCACCAGCCCGGCAACGACGCCGTTTTTGGAGCCCTTGCCCCTCATGCCCGTCCTGCCGTCGCGGCCACTGGGCGATGCGGCCTTTGCGCTGCATCCTCCAACCCAGAACCCCAATAGGGCGATCAATCCCGCGACGCTTCTGCCGTTCGAAGGCCGCGGCGATTCGCATCAACTGAGGGAAAAATATCCGCCGCAATATTTTTATGCACAGCGCTTTGGCGTCGTGCCACCGATGTCGATTCACCCGCAGCTCTCCAAACAGGTGTGCTTCTGGGGTGCCAATATGGGTGGTTCCGACTTGCGCACCGACCGGCCCATGACCCCCCTGCCAACCATCGTCAGCCGCTACAAGAGCGGCACCAACACCGCCATCCTGGTCAGGCGCTTCAATGACTTGCCAAGTGGCATCCCCAGCGGTGGCTTCGGGAAAAATTCAATCACCACCCACACGCACAACTTTCATGCGGCGCCTGACAGCGACGGCGGACCCTGTGACCCTGGTCTCGGTGCGCTGGCAGAAGACCCGCGGACCCAGGGACGTTTCTTCTTTCCCGGGCAGTACTACGACTACTACTACAACATGAAGCGTGCGGGCTTCACCAACGCCAAAACACCGGACGGCGACGTGCGTGAAAGCCTGGGCACGATGTGGTACCACGACCACCGGGAAGCCCATACCGCTGAAAATGTGTACAAGGGGCTAGCGGGCTTCCACCTGGTGTTCAACGAGCATGACACAGGCGATGAAACCACCGGCTTTCGCCTGCCCAGCTTCCCCCGCTACGATATCCCGTTGCTCATCACAGACCTGCTGATCGATCCGATGACCGGGCAGGCCACCGTCGACCTGCTCGACAGCGATGGCCACCTGGGCGACAAATACCTGGCCAACGGCAAGGTCCAGCCCTATCTGAGTGTTGCCCGCAGGCGCTACCGGATCCGGTGTCTGAACGCGGGGCCGTCGCGTTACCAAGCCCTCTACCTGGTGAATCCGGACAACCCGACCCAGCTGATTCCATTTTGGCGCATCAGCAACGACGGGAATCTGTATGAGTCTCCCTTGCTGATCACAGAGATGAAGTTGGCACCCGCCGAGCGGGGCGACCTGATTCTTGACTTTGCCGCACTTTGCGCACCGAGCGGGCCAGCCGCAGGGGCAACCCGGCTGTGGCTGGAGAACCGCCTGATCCAGACCGACCCCCGAAACCCGAGCACCCTGCTGGCGCCACCGGGCACGGCTGCCAATGCCATCCTGGAGTTCCGCATCGGCGCCACCGCACCGGATGCTAGCCGCGACCCGGCACAGATCAGCAGCTTCGCACCCATCACCTTGCCGCCGCTCGCCAAGCCCGTGGTCACGCGCTACTTCAAATGGGGGCGGAATAACGGCGCTTGGGTCTGCAACGGCCAGCCGCTGGACTGTACGAAGGTCCGCTTCACCATGAAGCGCGGGCGCATGGAGCGCTGGATCCATGAAACCGGTGACGGTTGGGCCCACCCGATTCACAACCACTTCGTCGAAGGGCGCATCATCAGTCGCAACGGGCTCGCCATCGGCCCGGGCTCTCAGGAATACTGCCGCAAGGACGTGGTAGCGCTCTACCCCAGCGACAAAGTGGAGTACTGGGTCAACGCCGTCGATTACCAGGGCGTCTATCCCATGCACTGCCATAACGTGCTGCACGAGGACTACGGCATGATGTTGTTGTTTCGTGTGAATGACACTGGCGACACCAACCCAGAACCCTGATCGCCCATCCTATGAGCACGATCCAGAGCCCGGCGGAGGCAACCCAGGCGGCGCGCCTGGCAGACGCCGTTCGTGAACGGCACCAGAAACGGCGTTTGCCCAACCTGCCGCTACTCGACCAACATGGCCGCACTGTCTACTTCTATGACGATGTGATGAAAGGCCGCCAGGTCCTGCTTGGCAGCATGTACACCGGCTGCACCAACATCTGCACGCCCGCCACCCAGAACCTGATCGCAGCGCGCAAACTGCTGGGAGCGCAGGCCCCGCAGCTGCAGTTTGTGTCAATGACGCTGACACCGCTGAACGATCCGCCCGAAGCCCTGCGTGGCTACATCAAGCAGCATGGCATTGCCACGCCCTGGACCTTCTTGACCGGCAAAGTGACACACGTGGAAACCATCCAGCGCGCACTGGGCTTCCTTAGCGCCCGTGATGGCGACGATCTGCTGAGCCACTCCGCCGCTGCGCTCTACTGCGACGAGCGCAACCTGCGCTGGAGCCATGTCAACACCCTCCTCTCACCGAAGGCAATCGCCCGGATGATCCGGTTTGCGATGGCCTGAGTGCTGCACCCCTCCGGTCATTGCAAAGTCTGCCCCGAGGGATCAGCCACGTTCTGGATGAACTCGCTCAAGGCCGAGAGGTTCGGGATGCTGATGTCCCGCCGGCCCTTCTCATTGAACTCAATCACGCCGCAGCGGGCCAGGCGCGACAGGGCGCGGCTGACCGACTCCAGTGTCAGGCCCAGGTAGTTGCCCATGTCGGCCCGGGTCATGTGCACATTGATCTGGTCAGTGCGCAGACCCCGCTCGGCCAGCGAGTTGGCCCACTGCAACAGGAAGTCGGCCACCCTGGCATCAGCGGGCAGGGTCCCCATGGCCAACATGGCGTCACGGTTGCGGGCCAGCTGCGCACTCATGGCCGCCAGCATCACGCGCATCAGCATCGGCTCCTTGGCACTCGCCTGCAGCAGGGCGTCGTACCGAATGGTCCAGACCTCGCCGGCGTCCAGCGCAATGGCCGTGCAGCCGTGGCGCCCCTTGGGAATGCCGTCAAAGCCAAGCCAGTCGCCCTTGAAGTACAAGCCGGCGGGCTGCTCACGCCCATCGGGCGCCAGGTTGACGATCTTGAACAGGCCGGAACTGACCAGAAACAGCGTGTCAAAAGCCTCACCGCAGCGGTAGACCTGGTCGCCTGCGCGCACCTTGCGCCGGCCAAAACTCAGATACTGCTCCATCAGCGTCAGGGACTCGCGCCAGAAGGACACCGCCCCCGGGTGGCCTTGGGAGGGTGCGCGGCCGGCGTGGCCGTTGCCGTTACCAAATGGCATCAGGGCGCCGAAGTCGCGCAGACGGGTGTCATAGCGTTCGATGCGAACGGGCTCCCGGGTCAGGCTGGCCTGAGCAACTTCGGGCTGCGGGGTGGATGGCGTGGTCATTGTGGTCTCCGTGTCAACTCAGTGATTGGTGATGGCTCAAGCGTACAAAACGCCGAAGCCGCTACGAATACCGCGAAGCCCGGAAATTAACTACCGCTTTATCAGTAATCGCCGGTTTGGGCCACCTGTCCGTTCCGCCTTGCTCCGGTCGGTTGCGTTTTTGCAAGCGCAGGCGCCACCGCCAAGCCTATGCTGACGGCGCTGATAAGTTGTTATCCAGCCGTACCAAAGGAGCAGTGATGAAAACGGATTCGGAACTCAAGAAAGATGTGCTGGCCGAACTGGCCTGGGACCCGGTGGTGCCGGAAGCCAAGGTGGGCGTGTCGGTCAATGATGGTGTGGTCACCCTGACGGGCCACCTCGACAGTTACTCGGAAAAAGTCGCCGCACGGCGGGCCGTTGAACGCGTGGGCGATGTCAAGGCTATTGCCATGGAAATCGACGTGATCCCGCTGGGGGTGCACCAGCGCAGCGACACCGAGATTGCTGCGGCCGTGGACCATGCCTTGAGCTGGAACACCTCGGTGCCCAAAGATCGCATCAAGGTGACGGTCGAAAAAGGCTGGGTCACGCTGGGCGGCGAGGTGGACTGGAACTTCCAGCGCCGCGCGGTGGAGCGCCTGGTGCGACCGCTCAAGGGCGTGATCGGGATCAGCGACAACATCGGGATCAAGGCCACCGCAGTGCCCACCAACCTGACCAACCGGATTCAGGATGCGCTGGTGCGCCAGGCCATGCGCGAAGCCAAACGCATCGAAATCGCCACCGATGGCGGTGTGGTCACGCTCAGCGGGCAGGTGCATTCATGGGCCGAGCGCAGCGCGGTAGAGGGCGCCACCTGGTCGGCACCCGGGGTGAGCCGGGTCAACAACCTGCTGACCGTGCAGGCCTGATCGGCATTGGGCGGCACTGGGCGGCATCTGCGGGTGCCGCCCCCAGAGGTCAGTTGGCCTCAAACACCGCCGGAATCAGCCGCCCGTCCTGTAACTGGCATTGGCCCTGGCCTCCGCCCAACATGCCCCGCGCTGGCAACACCAGGTGAAAACGGCAGCGCATGTATTGCCCATCGGCTGCATCCAGCGTAGCCAGCACCCGGCCCGAGTAATGGGTGATGAACTGCACCGCCGGAAAGGGGTAGGGCCAGGGGCTACTGCCGTCCGGCCAATCCTGCCAACCATGGTGCCAGTGCCGCCACAGCGGCGTCAGTGACTCGGCCCGGGTCTGTTGCGTGATCTGGAAAAAACGGCCCGCAAAACTGCGCTCGGCCATGGTCGCGGTCATCGTGCCCGACATGCCACCGTCCGAGCTGACCCAACCGAACCGGACTGGCTCCGGCACCGCGCCAGCCAACTCACCGCGCCCGGTGCCGGTGACCGTGCAGGCCCCCAACATCAGCAGGATGCAGGAACCAAGCAGCGAGAGGACAGGTTTCATGATGGGCTCCAGCTTTGTGGCGACTGTAGGCGCTGGCTGGCGCCGGAGATTGCGATGGGACAAGCCGGAACACACCAGATTGCGCCACGCCGCGGCTGGGGCGCACTTGCCATTTCGCAAGCGGATGGCTGCAGACGCCGCCTAGTATGGCGCTGCCGTTCATTGAGGAAAGTACCACCATGCAACACCCCCATTCCCCTCCCTGTGCACGCGCGGCGTCGGCCGTGCAACGGGCATCATGAGTGCGCTGCAGCTGGAAGACCGTTCGGCTCAGCCCGATCCATCCGCCCCGGCCCCAGCCGGGCCGACACCGGCCGAGATCGGCCTGCTGCCCAAGGACACCCTGGTGATTCTGGCGGTGCGCAACATGGTGATGTTTCCGGGCATCGTGGTGCCAATTGCCATCGGGCGCGAGCGCTCGGTGGCAGCTGCCCAGTATGCGGTCAAGCTGGAGCAGCCGATCGGCATTCTGATGCAGCACGATCCCCAGGCGCATGCGCCCGAGGCGGCCGATCTGTCCAAGATCGGCACCACCGCCTCCATCCTGCGCTATGTCACCACACCCGACGGCACCCACCACATCATCTGCCAGGGGCTACAGCGCTTCAGGGTGCTTGACTTCATCGAAGGCTACCCCTTCATGGTGGCGCGCGTGGAGCGGATCGCCGAGGTCAGCGCTGTGGGCGACCAGGAGATCGAGGCGCGCATGCTGCAACTCAAGGAGCGTGCCGTGGAGGTGCTGCAACTGTTGCCGCAGGTTTCTGATGAGATGGTGACCGCGGTCAAGCACATCGAAATCGCTGGCACGCTGGCCGATCTGGTGGCCGGCTACCTCGATCTGAAGGCGCCAGAAAAGCAGGAACTGCTGGAAGAGACCGATTTGCGCCGGCGCCTGGACCGGCTGCTGGCGCTGATTGCGCACCGGATCGAGGTGGTGCGAATTTCGCGCGAGATCGAGCAGCACACGCGCGCGAGCCTGGACAAGCGCGAGCGAGATTTTCTGCTGCGCGAGCAGATGAAATCGATCCAGAAAGAGCTGGGGGAAGACGCCTCGGGCCACAGCGCCGAAATTGCCGACCTGCGCCAGCAGATTGCCGACGCACAGATGCCCGAGGAGGTGAACCGGCAAGCCGAGAAGGAGCTGCGCCGGCTGGAGCGCATGTCCGACGCCTCGACCGAATACGCCATGGTGCGCACCTACCTGGACTGGCTGGTAGAACTGCCCTGGAAGCCGCCAGAGCCCGACCAGATTGATGTGGCGCAGGCGCGGCAATTGCTGGACGACGACCACTTCGGGCTGGAGAAGGTCAAGAAACGCATCCTCGAATACCTCGCCGTTCGCAAACTGCGACCGGCAGGGCACGGGCCCATCCTGTGCCTGGCTGGTCCGCCCGGGGTGGGCAAGACCTCGCTGGGCCAGTCCATCGCCAAAGCCCTGGGGCGCAAGTTTGTGCGGGTGTCGCTGGGCGGCGTGCACGATGAAGCCGAAATCCGCGGCCACCGGCGCACCTACATCGGCGCCCTGCCGGGCAACATCATCCAGGCGATCAAAAAGGCGGGCACGCGCGGCTGCGTGATGATGCTTGACGAGATCGACAAGGTGGGCGTCGGGCTGCATGGCGACCCGTCGGCGGCCTTGCTGGAGGTGTTGGACCCGGAGCAGAACCACAGCTTTCGCGACAACTACCTGGCGGTCCCCTTTGACCTGTCGCAGGTGCTGTTCATTGCCACTGCCAATGTACTCGACACCGTGGCAGGCCCGCTGCGCGACCGCATGGAGGTGCTGCAGCTGACCGGCTACACCCAGGACGAGAAACGGGAAATCGCCCGCAAGTATCTGGTGGCCCGCCAAGAAGAGGCCAGCGGGCTGCCAGCGGGCCAGTTGCAGATCAGCGACGAGGCGCTGGGCATGATCATTGGCGACTACACACGCGAGGCAGGGGTACGCGCGCTGGAGCGCCAGATCGGCGCAGTATGCCGCAGTGTGGCGGTGCGGATTGCGGCCGGCGAAACCGGCCAGATCCGGGTCGATGGCACGACGCTGCAAGAGATCCTGGGTCCGCCCAAGTTCGAGAACGAGGTGGCATTGCGCGTGGGCCTGCCTGGGGTGGCCACCGGGCTGGCCTGGACACCGGTGGGTGGCGACATCCTGTTCATCGAGACCAGCCTCACCAGCGGCAGCGGGCGCCTGATCCTGACCGGTCAGCTCGGCGACGTGATGAAAGAGTCGGCCCAGGCCGCCCTGACCCTGGCGAAAGCACGCGCCAAGTCGATCGGCCTGGAGCCGGGCAGCCTGGACAAATCAGACGTGCATGTGCATGTGCCTGCCGGCGCCATTCCCAAAGACGGCCCCAGCGCCGGAGTGGCCATGTTCATTGCGCTGGCCTCGCTGTTCCTGAACCGCGCGGTGCGCAACGATGTGGCCATGACCGGCGAGATCAGCCTGCGCGGCCTGGTCCTGCCGGTGGGCGGTATCAAGGAAAAGGTGCTGGCGGCCATGGCCGCCGGCATCAAGCGGGTGCTGCTGCCCGCGCGCAACCGCAAGGACCTGCAGGATGTACCGCCTGCGGCGCGGCAGCAGCTCGAATTCGTGTTTCTGGAGGACGTTGATGATGCGCTGCGTGAAGCCATTGCGCTTTCGCAAGCCTGATGGGACGGGTGATTCTTAGCATTCAGGCTGACGATGCAGCCCGACGATGAGCGCCATGGTTTAGCCGTCAACACACACCGTACAGGAGCCTTGAATGCTGAAAATACTGATCGCCGTCGACGGGTCTGAACACGCCAACCGCGCCATCGAGGCAGTGGGCAAGATGGCGAAATCATCGCTGGCACTGCAGGCCACACTGATCTGCGTCAGCCCGGAGCCGATCTTTTATGGCAACTACACCGTGGCCACCATTGAGAAAATCGGCGAGGACCAGAAGCGTCAGCAAGACGACATCCTGAACAAGGCCCACACCCTGGCGCGCAACCAGGGCATCAGCTTTGGCGAGCCGGTGCGTGCCTACGGGGTGATTGCCAATGAAATCGTGCGCGTTGCCAAGGCACGTGAGGTCGACCAGATCGCCATGGGCACCCGCGGCATGGGTGCTATCGGCAGCGTATTGCTGGGCTCGGTGGCGCAGCGGGTCATCCACCAGTCGCCCATGCCGGTGCTGTTGGTCAAGTGAGATCAAGCCACGCATGATGCACCACCACGTCCCGGGAAGATGGCTCAGGGCCGCCATGTTGGCGGCCTTCTGTGCGGGCTGTGCCAGCGATCAAAGCCAGAAGGAGCAGGCCGGCATGGTCATCGGCGGGGTGCTGGGCGGCTTGCTGGGAGCCCAGGCCGGTGGCGGGGACGGCCGCACCACCGCCATCATCCTGGGCACGATGGCCGGTGCCGCCGTGGGCGGGTCGGTAGGGCGGTCGATGGCCGAAACCGACCGGCTCAAGACGGCGCACGCGCTGGAAAATGTGCGCACCGGCGTACCGTCCTCCTGGCGCAACCCGGACAGCGGCAACGAGTATGTGGTGGTACCCACCCGCACCTTTGACGCGGCCGCCGGGCCCTGTCGCGACTACACCATTGATGCGGTCGTCGGCGGCAAGACCGAGAAGGTATTTGGGACTGCCTGCCGGCAAAACGATGGCAGCTGGCAGATCCGGTACTGAGGGAACGACATGCAGACCATGACCCCAGCCCGGGCAGACGCGACGGTCAAGGCGACCGGGGTGCGCATCGGCGCGCAGGCCCTTGCGGGCGAACTGACCTTGCCGCCCCGGCCGATCGGCATCGTGGTCTCGGCCGACGCCCACGACGGACCGGGCTTGGCTTCGCGCCAGGTATTGCTGGTGGCGGCCATGGCGCGCAAAGGGCTGGCCACGCTGCTGTTCAATCCGATGACCCCAGCGGAGCTGCAAAGGCGGCAACGGGTGCTCGACATACCACGCCTGTCCTCCCGCATCGCGCAGGCCCTGGCCTGGCTGGCAGACCGACCCGAGCTGAACAGCCTGCCGGTTGGTCTGCTGGGGGTCAACCAGGGGGCCTGTGTGGCCCTGCACGCGGCAGCCTGTGTGCCCCGGCGGGTGTTCGCCCTGGTCACGCACGGCGGTCGCCCTGACCTGGCCGGCGCCCATTTGCGCCAGGTGCAGGCACCCACGCTGCTGATGCTGGGCAATGATGACCAGGGGGTGCTTGAGCTCGGGCGTCACGCCGCCCGCGAGTTGCCCGGTACCCGGCAGATCGAGGTCATCGCGGATGCTGCAATGCCAGGTGGCAAGCTGCTCAGCGATGCTGCGGCGGCGCTGGCCAGCCGCTGGTTTGTGCAGCACTTGCCGCGCCCGCCGCTGGCCTGAGCGCCCGGCACCCCGCCCCAAATTTGAACCCTGGAGTACCGTGATGGAAAAAACCTGGATCCTCGTGGCCGATGCCCACCGCGCACGCTGTTTGGAGCGCGACGGCCCGAGCAGCGCACCGGTGGAGCTGGCCAGCTTTGTTTACCCGCAAGACCGCATCCCGCACGGCCGCCCGGTCACCGAACTCAGCGCCAATGCCGGCAAGGGGCACGGTCGTACCGCCCACAGCGGCACGCAGTTTGAACCGCACACCGAACTGCACAGCAAGGAGCGCGCCGACTTCGCCAGTGAGTTGGCCGCCTACCTGAACCAGGGCGTGGCAGCCCAACGCTGCACCAGCCTGGTGCTGATTGCCTCCAGCCCGATGCTGGGTGAGCTCAAGCCCGGCCTGAGTCCGGCGGCCAGCGCCCTGTTGCGCCGCTGTGTGGCCAAAGACCTGACCCACTATCAGGGGCCAGAGTTGCACCAGCGTATTGCCCAGGCCCTGGCGCTGCCCGACTGACAGTCTGCCTCAGGGCACCCGGATGTTCTTGAACTGCCAAGGATCGTCGTGGTCCAGCGTGTCCCGAAACAAGCGCTGTGGGTCTGACAGCGGCGTCCAGTCGCCATAGACGCCGATCAGCTCGCCCAGGTAGGGGCTGGCAATGCGCAGCACGGTCTCGTGGTCGAGGTCATCAGGCTCCATCACACCCGCGCGCGGGTGTTGCAGCGCCCACACCACGCCGGCCAGCACGCCGGCCGCCACCTGCAAGGTGGTGGCGCTGCAAAACGGCGAGAGCTGACGCGCCGCATGGTTGCTCAGGCGCGAGCCGTACCAGTAAACGCCCCGCGCGCTGCCCATGAGCAGCACGCCGAGTTCGTCGGCACCATCCACCAGCTCGTCGCGCAGGATGCGCTGCCGGCTCTGTGGATGCCAGTTCTTGCCGGCCAGCTCATGGATCGACAGCAGGGCGTCATCGCATGGCTGGTAGGCATAGTGCACGGTGGGCCGGTACTGCAGCTGCCCTTGGTCGTACAAGCTGAGGTGGTCAGCCATCGAGATCGACTCGCCATGCGTCACCAGAAAGCCCTGGTAGGCGCCCTCCAGCGGCGTCCAGCTGCGCACCCGGGTGGCCAGGCCCGGCCGCTCCAGGTAAATCGCTGCGTCACAACCGTACCCATGCCGGGCGGCATCGGCCGGCCAGTGCCGTTCATGGCTGCCCCAGCCCAGTTCGGCCGGTTGAACGCCCTCGGCGATGAAGCCGGCGACCGACCAGGTGTTGACAAACTCATCGCGCTGCCGGCCTTGCATGGCGGTCTGGCTGTCGCGCTCGGCGATATGGATCACGCGGATGCCCAGGTCACGTGCCAACCGGCCCCAGAACCCTGGCGGGCGGGCACTGTCCACCGGTTGCCCGCTGTCCGCGGCCAGATTGAGCAGGGCCTGTTTGACAAAGCAGGACACCAGGCCGGGGTTGGCCCCCTGCGTCAGGATGGCCGTGGGGGCCTCGGCATGGCCCTGGCGCAGCGCCAGCGCCTGCTCGCGCAAGGCGTAGTTGGTGCGTTGCGACAGGGACAGCGACGGATCGGTATAACCACCGGCCCAGGGCTCGATGCAGGTGTCCAGGTACAGGGCGCCGCGTTGCCGGCACAGGGCGATCAGTGCCACGCTTGACACCTCCACCGACAGGTTCAGCAAGAAATCGCCGGCCTCCAGGTGGGGCGCGAGCAGGGGGAAACAGTTGGCCTCGGTCACCGCCTGTTGCCGAAACGGCACACCGAATTCCCGCGCAATACCGCTGCCTGTGGCGGCGGCAGCCAGGATCAGAATCTGCTGGGGTTGCAGGGCGAGGTGCCGCAGCAGCAGCGGCAATACCGCCTGCCCGACGCTGCCAAATCCAAGCATCAGCAGCCGGCCTGTCAGACGCGCATGTTGGACCGCCGGGGCAGACACGGCAAACGCCTTCAAGCCGCCGGGCGCGGCAGCAGCACCGCCTCGCCCCCGCGACTGCCCTCGCGGTACACGGTGCAGCCCTTGAGCCCCAGCGCCCAGGCGCGCTGCACCGTCTGCCCGATGTCACGCGGTGTGGCGTCCTGCCGCATGTGCACGGTCTTGGAGACCGCGTTGTCAACGCAGGACTGCACTGCCTCCATCATGCGCAGCTGCTCCTCAACGCTCACATCCGAAGCCTGTACAAACCACGAGGGCAGCGCTGCTTGTGCGCCGTGCAGCGCCCGGTACTGGCGCCAGGCATCGTCTTCCACATCCACCGGGCTGAGCCGGCCGTCGGCCTGGCGCAGCCGGCGGCGCGCCAGGAAGGCCAGTACCGGCTCGATGCCGCTGGAGACATTGTTGGCGAGCAGGCTGATCGAGCCGGCCGGCGCCACCGACAGCAAATGGCTGTTGCGGAGGCCGTGCAGGGCGATGGCGTCCTGGATATCGTGCGGCAGATCGAGCACAAAGGGGCTCGCGCCATAGCGAATCTTGTCAAAGCCGGCAAAGGCGCCCTTCTCTTGCGCCAACGCGACCGAGGTGCGGTAGGCGGTGTCGCGCAGCGCCACCATGATCTGCCGCGCCAACTCCAGGCTGGCAGGCGAGCCGTAGCGCAGGCCCAGCATCAGCAACATGTCGGCCAGACCGGTGATGCCGAGCCCGATGCGGCGGCTGGTGCGCGCCACCTTCTCCTGCGACTTCAGGGGAAAAGGCGACATTTCGTACACATCGTCAAGAAACCGGGTGGCCACCGCCGCCACCGCCCGCAGGCCGGCAAAATCGACGGCGGGATGCGGACCAAAGGGGTGTTGCACAAAACGCGTGAGGTTGATCGAGCCCAGGTTGCAGGCGCCCGACGGCGGCAGCGGCACCTCGCCACAGGGGTTGGTGCTGCTGATCTGCTCGGCGTACCACAGGTTGTTGACGCGGTTGATGCGGTCAATGAACAGCACACCGGGCTCGGCGCCGCTGTGCATCGCCGCCAGCATGTGATCCCAGAGCTGGCGTGCCGGAACCCGACGGTAGACCCGACAGGGCTGCGGCACGGCGCTGCCCGACCAGACCCGCTCGCACACCTCGGCATCAGGCGGTAGTGGGTGGTCACCCAGCGGGAACACCAGCGGCCAGGCCTTGTCCTCCTCGACGGCGTGCATGAAGTCATCCGACACCAGCACCGACAGGTTGAAGTGGGCCAGTGAACCGGGGCTGGCTTTGCATTGCACAAATGCCTCGATGTCGGGGTGGTCGCAGCGCAGCGTGGCCATCATGGCGCCGCGGCGCAGGTTGCCGGCCTCCAGCAGGCTGTTGGACGCCTCCCACAGCTGCAGGAACGAGACCGGCCCCGAGGCTCGACTGCCGGTGCGCAGGGCCACGCTGCCGCCCGGCCGAAGCGTGGAAAAATCAACGCCCACGCCACCGCCCGCCTGCAACGTCACCATGGCCTCGCGCAGGGCATTGAAGATGCCGTTGATCGAATCCTCCAGCGGGCCGAGCACAAAGCAGTTGAACAGCGTCACCTGGCGCGCGGTACCGGCACCGGCCAGGATGCGGCCGCCCGGCAGAAAACGGAAGTCGCCCAGGATGGCGCGAAAGCGCTCGCGCCAGTCGTTGCGATGGTTCGGCTCGGCGCCGGAAACAGCCAGCGCCACACGGTCCCAGCTGGCCTCAATCGAGGGCTCTTGCATGTGGCCGTTGTCAGACCAGCGGTATTTGGTGCGCCAGACCTGCTCGGACACGGCAGTGGCAAAAGGGGACTTGTGCATGGGCCTTCAGGTTAGCCCGCACAGCTGGCACGGGCTTGATTTATGGCAAGGCGCGCAGCTGCGTGGCCAGCGCCTGGATGGCCGGCTCGTCCAGCGTCTCCTTGTCCAGCAGGGCACGCGCGCCGCGCTCCAACACGTCGCGGTTGGCCGCCAGCAGGGCGTTGGCGCGGTCGAAACCGGCCATCACGATGGCCCGGATCGCGGCGTCGATGCGGGTCTGGGTGTGCTGCGAGGCCCGGCTCTCGGCCGGCAGCAGGCCGGTGGGCAGGTCCAGCAGGGTCGGCCGCAGCGGCTCGAAGCTGACATAGCCCAACGCCTCGTCCATGCCGTAGCGCGTCACCATGTCGCGCGCCATGTCGGTAGCCTTGGCCAGATCGTCTGCAGCCCCGGTGGACAGCACGCCGAACACCAGTTTTTCTGCAGCGCGACCGGCCAGCAAGACCGCCATCTTCTGCTCCAGTTCGGGGCGCGTCATCAGGTAGCGGTCCTCGCTGGGGCGCTGAATGGTGTAGCCCAAGGCACCGATGCCGCGCGGAATGATCGACACCTTGTGCACCGGGTCGGTGCCGCGCTGGGCCAGGGCCACCAGCGCATGGCCCATCTCGTGGTAGGCCACCGCCTCGCGCTCGCGCGGGTTGAGCACGCGGTTGCGGTGCTCCAGGCCGGCCACGATGCGCTCCACTGCCGCCGTGAAATCGGGCAGGGTGACCTGCTGCGCCTTGCGCCGCGTCGCCACCAGCGTGGCCTCATTGACCAGATTGGCCAGGTCGGCCCCACTGAAACCGGGCGTGAGCGCCGCCACCGCGTCGAGTTGCACGCCGGGGTCAAGTTTGATGCGGCGCACATGCACTTTCAAGATATCGATCCGCCCTTTGCGGTCGGGCCGATCCACCAGCACCTGGCGGTCGAAGCGGCCCGCCCGCAGCAGCGCCGGGTCCAGAATTTCGGGCCGGTTGGTGGCCGACAGGATGATGAGCCCGACCGAGGCGTCAAAGCCATCCATCTCCGACAGCAGCTGGTTCAGCGTCTGCTCTTTTTCATCGTGCCCGCCGATGCCGGACAAGGCGCCACGCGCCCGGCCCAGCGCGTCGAGCTCGTCCACAAAAATGATGGCGGGCGCCTTGAGCCGGGCCTGCTCGAACAGGTCGCGCACGCGCGCCGCACCAACCCCGACAAACATCTCGACAAATTCGCTGCCGGAGATGGAGAAAAACGGCACGCCGGCCTCTCCCGCCACCGCCCGCGCCAGCAGGGTCTTGCCAGTGCCGGGCGGACCCACCAGCAGCACGCCCTTGGGGATCCGGGCGCCCAGGCGGCCGTATTCCTGCGGGTGTTTGAGAAAGTCCACCACCTCCTCCAGCTCGTGCTTGGCCTCATCAACGCCCGCCACGTCGGCAAAGGTGACCCCGGTGTCGGTCTGCACGTAAACCTTGGCCCGGCTCTTGCCGATTGACAAAAAGCCGCCCATGCCGCCCTGTTTGTCCGCAAGCCGGCGAAACAGCAGGTACCACAGGCCAAAAAACAGCAGCGTCGGCAGGGTCCAGGACACGATGTCCTTGAACAGGTTACTCTCGAGCACCCGGCTGTAGGGCACCTCGTAGCGGTCGAGCCGAGTCGCCAGCTCGGGCGGCACCAGCACCGCCACCAGCGCGGTCTTGCCGGCCTCGGCCGCCTTGAGCTGGCCGGTCACGGTGCGGTCGGTCACGATCACGCTGGCCACCCGGCCCTCGCGCAGGGCCTGTTCGAACTCGCTGTAAGAGACCGCCTGGGTTTCACTGGCACTGCGCCAGAAGTTCTGCAGCAGCAGCAAGGCCAGCAGCGCGATCAGCCAGTACACAAGATTCAAGGCTTTCTGTTTGTCCAACACAACTCCCTCGGCAAGGCGCTCCGAAAGAACGCAGCTTGAGGGCACCCGTGCCGCCGCCGGTTGAGATTTGACAAGGGCGGGGGTGGGCACCGTCCCTAGCATCCCTGGGCTTAGCTCTTGAGATCCCCCAGATGAAACGCAAAACCCTGATCCTGAGCCTGGTGGCCGTCGGGCTGGTCATCGCCGCCAGCGCTGTCGCCATGGTGCGCTACGCGCCGCATTGGCTATCGGTTGGCTGGCCAACCGGCCAGGCCGACGGCCCGGCCGCGCCGGTGCCGGGCTACCGGGCCGTCGTGGAACAGGCAGCGCCCGCGGTGGTCGGGGTCACGGCGGTGGGTCAGGCCACGCCCAACCTGCTGGACGGCCCGTTTTTCAACCAAGGCTCGGGTTTCATCCTGGACAGCACCGGCCTGATCCTGACCAATGCCCATGTGGTGCAGGACGCCAGCGCCGTCAGCGTCACCCTGATGGACCGGCGCGAGTTCAGCGCCACCGTGCTGGGCCTGGACCTGGCCACCGACATTGCGGTGTTGCGCATCCAGGCCAGCGACCTGCCGCGTGTGCGGCTGGGCGATGCACGCACGCTGCGCGTGGGCGACCCGGTGTTGGCCATCGGCTCACCCTTTGGGCTGGCGCAAAGTGCCACGCAGGGTATCGTCAGCGCCACCGGCCGCACGCTGCCGGGCGACGCCATCGTGCCCTTCATCCAGACCGACGCGGCCGTCAACCCTGGCAACTCGGGCGGCCCGCTGTTCAACGCCAGCGGTGCCGTGGTCGGCATCAATGCACAGATCTACTCGCTCAGCGGCAGCTTTCAGGGCCTCTCGTTTGCGATTCCGATCAACCTGGCGCTGAAGGTGAAAGACCAGATCGTGGCCTCCGGTCGGGCCTCCCACGCCTTTCTCGGCGTCGGTGTGCAGGACATGAACCCCGGGCTGGCTGCCGCCTTCGGACTGTCACGCCATGATGGCTCCCTGGTGGCCTTGGTCGCACCCGACAGCCCGGCGGCCGGCGCCGGCCTGCGCCCCGGCGATGTGATCACGGCCTTCAATGGTCGGGCCGTGACTCATTATGGCGATTTGAGCGAGTGCATTGGCGACGCGGCGCCGGGTCAAACCGTGCGGCTCTCAATCTGGCGCGACCGCACCGCCCATGAGCTGATGGTGCGCTTCGGGCAAATTCGGGAGCGGGAGCGGCCGGTGGGCGCGCCTCTGGCCCAGGCGCCTCCGGGCGAGCCCGGGCTGGCGCTGCGCACGCTCAACGCGCAGGAGCTGGCGGCCACAAGGCTGCGCGGTGGCCTGCTGGTGCAAACCGTGGCGGGGCCAGCCGCCCGCGCCGGCCTGCGGCCCGGTGACCTGTTGCTGGCGGTCAACAGCACACCCGTGTCAGCGGTGACTGAGGTGGAGGCCATCGTGCACGGCCGGCCCGGGCGCATGGCCCTGCTGATCCAACGCGGCGACGACCGCGCCTTTGTTCTGATCAACCTGGAATGAATCAGCGGCTGATCTCTGGTTTGCTCTATTTTGTATAGCTATAAACCCATACGGGACAATGCTTTCAAGGCTTTTTTGTCTAAAAAACTATGGGTTTCGACGGGGTCGCGGATCTGGGCGGTGCGCCCGCCGCAGGCAGTCCTGCAAGGCCAGCGTCACACGTGCCGGCTGGGGCGAGCGGCGCACGATGCTGAAAAACTGGCAGGCGTAGCGAAACAGCCCAGTCTGGATGGCGCGCATGCGGCCAGCCCGCACAAACCCTTCGGCGTAATGGTCGGGCAAAAAGCCCAGGTAACAGCCCGACAAAATCAGGGTGGCGATCGACTCCTGGTCAAAGCCGGTGGCTTTGCGCGGCAGGCGCATCTGCTGGCTGAGCTCCATATTGGGCGAGTGGTAGCCCAGGCCGGCAAACTGGTGCGCGCGCAGGTCGTCCCAGCCCAGGCCGGCATCAGCGGCGCGAAACAGCGGATGGCCCGTGCCGCAGTACAGCAGCATGGTTTCGCCAAACAGGGCGTCGTAGCTCAGCGTGTCCGAGGTACGGTGACCGGGAATGATGCCCAGCTGGTACTGGCCGTCCAGCACGCCGCGCTCAATCGCATTGATCGGCGCCACATGCAGCTGCAGGTTGACCTCGGGCGCCAACGCCGAAAACAGCGCCAGCGCCTGGCCGATGCAGGCGGCTGGGTTGCTGGCGGTCTTGTCAAACACCGCCAGATTGAGTTGGCCACCCATGCGCTGGTGAATGTCGTCCACGCTTTGGCGAAAGGCGTCGGCGCCGGCCAGCAGGCGCAGCGTTTCGGCATAGATGCGCTCGCCCTCGGCCGTCAGCGCAAAGCCAGCCCGGCCCCGCCTGCACAGGGTCAGGCCCAGCCGCGTTTCCAGGTCCTTGATGTGGCGGCTGACCGTGGAGGTGCCGATGTTGAGCTCCAGCTCCGCCGCGGCCATGCCACCGCACTCGACCACGCTGCGGAACACCCGCAGCAGGCGGATGTCCATGTCGGTAAGCTGGCCCAGCGGAGCCCGGGTGTTTACTTGCATAATCTGGCAACTTTATAGTGACACTTCATCATCCATAGAAGTATCGGGCCGGTCAAGAATAAAGGCCCCGATTTAGCCCAGGAACCGCCATGAACATGAACGACGCCCAACACCTGCAGCAAAGCCCCCGCCTGGATGCGGCCTGGCTCGATCCGCACTGGATGCCCTACACCGGCAACCGCGACTTCAAGGCCAACCCGCGGATGATGGCCAGCGCCAAGGGCGCCTACTACACCGATGTGCATGGCAAGCAGATTTTTGACGGCCTGTCGGGCCTGTGGTGTACCGGCCTGGGCCACTGCCGCACGGAGCTGGTGGAGGCGGTCACGCGCCAGATGAGCACGCTGGACTACTCACCCGCCTTCCAGTTCGGCCACCCGCTGTCGTTTGAGCTGGCCAACAAACTCAAGGCGCTGACCCCGGCCGGGCTGGATTATGTGTTTTTTACCGGCTCGGGCTCGGAATCGGCCGACACCTCGCTGAAGATGGCACGGGCCTACTGGCGCGCCAAGGGCCAGGCCGGCAAGACCCGCCTGATCGGCCGCGAAAAAGGCTACCACGGCGTCAACTTTGGCGGCATCTCGGTGGGCGGCATTGTGGCCAACCGCAAGATGTTTGGCCAGGGCATTGAGGCCGACCACCTGCCGCACACCCAGCTGGCCAGCAACGCGTTTTCCCGCGGCATGCCGGAAAAGGGTGCCGAACTGGCCGACGACCTGTTGCGCCTGATTGCGCTGCACGACGCCTCCAACATCGCCGCCGTGATTGTTGAGCCCATGTCCGGCTCGGCTGGCGTGGTAGTGCCGCCCGTGGGCTACCTGCAGCGCCTGCGCGACATCTGCACTGCCAACAACATCCTGCTGATTTTTGACGAGGTCATCACCGGCTTCGGCCGCATGGGCGCCTACACCGGCGCCGAGGCCTTTGGCGTCACACCCGACATCATGAACGTGGCCAAGCAGATCACCAACGGCACCCAGCCGCTCGGCGCGGTGCTGGCCAGCAAGGAGATTTACGACACTTTCATGGCCGCCGGCGGCCCGCCCTACATGCTGGAGTTTGCCCACGGCTACACCTACTCGGCGCACCCGCTGCCCTGCGCGGTCGGGCTGGCGGCGCTGGACATCCTGGTGCGGGAGAACATGATCGACCGGGTGAAAGAGCTCACCCCCCATTTTGAGAACGCGGTGCACGGCCTCAAAGGCGTGAAACACATCACCGACATCCGCAATTTCGGTCTGGCAGCTGGCTTTACCATCGCGGCCCATCCCGGCGAGCCGGCACGCCGGCCCTACGAGATCGCCATGGCCATGCTGAGAAAAGGTTTTTATGTGCGCTACGGCGGCGACACCATCCAGCTCGCCCCACCCTTCATCAGCACCCCGGCCCAGATCAGCACCCTGCTCGACGCCCTGGGCGAAACCATCCAAGAAATGGCCTGAGCCCAGTTCGCCCTCCCCCTGCTCGCCCTTCGAAAGCACCATGTCCACACTCCCCACCATTCCCCACCTGATCAACGGCCAACGGGTTGCCGGCGGCAGCCGCGCGCAAGACGTGTTCAACCCGGCCACCGGCCACGCTGAAAAGCGCGTGCTGCTGGCCGACAAGGCCACGGTCGAGCAAGCCATTGCCAGCGCGCAGGCGGCCTACCCGGCCTGGCGCGCCACGCCGCCGCTCAAGCGCGCCCGCGTCATGAGTAACCTGAAGGTGCTGCTGGAGCAGCATGCCGATGAGCTGTGCGCCCTGGTCACGGCCGAGCACGGCAAGGTGCTGGCCGATGCGCTGGGTGAGTTGCAACGCGGCATCGAGAACGTGGAGTACGCCAGCTACGCGCCCGAGCTGCTCAAGGGCGAGCACAGCAAAAATGTGGGGCCGGCCATCGACTCCTGGAGCGAGTTTCAGGCGCTGGGCGTCACCGCAGGCATCACGCCCTTCAACTTTCCGGTGATGGTGCCGCTGTGGATGTGGCCGATGGCGGTGGCCTGCGGCAACACCTTTATTCTGAAACCGTCCGAGCGCGACCCGAGCAGTGCGCTACGCGTGGCCGAGCTGGCGCTGCAGGCCGGCTTGCCGCCGGGCGTGCTGAATGTGGTGCAAGGCGACAAGGAATCGGTCGACACCCTGCTGACCGACCCGCGCGTGAAAGCGGTGAGCTTTGTCGGCTCCACGCCGATTGCCGAGTACGTGTACGCCACCGGCTGCGCCGCCGGCAAGCGGGTGCAGGCGCTGGGCGGGGCCAAGAACCATGCGGTGGTGATGCCCGACGCCGACGTGGCCAATGCGGTGAGCGCCATGATGGGCGCAGCCTACGGCTCCTGCGGCGAGCGCTGCATGGCGGTGCCACTGATCGTGGCCGTGGGCGACGCCACCGCCGACGCCATGATTGCCGGCCTGAAAGCCGAGATTGCCAAGATGAAGGTCGGCCCCGGCACCGACGCCAGCAACGACATGGGCCCGCTGGTCAGCAAACCGCATTTTGAGAAAGTCAAGGGCTATGTCAACCAGGGCGTGGCCGAGGGTGCCACCCTGCTGGTGGACGGCCGCGGCGTCAAGGTGCCGGGCCATGAAGACGGTTACTTTCTGGGCCCCTGCCTGTTTGACAACGTCAAGCCCGGCATGGTGATTTACCAGGAAGAAATCTTTGGCCCGGTGCTGGGCATTGTGCGAGTGCAAACCCTGCAAGCGGCCATGGACCTGATCGACGCCCACGAGTACGGCAACGGCACCTGCATCTTCACCCGCGACGGCGAAGCCGCCCGCTATTTCTCCGACAACATCCTGGTCGGCATGGTGGGCGTGAACGTGCCGCTGCCGGTGCCAGTGGCCTACCACTCGTTCGGCGGCTGGAAGCGCAGCCTGTTTGGCGACCTGCACGCCTACGGCCCCGATGCCGTGCGCTTCTACACCAAGCGCAAGACCATCACCCAACGCTGGCCCTCGGCCGGCGTGCGCGAGGGCACGGTATTCAGTTTTCCGAGTAATCGGTAAACGGCTAAGGCGGCCAACGGGCCGCCCAGGCTGCCCGTTGGTGTTGGCGACCTATCCGAGTCTGGGTTGCGTTGAGTGTTACCCGTCTACATAGCAACAAGTCTCGATGGATTTATCGCCCGCGAAGACGGCGCTATTGACTGGCTATTGGATGCCAATGCTTCAGTCCCACCTGGAGAGAATTGCGGCTATGCAGATTTCATGAGTAGGGTTGATGTTCTGATAACGGGGCGTAACACTTGCGAGCAGGTTGCCAGTTCGGGCCATGGCCGTATGAAGGAAAACGTGTGGTAATTCTCTCATCTTAGGTGCTTGTCTTTCGAACCGGTCCTGGTATCCACCCAGAGGCGAGCACTGAACCCCCGAGGCGCCTCCTGAAGCGATTGGATGAGCAAGGCTGCAAGCGAGCCTGCCCAATTCTTTGAATCTACCTACCGTGC
>JBEGOC010000082.1:0-4272 GCA_041182225.1 Pseudomonadota bacterium | reverse complement strand
CTGATCGATGCCGACGGCAACCGTTACATCGACGCCATGTCCGGCCTGTGGAACGTGACCCTGGGTTACAGCCAGCCCACGCTGGTGGCGGCTGCCGCCGCGCAAATGGGGACCCTGGCCTATGCCTCGGGCTACTCGGGCAGCAGCAACCTGCAGGCCATGGCGCTGGGCGAGCGCCTGGCCGGCCTGACCTACCCCAACATCAACCGGTTTTTCTTCACTTCAGGCGGTGGTGAATCGACCGACAGCACCATCAAGACCGCGCGCTATTACTGGAAGGCCATGGGCAAGCCGGGCAAGGTCAAGACCATCAGCCAGATGGGCGGCTACCACGGCACCACGCTGGCGGCCATGTGCGCCACTGGCCTGCCGGCCTATTGGCCCGCCTTTGAGCCGCGCATGCCCGGCTTCGTGCACATTCCCAACTACGACCCCTACCGCTACCCGGTCGCGCCAGGGCAGGACCCGGCCACGGCGGCTGCCGATGAGCTGGAACGCGCCATCCTGGCCGAAGGGGCGGATACCGTGGCGCTGTTTCTGGTCGAGCCGGTCTGTGGCGGCGGGGCCTATGTGCCGCCATCGGGCTACTTCAAGCGCATCCGCGAAATCTGTGACAAGTACGACGTGTTGCTGGCGGCCGATGAAGTCATTACCGGCTTTGGCCGCACCGGCCGCATGTTCGCCCTGGACCATTGGGGCGTGCAGCCCGATCTGATGCAGTTCGCCAAGGGCATCACCAGCGGCTACGTGCCGCTGGGCGGCATCGGCCTGTCCGACCACATTGCCGACGTGTTTGACCGGGCCGGCTCCGACCCCTGGATGCACTGCTACACCTACAGCGGCCATCCCGTCAGCTGCGCGGTGGCCCTGGCAACGATCGACGTCATCGAGCAGCAGCAACTGGTGCAGGCCGCTGCCCATAACGGCGCCCAGTTTCTGGCAGACCTGCGCAGTGCACTCGGCCACCATGTGCATGTGGGCGACGTGCGCGGCCTGGGCCTGATGGCGGCGGTGGAACTGGTAGAAGACCGGGCCAGCAAGGCCAGCTTTGATGCCGGCCGCAAGATCGGGCCGGCCGTGATCGCCGAGGCGCGCCGCAGGGGCCTGGTCACGCGCGGCCGTGGCGACACCCTCTACCTCGGCCCGGCGCTGGTGATGCAGCCCCCCATGATCCAACGCGTGGTGGAGATCGTGGCCGAGTCGATGCACACGGTGCTAGGGGCCGGCTAAGCCATCCCTTGCGCCACCGGGCGCCGGCTACTCGCCGGCGTGGAACTGCGCCGCATTGCGGCCTTTGAACGGGGCGTAAAACGCCTTGATGGCGCCCATGTCGGCCTCCACGTTGCCGCTGGGCACAAACACCGGCCCCAGGCCGCTGCGCTTGCGCTCGTAGTCCATGTAGGCCATCACGATCGGCACCTGGGCGCCCAGGGCGATGTAATAGAAGCCGGTTTTCCAGTAGCGCGTCTTGCTGCGCGTGCCCTCGGGCGGCACGATCAGCTGCACCGGCCCGGGCGCCTGCTGCAGCGCCGCCACCGACGCCGCCACCAGGTTGCCGGCCTGCGCCCGGTTCACCGGAATGCCGCCCAGCCAGCGCATCACGCCGCGAAACGGCGGCCGAAACAGCTGCTCCTTGCCCATCCAGTACACATTCAGTCGCAAGGCAAAAGCCACCATCAGGGTGTAGGGCAGGTCCCAGTTGCTGGTGTGCGGCGCGGCAATCAACACGCATTTGCCGGCGCCGGCCGGTAGTGCGCCCTCAATGGTCCAGCCGCTCAGGCGCAAAAAGCCGACCGACAGGCCACGCAACAGGGTGTTGAGCACGGGGGTGTCAAAAATGGTGTGGCGCATGGGGCTTTGCGTTGGCGCAAGGCGGCCCGCTTCAAGGCACCGCGCTGCGGGCGAGTGAAAACCTGATTATCCGGCATGGCACCAGAGGCAATCCGGGCGGGGGCTACGCGCCGGCTACCGCCAATCCGGTAACGATTTTGAACACTTCGACGTATTTTGATACACGCCTTGCCGTTCTACGCTCGCTGCATTGTCGGTGGGCGTCAGGACGCGGATGCCCGATGACCCTCGGTTTGATGTCTCAACTCAGGACCCAGCCATGAACAATCACGCTTTACACGCTCGCCCCTCGCTGGTCCTTATGGTCCTGCTGGCAGCGCTTGCTGTGCCGGCGGCGCAGGCCGCCAGCATCACGGTCGATCCCCGCGCGGCGGACGCCGCCAGTGCCGGCGACGGCAGGTGCTCGCTGCGTGAGGCGGTGCTGTCGATCAACGCCGGCGCCAATGTGGGCGACTGTGTGGCCACCGTGCTCGAGCCCTACGGCAGCAACGACACCCTGAACCTGCCGGCCGGCGTCTACACCCTGACCCGCATGGGTTTGGACGAAACCTATGTCGATACCGCGCCCGGCAATCCCGCCATTGTGCCCACCGTTGCCAACGTGGCCGATGCCACCGTGGGTGACCTGGACCTGCTCAAAAGCGTCCAGATCATCGGCGCAGGTGCGGGCGCCACCATCATCACCTGGAGCACAGACCCCGGGGTGGTGCGGGACCGCATCTTCCACATCCATGCCGACAACAACCCGGTGGCCGTCAGCCTGCAGAGCCTGAGCCTGAGCAACGGGCAAACCCTGGAGACCCCGATCAAAGTGGGCCCGGCATCCGGCATGTGGCCGGCCCTCTACCACCTGCGCCGCGCCGGTGGCGCCGTGGCGGTCGGCCCGGCCGCCGCCGTGGTGCTGGTGGATATGGGCCAGAGCGGTCAGGCCCGACAGGCGGGGCGCGGTGGCAGCAACAAGCCCGGCACGCCGCGCGCCATAGGGGCCACCTCCCTCAGCCTGGAGATCAAGCAGGTCATCGTCACCGGCAACTCGGCCCAGGGCGACGGCGGCGGCATTTATTCTGCGGGCGTGCTCTCAACCAACGCGCTGAGGGTCAGCGACAACAGCGCCGACACCGCTGGCGGCGGCATTTACACCGAGGGCCCTGCGTCGCTGACCAACACGACGATTCGCGACAACACGGCAGAAGGCGGCGGCGGCGTCTTTGGTGCCGGCAGCAGCGTGGTCAATTTTGTGGGTGCCACCCTCAGCGGCAACAAGGCGGTGGTCGGCGGCGGCATCAGCGCCCGCGCAGGCGTGACGCTGCGCCTGCTCAACAGCACGCTCAGTGCCAATGTGGCCAGCGACACCGTGGGTGGGATCGATACCGATGGAGCGGCCGACCTGCGTTTCGTCACCATCGCCCGCAATCTGGCGGGCGACGAGGTGTCGTCCTCCGGTGTCGGCCTCAACAGCGCGGCGTCGACCAGCAGGCTCTTCACGCTGAAGAACGTGTTGCTCGCCGACAACCGCACGGGCTACACCGACGGCATGGACGCGACCGAGATCGCGGCATTGCCTTCGGCCAACTGCGGCAGCACCGGCGCCTCAGCCACCCTGGCCTCGCGGGGCTTCAACCTCAGCAGCGACAACAGCTGCGAGTCGGTGCTCAGCCTGAACGGCGACCAAAACAGCAAGGACACCAAGCTGGGCGATCTGGGTGACAACGGCGGCGGCAGTTTGACGCACGCCTTGCTCGCCGGCAGCCCGGCACTCGGCGCGGGCCAGGCGGAAGCCGACGTCACCCTCGACCAGCGCGGTCAGACCCGCGACGCCACGCCCGATGTGGGCGCCTTTGAGCTGCCGGGGGTCCCAACGCAGCTTGCCACAGACGGCACCCTCAGCGGCAGCACGGGCGGCGGCTGCACGGTCAACCCCGATGCGGGCTTTGACCCCGGTTTGCCGGCTCTGGGCTTGGCGGCCATGGTTGGGCTGTGGCTGCGGCAGCGGCAGCGGCAGCGGAAGCGGCAGCGTCGCCAGGATCGCGCCAAACTACCTAAAAACCAGTAGTGATTGCTCTGCAGAATCGGTATTGGCTCAGGCCGGCGCGGCAGTTACGCTACAACTTAAAAGCTAGAAGTACGCAAAAAAAGAAAAGGGCGGTTGATGGAAGGAATGCAATGGACCACGAGCGGGCCTGTGGCGACGCAGCCCCATGGGGGCGACAGTGGCCTGCAGGCCCCGCTACCGGCCCACACCCGGGTGCTGCTGGTCGAAGACCACACGATGTTCCGCGAGGCCATCCGCCTCATGCTGGGCCAGGAGCCCGACATCGAGGTGGTGGGCGAGCTGGGCGACGGCAGCGGCGTGGCGCAGGCGGTGGACGAACTGCGCCCCGACCTGGTGGTGATGGACGTGAGCATGCCCGGCGTCAACGG
>JBEGOC010000081.1:0-8303 GCA_041182225.1 Pseudomonadota bacterium | reverse complement strand
CGCCAGCGCCGCCTCGGCGCCAGCATGACCGCCGCCGACGACGATCACGTCAAAGTGTTGTGGGTAAAGCATGGTTATGGGTCTTTTCATCGGGCGCAAAACCAGGGCGCGCGCCCAGCGCTTGTCGGAAGACAAAGTCTGGCGATTTTACGACGCAGCACAAATCAGGCGCTAGGCCACGTGTTTATTGGGGTGATAGCTATGTTTTTTGTAGCGATTGTTGGCGCTGGTTGTTGGCGCTCCGGTCAAGGCGGCGCCGGGCCAAGCGACTGCGCTCGTGTCCTCCGACCTTCGGTCTCCCCCTTTTACCTCGCTCAGCCGCTCGACCCGTCACCACCTTGACGACCCTGGCGCGCAAACACCTGGACACCGGACTGCAGGTATTCAGGTATTCGGGTGCTTAGCCTTGCCCAACCAAGGAGGGGGTGGCGTGCCTGATGCAGCGAGGTCAAGGGGGAGCCCGCAGGGCGGAGGACACGAGCGGAATCAGGCACGCCAGCCCCGCCAACGCCAACTGGCCTGTCATCTGTTTGACTCTTGTCCTGAGCGCACTGGCGTATTCTGCGACCATGACGCTGCCGGCATCGGGTCGGCCGCGTTAGCCAAGGACACCACCATGCACATCCCTTCCCTGCACGACCAGGTCAGCGCCAACGAATGGCAGCTGCGCTGTGATCTGGCCGCCTGCTACCGGCTGGTGGCAGCTTACGGCTGGAGTGACCTGGTGTTCACCCATGTCAGCGCCCGCATCCCCGGGCCGGAACATCACTTTCTGATCAACCCCTACGGCCTGATGTTCGACGAAATCACCGCCTCCAGCCTGGTCAAGGTCGATCAACACTGCAACAAGCTCAGCGACTCGCCCTTCCCTGTGAACCCGGCCGGCTTCACCATCCACAGCTGCATCCACCAGGTGCGCGAGGATGCCGGCTGCGTGCTGCACACCCACACCCGCGCCGGTATTGCGGTCAGTGCGCAAAAGTGCGGCGTGCTGCCGATCAGCCAGCAATCGACCTTTGTGCTGGGCTCGCTGGCCTACCACGACTACGAGGGCGTCGCGCTGCGCGACGACGAAAAACCGCGCCTGCAGGCGGACCTGGGCGAGGCCAACTACCTGATGCTGCGCAACCACGGCCTGCTGACGGTGGGCAAGACCATTGCCGACGCTTTTCTGGCCATGTACACCTTTGAGAACACCTGCCGCATCCAGCTCGACGCCCAGGCCGGCGGTGAGCTGGTGCATGTCAACCCGGCCATCGTGGCCGGCATCGGCAGCGTGCTCAAGGTCGCTACCGCCGGCCTGGGTGCGGCACTGGTCTGGCCCGCGTTGCTGCGCAAGCTCGACCGCGCTGACCCGAGTTACCGCACCTGAGCCGCGCCATGCAAGCGTTTGACTACGTCATCGTCGGCGGCGGCTCGGCCGGCTGCGTGCTGGCTGGGCGCCTGTCGCAAGACCCGAACATCAGCGTTTGCCTGCTGGAAGCCGGCGGCCCGGACGACTCGGTCTTCATCCGGGCGCCACTGGGCTTTGCCGCCACAGCGGCAGTCGGCCTGCACAACTGGCGCTACCAGACCGTGTCACAACCCGGCCTGAACGGCCGCCGGGGCTACCAGCCGCGCGGCAAGGTGCTGGGCGGCAGCAGCTCGGTCAACGCCATGGTCTACACCCGCGGCAACCGCTACGACTACGACCATTGGGCCGCGCTGGGCAATCCCGGCTGGGACTTCAACGCGGTGCTGCCCTACTTCAAGCGCGCCGAACACAGCGAATGCTTTGGCGCCACCGATTACCACGGCAGCGGCGGCCCGCTGCATGTCAGTTACCTGCGCAGCCCCAGTGTGCTCAACCAGGCGTTCGAAGCGGCCTGTGCTGAACAAGGCCTACCCGCCACCTCCGACTACAACGGCGCGCAGCAGCTGGGCTACGCCCCAGCCCAGGTCACCCAGAAGGCCGGTGAGCGCTGGAATGCGGCGCGCGCCTACCTGACGCCACATCTGGGCCGGCCTAACCTGCAAGTGATCACCCGGGCGCACACCCAGCGTCTGCTGTTCGAAGGCCGCCAGGCCATCGGCGCTGAATACCTGCAGGGCGGGGCACTGCAACAGGTGCGGGCGCGGCGCGAGGTGCTGCTCGCCGGGGGTGCCTTTGGTTCGCCGCAACTGTTGATGCTGTCCGGCGTGGGCCCGGCGGCGCAACTGGCCGCCCACGGGCTCCCGGTGGTCCACGCGCTCAACGGTGTCGGGCAAAACCTGCACGATCACATCACCACAGTGCTGATCTACCGCACCCGGCGTCAGGATGCCACCTTCGGGCTGTCGGCCGCTGGGCTCGGCGCCATCGTGCGTGGCATCTGGGAATGGCGCCGGTACCGCACCGGCATCATTACCAGCAATGTGGCCGAAACCCAGGGCTTTTTGCAAACCGATCCGGCCGCGCCGGCGCCCGACATCCAGTTGGCGCTGTGCACCGGCATCGTGGACGACCACACCCGCAAAAATCATTTGGGCCACGGCTACACCCTGCACGTGACGCTGATGCGGCCCAAAAGCCGCGGTCAGCTCACCCTGCACAGTGCCCGGGCACAGGATGCGCCCTTGATCGACCCGCAATTCCTGACTGATCCGCAGGATGTCACCACCCTGGCTCAGGGTGCCCGCTTGGGCTACGACATCATGCAAAGCCCGGCACTGGCGCCCTACCGGGGCGCCATGCTCTACCCGTTTGTTCGCAACGACCCCGACGCGGTGACCCAGTTCCTGCGGCAAAACTCCGACACCGAGTACCACCCCTGCGGCAGCTGCAAAATGGGGCCGGCCAGCGACCCGCTGGCGGTGGTGGACAGTGCGCTGCGGGTGCACGGCGTGGACCGCTTGCGCGTGGTCGATGCCTCGGTCATGCCGCAGGTGACCACCGGCAACACCAACGCCCCGACCATCATGATTGCCGAAAAGGCGGTAGACCTGATTCTCGGCCGCCGTGCCTGAGCCCCTGCGAGGCCGTCAGCGCGCCGACGGCACCCACAGGCTGAGACGCGGCAGCATCATCCGGTACGGCGCCAGTAACAGCACCGCCATCAGCCATTTCATGGCCAGGTCACCGGCGGCCAACATCAGCCAGTTCATCTCGCTGCCATAAAAGGCGATCGAGAAAAACACCAGGGTGTCCACCACGGAAGCAACCAGCGAACCCATGAATGGCGCCTTCCACCAGGACTGGCTGCGCCAGCGGTTGAACACGGCAATGTCCATCCACTGCGCCAGCAGGAAGGCCGTGCCCGAGGCCAGCGCAATGTGCCAGTTGGCCAGCCAGGCCGACAGCAGCACCGCCGGCAACAGGCCGAGCCAGGCCACCCGACGCGCCGCCTGGGCACCCACCGCCCTATTGGTCAGGTCTGCCACCAAAAACACAAAGGGGTAGGTAAAAGCACCCCAGGTCAGCCACTCATTGATGGGGAACTGCACCGCGATGTTGGACACCACGATCACCAGGGTCATGGCGAGCAGCGGCCGCCACAATTGGACCAGGGTCAAGCGACCGGAAAATAAATGGTGGGAGGTCATGACAAGGCGCTGCCGATCAGGATGAACATGGCTGGGATTATCTCAGCGCCCAAGGCGAATCCGTTTGGGCAAATCCGTTAGCATACCGGCATGAAACTCTACTACTCCCCGGGCGCCTGTTCCCTCTCACCCCACATCGCCCTGCACGAAGCCGGCCTCGCTTTTGAGGCGATTGCTGCACCCACCAAAACCCATAAGCTCGCCGACGGCACCGATTACTACAGCATCAACCCACTGGGCTATGTGCCACTGCTGGTGCTTGACGACGGCCGGCAACTGCGCGAAGGCCCGGCCATCGTGCAGTACATCGCCGACCAGGCGCCGGACAAGCAGCTGGCACCACCCGCCGGCAGTTTTGAGCGTTACAAACTGCAAGAGTGGCTGACTTTCATCGGCACCGAGTTGCACAAGGGCTTTTCACCCCTGTTTACACCCGGCATGCCGGAAGAGGTCAAAACCGCCGCGCGGGCCCGCCTGGGCGGGCGGTTGCAGTGGGTCGAAGGGGAACTGGCGCGGGGCCCCTACCTGATGGGCGAGCAATTCACGGTGGCCGATGCTTACCTGTTCACCGTGGTCGGCTGGAGCCGGCTGGTCGGTGTGGATATTTCTGCACTACCCCGCTTGGGTGAGTTCATGGCCCGGATGCGGGCGCGGCCGGCGGTGCAGGCGGCGCTGCGCGCTGAAGGTCTCCGAGCCTGAGCGGCTGCTGGCGCCAGGCCAGAGCCGCACCCAGCCAGAGCGCCAACGCGGAGAACACCATGCCACGTGCCAGACCCCCTGGCCCGTCGGCAATCCAGCCCACCACGGTCGGGCCCACCATCTGACCAAAGGCAAACACGATGGTGAAGGCGCTGATGCCATCGCCCCAGGCCGCTGGCGGCAGGTTATGCCGCACCAGCGCTGTGGTGGAAGCCACCAGCGATAAAAACACCCCACCGAACAGCAGGCCCGACAACAGAATCACGCCCCAATGGGCACTCAGGGTCGGCAACAGGGTGGCCAAACCGAGCAGGGCATTGAGCAGGGCCAACACCTGGCCGCCCTTGTAACGGTCCAGCAAGCCGGCCCAGACTCGGGACGACACCAGCACGGCCAGACCCAGCAAGGCATAAAACACCGTGATGGCCGTGGCCCCGGCCCCCTGTTCGCGCAGCAGGGCAATGACAAAGGTCATGTAGCCGATGTAACCCACCCCAAACATGCCATACCCGGCCAAAGCGTAGCCAAACCAGCGCCAGCGGAACCGCTCCGGCATGCCAGCTGTTGCCGCCACCCTAGGCGGTGCCAGGCCTTGCAAGCGCAGGGCCGGCCACAACAGCACCAATGTGGCCAATCCGCACACCAGCGCCAGGGCCCACCAGGCCCAGGCCCAGCCATGCGGCTGTTGGCTGGCCCAGTGCAACACCTGCGGCACCAGAAGGGCCGACACCACAATGCCGAAACCTGTACCGCCGTAATACAAACCGATCACCAAACCGCTGCGCTGCGGCCAGACCGTTCCCAAGCGTGCCGCCAGCAGGCCGCCGGCAATGAACACCAAGGCACTGGCGCTACCCGCTAACAGGCGCTGGAGCAACAGCGCCGCGGAATCGGTGAAAAACCCACTCAAGCCCATGAACACACTGGCCAGCACAGCGCCCAAGCACAGCAAGCGAGAGGGCCCATAGACCTGCATCAAACGTGGCATGCACAGGGCGCCCAACAGGTAGCCGAGGGCATTCACCGTGTTCATGGCGCCCGCCAGCGTGTAGCTCCAGCCCAGATCTGTGCGCATCGTCGGCAGCAGTAAACCGTAGGCAAAACGCGTGATGCCCAAGGACAGCGCCGCACCCGCTGACAAAGCCAAGGCCAGCCACAACACCTGGGGTTCAGACCATCGGGGAGTGGGCGGTACTGTTATTGTCATGCTCGCCTATTTTGCGCTGTGCACCGGCCTCGCCGGCGACCGTGGTCGAGAATTTTTAGGCGAACTAGGCGGGCACGCCAACCCGCGCCGACGTCAGCCTTCGCCCAGACCAATCGGCGTGGGCGCCTGCATCACGATACGACTGAACAACAAGTCAAAGCGCGGGTCACGCAGGCTGACCTGGGTCAACGGATCGGCATTCCCGGCAAACGCCTCATCCAGTGTCTGCCAATCGGATCCAGTCAACACCTTTTGTGCAGCCGGCAAAATTACTGTTTCTTCCTGGTGGATGTGCTCCAGGTAAAAGCCACAGTAGCTGCGAGTCGCCTGCTCAAACACGGCGCGCCGCGATTCACCCAGCAACTCCCAGGCCAGCAGCAAGTGCTGCAATTCACGCACCTTGGCTTCACCCTGCACATGGTCTTTTTCCAAGCGGGTCAGGGTGTCCTGGGTTTGCGGTGCCAGTTGCGCCACCTTGGGGAACAGCAGCAAAGACTCCTTGGGGTGATGCAAGCGCTCTGGAAACTCGTCGATGTAAAACAACATGGCACGCACCACATTGAAAAACTGGTCCTTGTCCGCCATGGGACCGCGGTCCAGCATCATGGTCAGTGAGCGCAGCATCGCACGCAAGGCACTGTGTTCGTCAAGAATAATCCGCAGGCTTTCGTGCTCCATGAGTTTGTCTCCTTCAGGGCGTCAGCATGACAGCTCACCCTGTGCGACGCTTTGACCGACGTCAACGAGCTGGTTCGCTTAAACGATGAAGCTCAATTTGTCAAAGCACAAACTTGTGCACAACAACAGAACAAGCCTCCAGTTATGCACAGGCGATGGCCATTGTTTCAAGTTGTTCATGCTGAGCGCCCGGTAATAGAGACCCGCGTACACACCGTTGCGCCAGGACAAAAGTCTTGATTGGTAACACTTTTCAACAGTTGTCCACAGTTGACCCGGTGCTCTATCTACTACTGCTATCTGTATTCAATAAGAAAAAGGATAAAGACGGTCCCACATGGCAGCGGAAAAATTCCCGCATCACCCAATTGCACGACTGTCAAAGAAAACCAGTCAATGGACAAGGCAGGGGCTGGTCAGGGGTGCTGATCAAGTAAAATCAGGCCACCGTTCATCAGTGCAGCAGCAGGCTGACGTCCCCCCTTTATTGCCGACCCCGCCTCTATTTCGCTGACGCATGCCCTCTACACCTGCCAGTCCATCCCCTGGCGCGACATCCGCGACTTTTGAGCTCAAAAGCACGCGCTGGGCCTTGTTGGCATTGATGGTGAAAACCACGGACCTGACGCAGCTGGCACAGGCGTTTCAGCAGCAATTCGGACCCAATGGCGACAGTCCGGATTTCTTTGACCAAGACCCGGTGCTGATCGATGTGTCGGCTTGGCCCTCGCCGGCGTCACCGCCTGAACTCGAACCCCTGTTGGCGGTGTTGAAGGCTTGCCGATTGGTGCCGGTTGCGATCCGGGGTGCTGATGAATCTTGGCTGGCCATGACGGATAGTCTGGGTTTGGCTCAGGCAGAACCGGACGTGGTGCGACCAACGCCGGAGCTGGTGGCCAGTGTGCCACTCGTCAGCGCTGAGCCAGTGCAGCCAAAAGTGGCGCAACGCGCAGCGCCCGTGGGCACGATGGTGATTGACAAGCCCTTGCGCTCTGGCCAGAAGGTGTACGCCCGGGGGTCGGACCTGGTGGTGTTGGCCATGGTGAACCAGGGCGCCGAGGTGGTGGCTGATGGCCATATCCATGTTTACGCCCCACTGCGCGGCAAGGCCATGGCCGGGGCCAGCGGCAATGTCCAGGCCCGCATCTTTTCGCTGTGCCTGGAGCCTGAACTGATCTCGATTGCCGGTGTTTACCGCACCAGTGAGAATCCCCTGCCGGCGGCCGTTCATGGCAAGCCGGCCCAAGTCCAACTGAGCAACGATGGCCAGGACCGGTTGTTGATCAACCCCCTGACCATTTCTTACTGAAAGACAGCAAGCCCATGGCAAAAATCATTGTGGTGACATCAGGCAAGGGTGGGGTTGGCAAGACCACCACCAGCGCCAGTTTTGCAACCGGTCTGGCGCTGCGTGGCCACAAGACTGCGGTGATCGATTTTGACGTCGGGCTTCGTAACCTTGACCTGATCATGGGCTGCGAACGTCGCGTGGTGTATGACCTGATCAACGTCATCAACAACGAAGCCAATTTGCATCAAGCTCTGATCAAGGACAAGCAGTGCGACAAGCTGTTTGTGTTGGCCGCATCGCAGACCCGTGACAAAGACGCACTGACCCAGGAGGGCGTGGAGCGGGTGCTCAAGGACCTGGCAGCCATGGATTTCGAGTTCATTGTCTGTGACTCACCCGCTGGCATCGAAACCGGAGCTCTGATGGCCATGCACTTTGCCGACGAAGCGCTGGTGGTCACCAACCCGGAGGTGTCATCGGTACGAGACTCCGACCGCATCTTGGGCATGCTGGCCAGCAAGACGCGCCGCGCCATCGAAGGGCTGGAGCCGGTCAAGGAACACCTGTTGATCACCCGCTACAACCCCGCACGTGTCAACCAGGGCCAGATGTTGTCGCTGGAGGATATCCAGGACATTTTGCGCATCAAGCTGATTGGCGTGATTCCCGAAAGTGAGTCGGTGCTGCAGGCGTCGAATCAGGGTGTGCCGGCGGTTCATCTCGAAGGTAGCGATGTGTCTGAGGCTTACAAGGACGTGATCGACCGTTTTCTGGGTGCAGACAAACCCCTGCGCTTCATTGATGTCCCGCGACAGGGGCTGCTGAAGCGACTTTTCGGGGGGCGCTGAAACCATGTCATTCCTCTCC
>JBEGOC010000080.1:0-4406 GCA_041182225.1 Pseudomonadota bacterium | reverse complement strand
TGCCCGCCGGGCGCATGCTGGAGCGCAGCCCTGAGGCACCGGCGCCTGCGCCACCGGCGCGCCCGCTGCGGGTGGCCCTGGTGGACGACAACGCCCAGATTCTGCGGGCCCTGGGGCTGCTGCTGCAGGGCGCCGGCCATCAGGTGGTGGCTGCTGCCACGTCGCAGGCCCTGCTGGCCGGCTTGGGCGACCACCGGCCTGATCTGGTGATTTCCGATTACCGGCTGGGGGCCGGCCAGACCGGCTTTGACGTGATCGACCGGGTGCGCCAGGTGTATGGCCAGGATGTGCCGGCCCTGATCATCACCGGCGACACCGACCCCGAACTGATCCGCAGCATGGCCGAGCACGGCATCGAGATTCAGTTCAAACCCCTCAACCCGGCTGACCTGCTGGCCTTTGTGGACCAGGTACCGAACGGAGCTTGCCATGACCTTGCGCGTGTTGTTGGTGGATGACCATGAAATGTTCCGCGAGGCGGTGGGCATGAGCCTGGCCCAGGCCCCGGACATCCAGGTGGTGGCTCAGGCCTGTGACGGTCCTGCCGCACTGGCGGCGCTGGTCAGTGCCGCACCCGATGTGGTGTGCATCGACATCAACCTGCCGGGTCAGGACGGTATCGAAGTGACGCGCCAGCTGCTGGCCTGCCGCCCTGACCTGCGCGTGATCGGGCTGTCTGCCCACGCCGACCCGCTGCTGGTGGCACGCATGCTGCACGCGGGTGCCTTGGGCTATGTGTCCAAGCTGCGTGTGGGGCAGGAGCTGTTGCCGGCGATCTACCAGGTGGCCCGCAACCAGACTTACCTCGGGCCCGAATTTGATGGACAGGTGGCGCAGGAGCTGATGCGGCTGGCAGGCTAAACTTTGGTGCTCATTCACCTGCCAGACCCGGGCCTGCGTCCGGAGCGCTGACGCTGCCAGCCAACCGCCCATGACCAAGCCAACTCCGCCAGTTCTCGCCAGCCCCAGCGGCCAGCCCGGCCCCTGCATCGTGGCGCTCGGCGCCTCCAGCGGCGGGCTGGAGGCGCTGCGGCATTTTTTTCATGCCATGCCGGCCAACAGCGGTGTGGCGTTTGTGATCGTGCAGCACCTGGACCCCAAGCACGTCAGCCTGACTGCCGAGCTGCTGACCAAGTACACCGCCATGCCGGTGACTGCCGCCAGTGATGGCGCCCGGCTCTTGGGCAACCAGGTGTACACCGCGCCGTCAGATCAGGTGCTGACCGTGCGACGCGGGCGGCTGCGCCTGTCGCCGCGCAGCGAGCAGGGCCGGCTGTGGTTGCCGATTGATCGCTTCGTTGAGTCCTTGGCGGATGATGTGGGGCCCCGCGCCATTGGCGTGGTCCTGTCGGGCGCCGGCTCGGATGGCGCACTGGGCGCCAAGGCGATTGCCGCCGGTGGCGGCATGGTGCTGGTGCAGGAGCCGGCCAGCGCGCCCAATGACAGCATGCCGCGCAGCGCCATTGCCACCGGCAGCGCCAACCACGTGCTGTCTGTGGCACGCATGCCGGCGGTGATCGCGACCTATGCGCGCCACCCCTATGTGCTGGGGCAGGCCGTGCTGGCCGCCACCGATGGCGATGAGCGCGCCATCGACCAGTTGATCAAGCTGGTGCAGGCCCGGCGCGGCTACGATTTTTCCGGCTACAAGCGCAGCACATTGCTGCGGCGCATCGACCGGCGCATGGGTTTGCACGGCATTCTGCGGCGTAACGCCTATGTGATGCTGTTGCGCCGCGACAGCCTGGAGGTGGATGCGCTGTTCCGTGACCTGTTGATCGGCGTGACCGAATTTTTTCGGGATGCCGAGGCCTGGGCGGTGCTCGATACCGAGGTGATCCAGCCGCTGGTGGCCGCGCGCGAGGCGGGCGAAGCGATCCGCATCTGGGTGCCGGGCTGCTCGACCGGCGAGGAGGCGTACACCCTGGCCATGCTGGTGCTGGAGCGCCTGCGCCGCGCGCGCAAGGCATGCCCGGTGCAGGTGTTTGCCACCGACACCAACCATGATGCGCTGGAGGTCGGGCGCCTGGGCAGCTACCCGCTGGGTATCGCCGCCCGGGTGCCGCCGGCCCATTTGCGGCGCTACTTCAGCCGCACCGAAGACCGGCAGCATTTCGTGGTGTCTGACGCACTGCGCGCGACCGTGGTGTTCGGCCTGCAAAACCTGTTTGCCGATCCGCCGTTCGGCCGGGTGGACCTGATCAGCTGCCGCAATGTGCTGATTTACCTGGAGCCGGAGGTGCAAAAGCGCGTGCTCAGCATCTTCCATTTTGCGCTGCGCAAGGACGCCTACCTGTTTCTGGGCAGCGCCGAGTCCAATGGCGGGCGCGACGACCTGTTTCGACCGGTGTCCAAGAAGTGGCGCCTGTACCGGCGCGAGGGGCGGGCGCGGGTCGAGGCGCTGACGCTACCGCCCCAGGTGGGTGAGCTGCGCCCTGGCTCACTCATGCAGCCCGAACGTGCCGTCGCGCCCGGCAGCCGCGCCGCGCTGGTGGCACAAAAAATGATCCTGGACCGCTTTGCCCCGGCCGCCGTGTTGATCAACAGCCAGTGCGATGCACTCTACTTCTGCGGCCCCACCGATGAGTACCTGATGCGCCTGCGCGGTGCGCCCACGCTCGATGTGTTGGCCATGGTGCGTGAAGGGCTGCGTTCCCGCCTGCAGAGTGCGGTGCGCGAGGCGCTCGCGCAGGACCTGCCGGTGGTCAGCTCCGGTGCCCACATGAAGCGGGGCGAGGCCTTTGTGCCGGTACAGATCACCGTTTCGCCGCTGCATGACAGCGATCTCGGGCGGGTGTTTCTGGTGGTATTCCAGCCCGACCTCAAGCCCACGCTGATCCCGATCGACAAGAGTGCCGAAGGAGTGCTGGTGCGGCACCTGGAGGAGGAACTGCAGGTCACCCGCGATGAATTGCAGGGCACGGTGGAGCGCTTTGAGGCCACCCATGAAAACCTGCGCCTGTCCAACGAGGAGGTGATCACTGCCAATGAAGAGCTACGCTCGCTCAACGAGGAGCTGGAGAGCTCCAAGGAGGAGCTGCAGTCGCTCAACGAGGAGCTGACCACGGTCAACCAGCAACTGGAGACCAAGCTGCGCGAGCTCGAAGCCGCCAACAGTGACCTCAACAACCTGCTCAACAACAGCGACATCGCCACCATTTGCCTGGATCAGTCGCTGCGCATCAAGTGGTTTGCGCCGGCCACGCAAAAGCAGTTCAACTTCATTGCCGGTGACATCGGTCGCCCGGTCAGCGACATCGCCTCGGCGGTGGGTGACGCCACGCTGTTGCAGGCGGCCCGTGCCGTGCTGGCGCAGCAGCCGGTGCCCGACCAGGAGTTTCGGGTGGAGAGCGGCCGTTGGTACATCCGGCGGGCGCTGCCTTACCTGACGGAGGGCAACCAGATCAACGGCGTGGTGGTGAACTACACCGACATCACCGAGTACCGCCGGGCGCATGACGCGGTCACAGCCGCTCGGCGCGACCTGGATGCCTCCCTGGGTTTGACGGCCAAGCTCAGGGCTTTGTCCGCCGCCCTGGCGCTGGCCGAGGAGCGTGAGCGGCGCGCCCTGGCGCGCGATCTACAGGACGATCTGGGCCAGCTGCTGGCGGTGATCGGCGTCAAGGCGGCAGTGGTGCAGCGCCAAACCATGCCGGCCTCCGTCAAGCGCGCGGTGGACGAATGCGCGCTTGCGGTCGATCTGGCCAACCAGAAACTGCGTGCCATGGCGCTGCAGCTCAACCCGCCCATGCTGGACCAGCTCGGGCTGGTGTCGGCCCTGCAATGGCTGGTGGACGAGCTGGTGCGGTCCCATCAGCTCGATGTGCTGATCCAGGACGACGGCCTGCCCAAGCCCCTGGACCCTGCGGTCAGCACCACCCTGTTCCGGGTGGTGCGTGACCTGCTGGCCAACGTGGCCCGCCATGCCAAGGTCAAGCTGGCGACCGTGACCCTGATGCGGATCGATGCCGGTCACTTGCAGCTGATCGTGAGCGACGCCGGCGCCGGCTTTGATGCGGCCAAGGTGCTGCCGGCGCTGGATGCCCTGACCCTGGACAGCGACGTCCCCACCGGTCTGCTGGGCATGCGCGAGCGCATCGGCTTTCTGGGCGGCGAGTTGCGCGTGGACAGCACGCCCGGCCAGGGCACCGCCGTGGTGATCCGGGTGCCGCTGCTAGAAGCTGCGGTGACCAAGAAAACCCGCCGCCGGAGCGCGGCTTGAGCGTTCGGGTGCTGCTGGTCGAAGACCACACCATGTTCCGCGAGGCGATCCGCCTCATGCTGAGCCAGGAGCCCGACATCGAGGTGGTGGGCGAGCTGGGCGACGGCAGCGGCGTGGCGCAGGCGGTGGACGAACTGCGCCCCGACCTGGTGGTGATGGACGTGAGCATGCCCGGCGTCAACGG
>JBEGOC010000079.1:0-22357 GCA_041182225.1 Pseudomonadota bacterium | reverse complement strand
GCCTCACGTGCCTGCTCCAGCGCCGCGATGGGGGTGATGCGCGCCAGCGTGGCCGATGCGGCCTCGGGCGTCAGCCGGCCCTTGGCCACCAGACCGTCCAGGGTGGCGGCCAGCTTGGCCTTGGCCTGCTCGGCCGCGCCCTCGCGGGTGTCGAAGAGTTGCACGGGGTGGCCGGCCTGCGCCGCCACCTGCGCGATGCCAGCGCCCATGATGCCTGCGCCCACCACCAGCAGCGGGGCGCCTTGAAGCTGCAATGTCGTCATTGGGGAATCCAGTTCGCGGGGCGCTTGGAGAGGAAGGCATCGAAGCCTTCACGCGCCTCGTCGGTGCCGCGCACGCGGCTGATGGTCTGCGCCGTGAGTTCGCGCACCTGCTCGGTGATGGGGCCCACCTCCAGCTGTGCGAACAGCGTCTTGATCTCGCGCTGGGCCTGCGGGCCTCCGGCCAGCAGGTCTGTCACCACGGCGTCGATGGCGGCGTCCAGACCGTCGAGGGTCGTCACCTGCTGCTCCAGGCCCATGGCCAGGGCCTCGGCCGCACCAATGCGGGCAGTCGTCAGCGCCAGACGGAGGGCCTGACGCTTGCCCACGGCATTGGTGACATAGGGGCCAATGACGGCCGGCAGGATGCCGAACTTGGCCTCGCTGACCGAGAAACTCGCGTTATCGGCCGCCACGGCCACGTCGCAGGTGCAGGCCAGACCCACGCCACCGCCCAACGCCGCCCCCTGGATACGCGCCACCACAGGCTTGGGGCTGGAGGCGATGCGCCACAGCATGCCGGCAAAGCGCCGCGCGTCCTGCAGGTTCCACTCTTGCGAAGCCTGGCTGGCGCGCTGCATCCACTGCAGGTCGGCGCCGGCGCTGAAGTGCCGGCCCTCGCCGGCCAGCACGATCACCCGCACGTGCTCGTCGGCGATCGACTCGGCAAAGGCCGCGTCCAGTTCGCCAATCATCGCCTCGTCAAAGGCGTTGAAGACGGCCGGGCGCGACATGGTGATCTGCGCCACACCCGCAGCGCGGGCGGTGATGTTCAGGGTCTTGTAGGCGCTCATCCCGCGATGTTCCTCAATACGTTTCCAGGTGCAGACGCCCTTCGCGCTTGAGCGCAGCGCCCACCGTGTCCCAGTCCAGCCCGGCCTGTGTGGCCACGTCACGCAGGGCCAGCACCACGCCCTCTTCCATGGCCTTCAGGCCGCAGACGTAGAAGAAGGTGTTGGCATCGGCCAGCAGCGGGGCCAGGTCGGCGGCGCGCTGGCGCAGCAGGTCCTGCACATAGGTCTTGGGCTGACCCGGAGCGCGGGAGAAAGCGAAGTGGGTATCGATGAAGTCCTTGGGCAGGTTCTGCAGCGGGCCGAAGTACGGCAGCTCCTCCTTGGTGCGGGCGCCGAAGAAGAGCATGAGCTTGCCACCCTCGAACTTGCCGGAACTCCTCTGGCGCCGGCGCCATTCCGTCATGGCACGCATGGGCGCAGAGCCGGTGCCGGTGCAGATCATCACGATGTTGGAGCGCGGGTGGTTGGGCATGAGGAAGCTCGTGCCGAAAGGCCCGATGACCTCCACCTTGTCGCCCACCTGAAGGTCGCACATGTAGTTGCTGCCCACGCCGCGCACGGGGTTGCCCTGGTGGTCTTCCAGCACGCGCTTGATGGTCAGCGACAGGTTGTTGTACCCGGGGCGCTCGCCGTTGCGCGGGCTGGCAATCGAATACTGGCGCGGGTGGTGGGCCCGACCATTCGCATCCACGCCCGGGGGCACGATGGCGATGGATTGGCCTTCCAGCACCGGGAAGGGCGCGCTACCGAAGTCCAGCACGATGTGGTGGGTGTCGTATTCCTTGCCCACCTCGGTCACGCGCACGTTGCCGGTGCAGGTGGCGGTGATGGTCTTTTGCGCGGCCTTGGGGCCGTACAGGTTGGTGTAGGCGTGGGCGGCCGACCAGGGCGGCAGCGTGGCGCCGTACTGCGCGCTGTTGAAAGCCGTCTGGCCATCAGCAGCGGCGGGCAGCACCGGCTGCACCGGCTCGGTGGCAGGTGCGGCATCGGCAGCCACGCCAGCATCGGCCAGTTGCTCGGGGCTCAGTTCTTCGGGCAGCGTGTCCCAGGTCAACTGATCAGCCACGCTGTAGGCCACCAACTTGGGCATGGTGCGCCAGTTGTCGATGGAGCCGGTGGGGCACGGCGGCACACAGGCCATGCAAAAGTTGCACTTGTCGGCGTCCACCACGTAGTTGCGCGAGTCATGGGTGATCGCGCCCACGGGGCAGGTGGCCTCGCAGGTGTTGCAGCGGATGCAGATTTCCGGGTCGATCAGGTGCTGCCGAATGACGGCGCCTTCAGCCATGTCCATGTGCTTGTCTCCTTGAATTTCTTGGAAGAAGGGGCCCGCGAGGGGCCCCATCCTGTCACAACGTGGTCGCGTTCAGGCTCAGTTGATCTGGCTCAGTTGAAGCGCACGTACTCGAAGTCCACCGGCTGGCGGTTGATGCCCATGACCGGCGGTGCGATCCAGTTGGCAAACTTGCCGGGCTCCACCACGCGGCCCATCAGGCTGGCCACGAAGGCGCGGTCGTTGCCAGAGGGCAGCCACTCGTCGACCTTGGCGTTCCACTCGGCTTCTGACACCACGCGGCCTTCGGGCGAGACCTTCACACCGGCCAGCGCGCCGATGTTGCGGTGGAAAGCCTTGTGCGGTGCCTTCAGGCGGAAGGGGATGCCTGCCTTCTCGATGACCTTGTTCCAACGCTCCACGCCGGCAATGCTGTCCTTGATGTAGTCGTCGCGCAGCACTTCGTTCAGCGCGTTGAGCATCGGCACTTCCTTCTCCACGATCTGGCCGTTCTGCACCGCCAGCACCTTGTAGGTCTGGCCACGCAACTGGTGGTCATCCGTGCGCTTGCCTTCCTCGTAGCGGCCCTTCAGGCCGGTGGAGTAGAAGGTGGCGGCGTTGGAGGACTCGTCGGCGCCGAACAGGTCGATGGTGACGCTGAAGTGGAAGTTCAGGTAGCGCTGGATGGTGGGCAGGTCGATCACGCCGGCCTCGCGCATCTTCTTGACGTCGTCGGTCTTCAGCTCGTTCATCTTCTGGCAGGTGCGCTGGATGACGCGGCTGATGCCGGACTCGCCCACGAACATGTGGTGCGCTTCCTCCGTCAGCATGAACTTGGTGGTGCGGGCCAGCGGGTCAAACGCCGACTCTGCCAGGGCGCACAACTGGAACTTGCCGTCACGGTCGGTGAAGTACGTGAACATGAAGAAGCTCAGCCAGTCAGGCGTCTGCTCGTTGAAGGCCTGCAGGATGCGGGGGTTGTCCTCCTGGCCCGAGCGGCGCTGCAGCAGCGCGTCGGCTTCTTCGCGGCCGTCACGGCCGAAGTGCTTGTGCAGCAGGTAGACCATGGCCCACAGGTGGCGGCCTTCCTCCACGTTGATCTGGAACAGGTTGCGCAGGTCGTACATGCTGGGCGCGGTCAGGCCCAGGTGGCGCTGCTGCTCGACCGAGGCCGGCTCGGTGTCACCCTGGGTCACGATGATGCGGCGCAGGTTGGCACGGTGCTCGCCGGGCACATCCTGCCAGGCTTTCTCGCCCTTGTGGTCGCCGAAATGGATGGTGCGCTCGGCTTCACCCGGGTTCAAAAAGATGCCCCAACGGTAGTCGCGCATCTTCACGTGGCCGAACTGGGCCCAGCCCTGCGGGTCGACGCTGACGGCGGTGCGCAGGTAGACGTCCATGTCGGTGGAGCCCTCGGGCCCGACGTCGTCCCACCAGTTGATGAAGTTGGGCTGCCACTGCTCCAGGGCGCGCTGCAGGGTGCGGTCGTCGCTGAGGTTGACGTTGTTGGGGATTTTTTCGCTGTAGTTGATGGCTGACATGAGGTGCTCCAAAAAAACAAGAATTTCAGGGTGGGGTGATCAGACGCGGTTCCAGTCGAACTGGGCCTTGTCGCCCTTGCCGTAGACCTTGAGCGCGCCCTTGTCGCCCACCGCGTTGGGCCGCTGGAAGATCCAGTTCTGCCAGGCGGTCAGGCGGCCGAAGATGCGCGTGAACATGTTCTCGGGGCCGTTGAAGCGCAGGTTGGCCTCCAGCCCGGTCAGGGCGTCGGGCGACATGGCCACGCGCTCCTCCACGGCGATGCGCAGTTCGTCAGCCCAGTCGATGTCATCCGGGTTGGCGGTGACCAGCCCCAGGGCAAAGGCGGCGTCTGCGTCGAGCGGCTGGCCAGCCTGTTGGCGTACCGCGTCCAGCGCCGGCTGCTCGTTGTAAAAGCGGCGCTGCAGGCGGCTCTGGCCCGTGGCCATGGGATAGAAACCGAAATTGGTGTCGCCCACTGCGATCTTGGGAGCAGCGGCTTCGTCGTCGGGCAGGGCCAGGTGGTAGCTGCGGTCGCAGGCCAGGGCCAACTCCAGCAGGCTGCCGGCAAAGCAGGAGCCCGGCTCGACCAATGCAAACAGGCTGCGCGAGGACACGTCCAGGCGCGAGAAGGTGCGGCGCAACAGCCCAATGGTCTCTCGCACCAGCCAGTGCTGCTGATGCGCGACCAGGGTGGCGTCCATGGCCAGCACGGCGGCGGCATCACCCTGGGTCTTGATCAGCCAGACGCCGATGTCCAGCTCATTGGTGCGCATTTGCAGGATGGCGTCTTCCAGGTCACGCGCCATGGCCAGTGGGTACCAGGCGTCGCCGGCCGCTTCGATGCCGGCCAGGTCGGTCGGTTGGGCGCCCACCGGGGCCTTGACGGTGAAAGTGGCCGTGCGCTTGACTCGGTCAATCTGCACCGAGACGTGGTTGTAATGCAGGGCATCGGCCTCCACCGTGCAGGCCACCGGGTTGAGCTTGACGCCGCGGCCGTCGGCGGGGCGGTCACTCAGGGCGGCCAGCTCCAATGCACGCTCTTGCACCTTCTGGGCAAACACCTGGGGCTTGGCGATGTGGTCCACCAGGCGCCAGTCCTTGGCCTTCTGCCCGCGCACACCTTCGACGCTGGTGCAGAAAATGTCGGCCAGATCATGGCGCACATGTTTCTTGTCGGTCACCCGGGTCAGGCCGCCGGTGCCGGGCAGCACGCCCAGCAGCGGCACCTCGGGCAGGCTCACGGCGCTGGCACGGTCGTCCACCAGAATGATTTCGTCGCAAGCCAGTGCCAGCTCGTAGCCGCCGCCGGCGCAAGCGCCATTGACCGCGGCCAGGAACTTCAGGCCGCTGTACCGCGACGAGTCCTCCAGCCCGTTGCGGGTTTCATTGGTGAACTTGCAGAAGTTGACTTTCCAGGCGTGGCTGCTGACGCCCAGCATGAAGATGTTGGCACCCGAGCAGAACACCTTTTCTTTGGCGCTGGTCACCACCACGGTGCGCACCTCGGGGTGCTCGAAGCGGATGCGTTGCACCGCGTCATTGAGCTCGATGTCCACGCCGAGGTCGTAGCTGTTGAGCTTGAGCTTGTAGCCCGGGCGCAGGCCGGCGTTCTCGTCAAAGTCGGCCTTGAGGGTGGCCACGGGGCCGTCGAAGCTCAGGGTCCAGTGCTTGTACTGGGCGGGATCCGTCTGGTAATTGACGCGGCTGGGGTGGCTCATGGTGATTCGCTCCTGGTTAGGCAAAAATGCCGGTTTCGACTTGGGTTGAGCGAATTATATTGCCTGTCAAAACGCCATGTCAAGCGGTTGCATGCATTTTCTTGCATCTTTTTTTAAATAGGTCGTTGCAACAGCCCGCGCACCATCTCGCGCAGGCGCAGGAAGGTGACGGCCAGCGGCTGCGCGCTGGTGTCCAGCTGAAGTTGCGCCTTGGAGTAGAACGCGGCGCGCCCGGCCAAGATGCCCTTGAGGTCTTCCATCGCTTCTCGACTGGCCGCCATGGGCCGCAGGTCGCCCTGGGCCATGACGCGCTTCATATGGTCTTCCGGCGCCGCCTGCAGCCAGACCGTGCTGCAGTGCGCCAGCAACAGGTTGAAATTGGCGGGGTCCGACACCAGCCCGCCCGGGGTGGCGATCACCGCCTCCGGGTAGATCTGGATCGCCTCCTCCAACGCTCGCCGCTCGTAGCGGCGGTAGGCGTTGACGCCATACAGGGCCTGGATCTCGGCCACGCTGCAGCCGGCAAACTTCTCGATCTCGCGGCTGAGCTCGACAAAGGGAAAGTCCAAGTCTTCCGCCAGCATGGCGCCCAGCGTAGACTTGCCGGCGCCACGCAGCCCGACCAGCGCCACCCGCGGGCTGACCGCAGCACCAGCACCAGCAGGGCTGCCCGCGCCCAGCATATCGGCCAGACCGATGCGCACGCGGCGCAAGGCGGCCTCATCACAATGGGCCAACAGCTCGCGGATCATCAGCCACTCGGGCGAACTGGTGGTGACATCGCCAATCAACTCGGCCAGGCTGCATTGCAGTGCGCCCGCGACCTGCACCAGGACCAGGATGGAGGCATTGCCCTCGCCGTACTCCAGGTTGGCCAGGTGCCGCTCCGACACATTGGCGGCCAGGGCCACCGCCTTGCGCGTCATGCCGCGGCGCGCCCGCAGCGAACGCACGCGCTCACCCAGCGCCACCAAAAACGGGTTTTTCTGCGGCGACTCTGCGCTGAAGACTGGCGCCCGATCGACCGATGGCACCTCAAATTTATGCAATATAGTGCTTGACATGGCTAAACAGTGGATTTATGCTTCCTACACGCACAATAATTCATATTATCGTTGACCGCAAGCCCATTGGCTCAAAAGGACCGCAAACATGTCACCACAACACTTCAAAGACCAGCTCAGCGCACTGACCGCCCGGCTGGCAGGACGAGCCCTCGACGCGAGCCTGCAAACCTGGCTCAATGCCGAGTACGGGCCCACCAGCGACGGCTACCGTGCGCTGCACGCAGCCTGCCTGGCGGGCGTGGCCGAGGGCTGGCTGTGTGAGCGCGAAGGCGGCGGCCTGCGCTATGGCCGCATCTTCAAGCCGGCGCCGGAATTGCAGGGCTTTTCGGTCGACGTGGTCGACATGTGCGACATCGCCGGCCCGCACCACAGCCACCCGTTGGGCGAAATCGACCTGATCATGCCCATTGACGAAGGTGCCCGCTTTGACAACCACCCCGCCGGCTGGCTGGTCTGCCCGCCGGGCAGTGCGCACCACCCCACGGTGACGCAGGGCCGCTCGCTCGTGCTCTACCTGCTGCCGCAGGGGCGCATCGACTTCACCCGATAACGACAACCCACTCTATTACCCATTACCAGAGACCCCCGCATCATGAGCGAATTGCTTCCCAACCATCTTGGTGGCACATGGCACCACGGCACTGGCACCGGCGCCAAACTGTTTGACCCGGTGCTGGGCACGCCCTTGGTACGGGTGGACGCCACCGGCCTGGACCTCAAGGCCGGCTTTGCCTATGCCCGGGAGCAAGGCGGCACCGCGCTGCGGGCCCTGAGCTACCGCGAACGCGCCGCCCTGCTGGCGGCTGCTGTCAAGGTGCTGCAGGCCAACCGCGACGCCTACTATGAGATCGCCACCACCAACAGCGGCACGGTCAAAAATGACTCGGCGGTGGACATCGACGGCGGCATCTTCACGCTGGGCACCTATGCCAAACTGGGCGAGAGCCTGGGCGACCGTCATGACCTGCTCGATGGCGAGGCCGCCCGGCTGGGCAAGGACCCGCTGTTCCAGTCGCAACACATCCTGGTGCCCACCCGCGGGGTGGCACTGTTCATCAATGCCTTCAACTTCCCGGCCTGGGGCCTGTGGGAAAAAGCCGCCCCGGCCCTGCTGTCGGGCGTGCCAGTGATCGTGAAGCCGGCCACCGCCACCGCCTGGCTGACGCAGCGCATGGTGAAGGATGTGATCGACGCCGGCATCTTCCCGCCCGGGGCGCTGTCGGTGGTGTGCGGCAGCTCTGCCGGCCTGATGGATGCGCTGGGGCCTTTTGACGTGGTCTCCTTCACCGGCTCGGCCGAGACGGCAGCGGTGATCCGCTCGCACCCGGCCGTGGCGCAGCGCTCGGTGCGCGTCAACATCGAGGCCGACAGCGTGAACTCGGCGCTGCTGCTGCCCGGCGACGAGGCCGCGCTGGACCTGCTGGCCAAAGAAGTGGCGCGCGAGATGACGGTGAAGTCGGGCCAGAAGTGCACGGCCATCCGTCGCATCTTCGTGCCCGAAGCCCAGTTTGATGCGGCGGCGGCGGCCATCTCGGCACGGCTGGCCAAGACCACGGTGGGTAACCCGCGCAACGAATCGGTGCGCATGGGCGCCCTGGTCAACCGGGCACAACTGCTCGCCGTCCAAAACGGTCTGGCCTACCTGAAGGCGCAGACCCAGACCCTGCACGACGGCGCCAGCCACACGCTGGTCGATGCTGACCCGGCCGTGGCCTGCTGCGTGGGCCCGACGCTGCTGGGCACGCGTGATGCCGATGGCAGCGAGCGCGTGCACGACACCGAAGTCTTCGGCCCGGTGGCCACGCTCATGCCCTACCGCGACCCGGCACACGCGCTGGCGCTGGTGCGGCGCGGCCAGGGCTCGCTGGTGTGCTCGGTCTATGGCAGTGACGCCAGCGCGCTGGCCCAAGCCGCCGTGGCGTTGGCCGACAGCCATGGCCGGGTGCATGTGATCTCGCCGGACGTGGCCCAGAGCCAGACCGGCCACGGCAATGTGATGCCGCAGTCCTTGCATGGCGGGCCTGGCCGGGCCGGCGGCGGCGAAGAGCTTGGCGGGCACCGCGCGCTGGGCTTTTACCACCGCCGCAGCGCCATCCAGGCCAGCAGCAGCGTATTGAATGCTATGTAATTGATAGTGATAAATCCAATAACCCGTAGAGACAAGGCATGAAAACAGTCACCAACATCCCAGAACCCGGTAGCCCCTTCAATTTTGCCCAGCACCTGATGGCCCGCAACGCGGCCAGGCCGGACAAGATCGCCTTCATTGACGACCAGGGGGCCTTGAGCTACGGCGCGCTGGCCCTGCAGCAGCGCCAGCTGGCTGCGGCCCTGCTGGCGCTGGGCGTGCGCCGGGAAGAGCGGGTGCTGCTGCTGATGCACGACTGCTGCGACTGGCCGGTGAGCTTTTTGGGTGCGCTCTACGCCGGCATCGTGCCGGTGGCGGTCAACACCCTGCTGACCGCCGAGGACTACGCCTACATGCTCGGTCACAGCCGGGCGCAGGCGGTGTTGGTGTCGGCCGCGCTGCTGCCCACCCTGCGCCAAGCGCTGGCGCTGGCACCGCACGAGGTCAAACAGGTGCTGGTCTCGCGCCCGACGCAGCCACTGCTGCCGGGTGAGCAGGCGCTGGCAGCGGTGTTGCAACACCAGGCGCCGCTGGCCGCGCCGGCTGGCACCGGCCCGGATGACCCGGGTTTCTGGTTGTATTCCTCGGGCTCCACCGGCCGGCCCAAGGGCACACTGCACAGCCAGGCCAACCCCTACTGGACTGCCGAGCTGTACGGCACGGGCGTGCTGGGCCTGAGCGAGCAGGACGTCTGCTTTTCGGCGGCCAAGCTGTTCTTTGCCTACGGGCTGGGCAATGCGCTGAGCTTTCCCTTGAGCGTGGGCGCCACCACCCTGCTGATGGCCGAGCGGCCCACGCCGGAGGCCACATTCCGGCGCTGGCGCGGCGAAGTCGGCGGCGTCAAGCCCACGGTCTTTTTCGGCGCGCCGACCGGCTTTGCCGGCATGCTGGCGTCGCCCGACATGCCCGAGCGCTCGGCGGTGGCGCTGCGGCTGGCCTCGTCCGCCGGCGAGGCGCTGCCTGCCGAGCTGGGCGAACGCTTCAAGGCGCGGCTGGGCGTGGACATCATCGACGGCATCGGCTCCACCGAGATGCTGCACATCTACCTGTCCAACCAGCCCGGGCGGGTGCGCTACGGCAGCACCGGCTGGCCGGTGCCGGGCTACACGCTGGCACTGCGCGACGAGGACGGCGCCCCGGTGCCCGATGGCGAGACCGGCGACCTGTACATCCAGGGCCCGAGCGCAGCGCTGATGTACTGGAGCAACCGGGCCAAGTCGCGCGAAACGTTCCAGGGCGCCTGGACCAAAAGCGGCGACAAGTACGTGCGCGACGCCGACGGGAGCTACACCTACGCCGGCCGCAGCGACGACATGCTCAAGGTCAGCGGCATTTATGTGTCGCCGTTCGAAGTCGAGTCCACCCTGGTGCAGCATGAGGCGGTGCTGGAAGCCGCGGTGATCGGCGTGCCCGACGCGCAGGGTCTGACCAAGACCAAGGCGTTTGTGGTGCTCAAGGCTGGGGGTCAGACCACGGAAGACGAGCTCAAAGCCTTTGTCAAGGAGCGGCTGGCGCCCTACAAGTACCCGCGCAGCATCGAGTTTCTAACCGAGCTGCCCAAGACCGCCACCGGCAAGATTCAGCGCTTCAAGCTGCGTGAGCTGGAACGCAGCCAGGCATGAGCGCGGCGCCCGCGTGGGCCGACATCGTCTGGCGGCAACAGCCGGTGCAGATCGAATACCAGTGGGTCGGCACCCACCGGCCCGGGGCGCCCTGGCTGGTGTTTTTGCACGAGGGCCTGGGCTCGCTGGCCATGTGGCGCGACTTCCCGGCAACCCTGTGCGCCGCCGTCGGCTGTCGCGGCCTGGTGTATTCGCGCCCGGGCTATGGCCGCTCCACACCGCGCACACCCGGTGAGCACTGGGGCCCGGATTTTCTGCACCAGCAAGCCCATGAGGTGCTGCCGGCGCTGCTGCTGGCACTGGGCCTGGACACACTGGCCAGCCCGCCCTGGCTGTTTGGCCACAGCGACGGCGGCTCGATCGCCCTGCTGCACGCCGCCGCGTTCCCTGAGCGGGTGGCCGGCGCCATCGTGCTGGCGCCGCACATCCTTGTTGAAGACCTGTCCCTTCGCAGCATTGCCCAGGCGCGCGAGGCCTACCTGCACACCGACCTGCGCCAGCGCCTGGCCCGCCATCATGCCGACCCCGACTCGGCCTTCTGGGGCTGGAACGACATCTGGCTTGACCCGGCGTTTCGGCAATGGCGCATCGACACCGAGCTCAGCGCCATCCGCTGCCCGCTGCTGGCGGTGCAGGGCCTGGACGACGAGTACGGCACGCTGGCCCAGATTGAAGGCATCGCCGCGGCCGTGCCCGGCAGCAAGCTGCTCACCCTGGCCGACTGCGGCCACTCACCGCAGCGCGACCAACCGCAAGCGCTGATCCGCGCCGCCAGCGCGTTCATCGTCCGCTAGACGCAGCCCGCGCCTGCATCCATCAGGGCAGACCGTTTTATGCTCGAAGCCATTGCCGAATGCATGGGCTGCACCCCCTCAAAACGCGCTAACATGTCAGACACCTGATGTGTTCAAAATAGTCTCGACACAGAGACTTCCATTAACCAACGAGGAGCCGGCATGGCGAAGGACTTCAGCGCGATGGAGGACAGCAACCGCTCGTCCAACCCCAGCATTCACGACGTCTCAGATCCACAACGACGCACCGTGTTGCGTGGCAGTGCCCTTGCGGCGATGCTGGGACTGATGGGGCCGCTGGCCGGGTGCGCCACATCGGGAGCGACGACAGCTGGGCCCAAGCTGGGCTTCAAGGGCATTCCGATTGGCACCGGTGGTGACCTGGTGGTGCCCGAGGGCTACATTGCCACGGCCATCGCGGCCTGGGGCGAACCTGTCGGCGTGCCGGGCAACATGCCGGCGTTCAAGTTCGACGCCTCCAACAGCGCGGCTGACCAGGCTGTCCAGATGGGCATGCACCACGATGGTGTCGAGTTCTTCCCGTTCGAAGGCAGTTCAACGGGGGGGCTGATTGCCATCAACCACGAATACACCGACGATGGCCTCCTGCACGTGGGCGGCTTCAACAACATGACCACCGAGAAGGTGAAGAAGTCGCAAAACGCTCACGGCCTCTCGGTCTACGAGGTGGCCTTGAAAAACGGCAACTGGCAGATGGTGCGGCCATCGCGCTTTGCGCGGCGCTTCACGATGGACACACCGTTTACCGTTCAAGGACCTGCTGCCGGTCACGCAATGATGAAAACCGCCGGCGATCCAACCGGGCGCACCGTGCTGGGCACGCTGAACAACTGCGCCAGCAGCCAGACACCCTGGGGCACCTACCTGTCCGGGGAAGAAAACTGGATGGGCTACTTTGGCTGTGGGGACAAGCCCACCGACCACCAAAAACGGTGGGGCGCGCGAAAAGAGGGCGCCTACCAATGGGACAAATTCGACGCGCGATTCGACGCGGTGCAAAACCCCAATGAGCCCAACCGTTTTGGCTGGGTGGTGGAAGTGGACCCCATGGACCCCACCAGCAGGCCCATCAAACGCACGGCAATCGGTCGCGCAGCCCATGAAGGCGCATGGGTCGGCGTGACCAAAGATGGGCGTGCGGTGGTGTATTCGGGCGAAGACTCCCGGTTCGAGTACATCTACAAATTTGTCAGCCGCGACAAAATCGCGCGCGGCGGCGCAAAAGCCAACCGCGAGCTGCTGGACCATGGCACGCTGTATGTCGCCCGTTTTGACGCCGATGGCCGGGGCCAGTGGCTGCCACTGGTGCATGGTCAGGGTCCGCTCATTGCTGCCAACGGCTTTGCTGATCAGGGCGAGGTCGTGATCAAGGCGCGCCAGGCCAGCGACGCGCTCAAGGCCACCAAGATGGACCGGCCCGAGTGGCTGACCATCGACACCCAGACAGGCTGGGTCTATTGCACATTGACCAACAACAGCAACCGCGGCCAGCCCGGCCAGCCGGGTGTGGATGCCGCCAACCCGCGCGCAAACAACACCATGGGCCAGATCATCCGCTGGAAGGACGATGGCGATTTTGACGGCGCGGGCTTCATGTGGAACCACTTCGTGCTGGCCGGCGACCCGGCCAATGCTCGCCCGGAGGCCAAAGGGAATATCAAAGGCGACATTTATGGCTGCCCGGACGGTATCTGCTTTGACCAACGTGGCGTGCTGTGGATACAGACCGATGCCGCCGCAGCGGCCATGTACCGGGGCGAGTTCAAAAACATCGGCAACAACCAGATGCTGGCCTGCGACCCTGTGACGGGTGAGACCCGCCGCTTCCTGACCGGGCCGACCAATTGCGAGATAACAGGCGTCACGTTCACGGCGGACGGCAGGAGCATGTTCATCAGCGTTCAACACCCGGGTGAAACACCGAGCGAGCGCAGCGACCCGGCCGAGCCCAGGCGGTATGCCAACTGGCCGGACTACCGGTCCGATGGGCGCCCGAGATCATCCACCGTGGCGATCCGCAAGGCAGATGGCGGCTTGATCGGGACTTGATCGGGTCAATGACCGAGGGCGCCGCTACGGCCGCGCCAGCGCCAGGTGCGACAGCGGCAATTCGGTGCTTGACTTGATGCGATTGAGCACCACGTTGGAGCGGATGCTGCCTACGCCGGGGATGCGCGTCAGCCGCCGCAGCACGGTTTCCGACAGCGCCTGCAAATCGGGCGCGACGATCTGCAGCACATAGTCTGACTCGCCGGCCACGGCATAACAGTCGAGCACCTCGGCAATGGCCATGATTTCCTGCTCGAACACCCGCCCCTCGTCGCCGCCATGACGGGTCAGGGTGACATAGCTGACCGCCCGCACGCCCAGCCCGACCGCGGCCGGGTTGAGCAGGGCCACGTAGCGGCCGATCAGGCCGGTCTCCTGCAGGCGCTGCACCCGGCGGCTGACCTGCGAGGCCGACAAATGAACCTGCTCCCCAATCGCCTGGTGCGTGGCATGGGCATCACGCTGCAGTGCAACAAGAAGACCCAGGTCGTAGGAATCAAGTTGATTAGCCGCAGAATTTTGGGTTTTCATGCATAAATTATGCGTCAAACGCCGATTTCCATCCTCATATTGCGCACCGTCCGCAGCACTTGCTGGGCAGAATTGAACGCATTCCTTGACACCTGATGGAGGCCTGCGATGGCGGATCTGTTTGACAACCCGATGGGCCTGTGCGGCTTTGAGTTTGTGGAGTTTGCCGCCCCGCAAGGCGGCGTGCTGGAGCCGCTGCTGGCGCAATTGGGCTTCAGCCTGGTGGCGCGCCACCGATCCAAAGACGTGGACCTGTACCGCCAAGGCGACATCAACTTCATCGTCAATCGCGAACCCCGCAGCTTTGCCGCCTACTTTGCCGCCGAACACGGGCCCAGCGCTTGCAGCATGGCCTTTCGGGTGCGGGACTCGCACCTGGCCTACGCCCGCGCCCTGGCGCTGGGCGCGCAGCCGGTCGAGGTCCCGACCGGGCCGATGGAGCTGCGCCTGCCGGCCATCCGGGGCATCGGCGGGGCGCCGCTGTACCTGATCGACCGGTTTGACGACGGCCAGTCCATCTATGACATCGATTTCCGCTTTCTGGAGGGCGTGCCGCGCCGCCCGGTGGGCCACGGCCTGCGCCAGATCGACCACCTGACGCACAACGTGTACCGGGGCCGCATGGCCTACTGGGCCCGGTTTTACGAGCAGCTCTTCAATTTTCGGGAAATCCGCTACTTTGACATCAAGGGCGAGTACACCGGCCTGACCAGCAAGGCCATGACCGCGCCGGACGGGCTGATCCGCATTCCACTCAACGAAGAGGCCTCGGGCAAGAGCGGCCAGATCGAGGAGTTTTTGATGCAGTTCAGTGGTGAGGGCATCCAGCACATCGCGCTGTCCTGCGACGACCTGCCCGCCACCCTGGACCGCCTGCGTGCTGCCGGCGTGCCCCTGATGGACGCGCCATCGGCCAGCTACTACGAGATGCTGGCCCAGCGGCTGCCGGGCCACGGTCAGGATGTGGCCGCCTTGCAGACGCGCGGCATCCTGCTGGACGGCAGCACGGGCAACGGGCCGCCGCGTTTGCTGCTGCAAATCTTTTCCCAAACAGTGCTCGGCCCGGTGTTTTTCGAGTTCATCCAGCGCCGGGGCGACGACGGCTTTGGCGAGGGTAACTTCAGGGCGCTGTTCGAGTCGATGGAGCGCGACCAAATCCGCCGTGGCGTGCTGGAGGCCGCATGAAGCTGCAGGGCATTCACCACGCCGCTTACCGCTGCAAGGACGCCAAGGAGACCGTGCTGTGGTACCAGAAGATGCTGCACATGGACTTTGTGCTGGCCATCGCCGAAGACAAGGTGCCCAGCACCCAGGCGCCCGACCCCTACATGCATGTGTTCCTGGACGCCGGGTGCGGCAATGTGCTGGCCTTTTTTGAGCTGCCCACCCAGCCGCCGATGGGCCGCGACCCCTACACCCCCTGTTGGGTGCAACACATCGCCTTCGAGGTGGCCGATCGCCCGACCTTGCTGCAGTTCAAGGCGCACCTGGAGGCGCAGGGCGTGGCGGTGCTGGGCGTGACCGACCACGGAATTTTTCACAGCATCTACTTCTTCGACCCCAACGGCCACCGGCTGGAGCTGGCCTGCCCGGACCCCAATGACGCCGCCCAGCGCCAGCAGCTCGACGCCGTCAAATGGGCGATGCTGGAGGAATGGAGCCAGACCAAGCGCGCGCCCCGGCATGCGGCGTTTTTGCACGACCGCAGCGCAGCGGCTGGCACATGATGACAGCCCTGCCGCCGGGCCTTGACGCCACCCATGACCCACTCAGCCAGAGCTGGGTGGAAAGCGCCAACACCGCCGACTCGGATTTTCCAATCCAGAACCTGCCCTGGGGCCGGTTCCGGCCAGGGGCCACCGACCCCTGGCGCATTGGTGTCGCGATTGGCGATGCGGTGCTGGATGTGCAAGCAACCGGTCTGATCGACCATACCGACATGACCCGGCTTTTGTCAGCGCCGGCACCGGCGCGCCGCGCGCTGCGCCGGGCGCTGTGGCAGGGCTTGCGCTTGGGCGCGCCAGAGCAGACGACCTGGCAACGCGCGCTCTGGCCGCAACAGGCGGTGCAACTCGGCCTGCCCTGCGATGGGCGACTTCACGGACTTCTACACCGGCATCCACCACGCCACGGCAGTCGGGGCCATGTTCCGGCCACAGCAGCCGCTGCTGCCCAATTACAAATGGGTGCCGATTGGCTACCACGGGCGGGCATCGAGCGTGTTGCCGTCCGGCCAGGGCTTCCACCGACCCTGGGGTCAAACACTGCCAGCTGGCGCCGCTGCCCCGCTGTTCGGCCCCAGCCAGCGCTTGGACTACGAGCTGGAGCTGGCGGGCTGGGTCGGCAGCGGTAACCCGCTGGGCCAGCCGATTGCCATGTCGCAGGCGCCAGAGCATCTGGCCGGCCTCACCCTGCTCAATGACTGGAGCGCGCGCGATATCCAGACCTGGGAGTACCAGCCCCTGGGTCCGTTTTTGTCGAAAAGCTTTGCCAGCACGGTATCGCCCTGGCTGGTGACGCCCGACGCGCTGGCGCCGTTCCGCTGCACCCCGGCCGCTCGGGCGCCCGGCGATCCGGCCCCGCTGGCCTATTTGCAGAGCGCCGAGGACCAGGCCCTGGGCAGCTGGGACATCCAGCTGGAGGTGTGGTTGCAAACTGCGGCCATGCAGGCCGGCGGGCATCCGGGGCAACGGCTGTCCACCTCGAACCTGCGCGATGCCTACTGGACCCTGGCCCAACTGCTGACGCACCACACGGTCGGCGGCTGCAATTTGCGCACCGGCGATGTGTTGGGTACCGGCACCTTGTCGGGGCCGCGCCCGGGCCAGGCCGGCTCGCTGCTGGAGCTCACCCACGGCGGCCAGCAAGCTCTGGTGCTGGACAACGGGGAGTCCCGCCGCTTTCTGGAAGACGGCGACACCGTGACCCTGCGCGGCCATTGCGCGCGCCCGGGCGCACGCCGCATCGGCTTCGGCGCTTGCAGCGCCACCGTGCTGCCCGCCCGCTGCACCGCCGTGCCCTGACCGTGCTGTGATGGACGGCATCATCGACCAGGCCTGGGCCCGTTACAGCGCCCAGGACCATGCGATCTGGCACACCCTGTTTGAGCGGCAGGCCCGGCTGTTGCCAGGCCTGGCCTGCGACGCTTTTGTTCGGGGCCTGCAGCAACTGCCGCTGCAGGCCGACCGCATTCCTGATTTTGAGCAGCTCTCCGAGGTCTTGCTGCCGCAAACTGGCTGGCGCGTGGTCGCCGTCCCCGGCCTGGTGCCGGATGCGGTGTTTTTTGAGCATCTCGCCCATCGCCGCTTTCCGGCCGGGCGCTTTATCCGGCCCGCAGCGCAACTGGACTACCTGCAAGAGCCCGACGTGTTTCACGACGTGTTCGGTCATGTGCCGATGCTGATGCAACCGGTGATGGCCGACTTCATGCAACTCTACGGTCAGGCCGGTTTGCACGCCCTCAAGATCGGCAAACTGGCCGAGCTCGCGCGGGTGTACTGGTACACCGTGGAGTTCGGCTTGGTGCGGGAACAGGGGGACACCCGGATCTACGGTGCCGGCATTGCGTCGTCTTTCGCCGAAAGCGTCTACGCCGTGCGCAGCCCCGTGCCCAACCGGCTCGGCTTTGACCTGGAGCGGGTGATGCGCACCCGCTACCGGATCGACAGTGTCCAGGCCAGCTATTTCGTCCTCAACAGCCTGGACCAGCTGCTGGACCTGGCGCAAATCGAGTTTGCCCCTTACTACGCCCGCCTGGACCAGGGCCCGACCTTCGCACCGGGCGAGGTGCTCGCGAGCGACCAGGTGCTGCACCGGGGCACGCCCGGGTCCTAAAATGCGCCGGCTTGAACATTCTCTCCCTCACCCGCTGGCTGGTCCTGCTGTCGCTGCTGGTCAACGCCATCGGTCTGGTCACGCCCATCGTCAATGCGGGGGACTCGGTCACCTACGCCGCGCTGGCCCAGCACATGGTGCGCCACGGCGACTGGATCAACCTGGTACTGGACGGGCAGGACTGGCTGGACAAGCCGCATTTTCCGTTCTGGGTGACGGCGCTGTTTTTCAAACTGGGCGGCGTCAACGCCATCAGCTACAACCTGCCGGGCTTTTTGTTCCACCTGCTCGCGGCCTTTTACACCTACCGGATTGCGCGCCTGTTCTACGGGCGCGAGGCGGCCTGGTTGACGGTGCTGGTGTTTGTGTCGGCGTTCCAGGTGATGCTGACCGCGACCGATGTGCGCGCCGAGGCCTACCTCACGGGCAGCATCATGGGCGCCTGCTATTACTGGCTGCGCCATGACGCCAACCCCAGGCTGAAGTACCTGCTGCTGGGCGCGCTGTTCAGCGCCACGGCGGTGATGACCAAGGGCATCTTTACCCTGATCACCATCAGCAGCGGCCTGGTGGCGCTGTGGCTGTACCAGGGCCGCTGGCGCGCGCTGTGGCAGGGGCGCTGGTGGCTGGCACTGGCGCTGACGCTGTTGTTCACCACGCCGGAGTTGCTGGCCCTTTACCTGCAGTTCGACGCCCAGCCGGACAAGCTGGTGTTTGAACGCACCGGCGTCTCCGGCATCCGCTTTTTCGTGTGGGACAGCCAGTTTGGTCGGTTTTTCAACACCGGACCGATCCGCAACACCGACGGCAACCCGGCCTTTTTTGCGCATGTGTTCCTGTGGGCTTTTCTGCCCTGGGTGGCCGTCGCCTTCGCTGCGCTGGGGCAGGCCTGGCGCGGCTGGCGCCACAGCGACCGGCGTGCGCGGGGCCAGCTGGTGGTCCTGGGTGCCTCGTTTGCCGTGACCTTCGGGCTGTTCAGCATGACCAGCTTCCAGCTCGATTACTACACGGTGATCGTGTTCCCGTTTGCCGCCATCCTGTGCGGCCAGTACCTGGCCCGGGCGCTGGCCAGTCCCGAGCGCCAGCGCGGGCTGGAACTGGCGCAGCTTGGCACGACAGCGCTGCTGGCAGGTTTGGCACTGACGCTGGCGCTGTATGTGGGCCAGCCGCTGGTGACCGGCCTGGTGCTGGCGCTGTTGCTGGTCGGTTTGGCACTGGGCCGGCTCAGGCCATTACCCTGGCGGGTCCGGGCCTTGCTGGTGCTGCCGGTGTGGGGCGTTGGCCTGCTGTACAGCTTCATCACCGTGTTGATGACCTTGACCTACCTGTCGGTGGGGCTGGCCTACCAGGCAGGCCGGCAGCTGACGCCGCTGCTGGCTGCGCCGGTCTATGCGCTGCAGATGGGGCTGGTGGCGCGGGAATTGGGGCTGTATCTGGAGGCGCCCTGCGTGGCGGTGACCGATGCCGCGCAATTGCCGAAGGCCGGGGCGCCCTACTACCTGCTGGTGCGGGCCGCCCAGCTGGACCAGCTGGGCGAGTTCGCGCTGACGCCGGTGGCGCAGGGGCGCTGGGCGGTCGACAAAACCGGCCTGCTGCCCCGCATGCTGCAACTGGCCCGCGGCAGCGAGGGGCTGGAAGACATCCGCCTGCTGCGGGTGATACCGGCTAGCCGCTGATGTAGTGGGTCAGCTGTGAAATGGTCTGCTCGTGCTCGGCAATGATGTCGTCCATCAGGTCGCGGATCGAGATCATGCCCAGCAGCCGCTCGCCGTCCATCACCGGCAGGTGACGGATTTTGTTCTGGCTCATCAGGCTCATGCAGGCCCGGGTGCCGGTGTCGGGCCCGACCGTGATCACCTCCCGGGTCATGATGTCGGCCACCGTGGTGTCGCGCGAGTTGCGGCCCTGTAGCGCCACTTTGCGCGTGTAATCGCGCTCGGACACCACGCCCACCAGGCGCCCCTGGTCGACCACCGCCAAGGCACCGACGCCATGCGCGGCCAGACTCTGCAGGGCCTCGAACACCGAGGTCGACGGCGCCACCTCGTAGATTTGGGGGTGACGGTTGCTCAACAAATCATTGACCGGTTTCATGGCATCTCCTCGGATATGCACACCAACAAGTCAGCCACTCTACGCGCTTTGCAGCGCCTGTCAAACGCTTGGCATCAAACGGCAAGCCCCCGCAGGCCTGGCACCGCGTCATGCCATGGGGCCTTGTTATCATGCCTTGCGCAGGGTCAAACCCCACTGGCGCCGCACATGCCGTCGTGGCCCTTTACCCGGGCGCTGCGATTCGGCAAAATCCGGCGCGATCAGAGCGATGACGCGACGCGTGGTGCAGGACCCAAGCCCACCCTGTTTCCCGGCTTCAGCCCTTGACCAGCGGACATAGTGCGCTGCATTATTGATAGCAATAACCATCATGAGTGACCGCAAGCCATTCGAAATTGCACGTGAAGCGCTCAAGCAGATCTCTGTCAGGAAGATGCTGCCCACGCCGGCCAACTACCAGGCCATCTACAACGAAATAGCCGGTGCCCCCAATGACCCACCGTTTCCGGTGGAGCGGCTGCGCGACATCGCCCGGGTCCTGCCGGCCAAGACACCCGGTCAGCTCAAGCAGCGGGCCCTGCTGGAATCCGCCATCGGCCAGCTGAGCTGGCTCGGGGTCAAAAACGCCCTGATTGCCTACGGCGGTTTCACCCCGGCCACCGCCCCGACGCCAGCCAGCCCGATCGTGAGCAAAAGCTCTGGCGTGCTGACCGCGCCAGCCCTGACGGCCGAGTTCATGGAGCAGATCGCCCGCCTGATCGAATACACCTTGCCAGCCCTGGGCGACGACGATCCGCGGTTTGGGGAGCAAACCCAGAGCCTGCTGCAGGCCATGCGCCGGCCCGGTGCCGACGCCGATGTGCCGGCGGTGAAGCTGATGCTGGCCAATTTCGGGCACCGGCTGTCGTTTGCGGCGGAGGAGCAGGCCGAGGTCAAAATGACCCTGCTCAAACTGCTGCGATTGATCATTGAAAACATTGGCGAGTTGAGTGCCGACGACCAGTGGCTCAAGGGCCAGACCGATGCCTTGCAGGAAGCGGCCAAGCCGCCCCTGACACTGCGCCGGCTCGACGATGTGGAACGCCGCCTGAAGGACGTGATTTTCAAGCAGTCCGAGGCCAAGGGCCGCATGATGGCCGCGCAACGCGAAATGCGGCACATGCTGGCGCTGTTTGTCGACCGCATGTCACAGATGACCGAGTCCACCAGCAGCTACCACGGCAAGCTGGAAGAAACGGCGCGCCTGATTGAGCAGGCCCGCTCCTTCACCGAGATCACGCCGGTGCTCAAGGAGATCGTCGGCAGCACCCGCGCCATCGCCGGCGAAACGCTGGCGGCCCGCGACGAGTTGCGCAGCATGCGGGAAAAGGTGGAGGCCTCCGAGTCGGAATTGACCAAATTGCACCAGCAATTGGACCGGATGAGCGCCCAGGTGCGGCACGACCCGCTGACCGGTGCCCTCAACCGCAAGGGCCTGGACGAGGCGCTGGAGCGCGAAGTGTCCACCATGCGCCGAAAAGGCGTGCCCTTGAGCCTGGGCATGCTCGACATTGACAATTTCAAAGCGCTCAACGACCGGCTCGGGCATGCTTCAGGCGATGGCGCGCTGGTCCACCTCGCAGCCGTGGCCCGCGAGGTGATGCGGCCACAGGACGCACTGGCCCGCTACGGCGGCGAAGAGTTTGTGGTACTGCTGCCCGACACCACGCTGGACCAGGGCATCGAAGCCATGACACGGCTGCAGCGCGAGTTGACCAAGCGCTTTTTCATGGCCGGCGCCGAAAAATTGCTGATCACCTTCAGCGCCGGTGTGGCACAGTTGAACGGTGATGAGGCCGGCCACGACGCCATCCGGCGGGCGGACCAGGCCATGTACCTCGCCAAACGCGCCGGCAAGAACCGCGTACTTGGCGCCTGACAACGGAGACCTGCAATGAGCTACCTGATTCTTGGCCTGATCCTGTTCCTGGGCGCGCACTCGGTGCGCATCTTTGCCGACGGCTGGCGCACCCAGACGCTGCAGCGGCTCGGCGAGGGCGGCTGGAAGGGCCTGTACTCGGTGGTCTCGCTGCTCGGCTTCGGGCTGATCCTGTGGGGTTATGGCCTGGCTCGGCAACAGCCGGTGCTGCTGTGGAGCCCGCCGGCGGGCATGCGCCATCTGGCGGCTGTGCTGATGCTGGCCTCCTTTGTGCTGCTGACGGCCGCCTATGTGCCGGGCAACCGCATCAAGGCGCGGCTGCGCCATCCGATGGTGCTGGGCGTCAAGGCCTGGGCCCTGGCCCACCTGCTGGCCAACGGCCAGTTGCTCCATGGGGTGCTGTTTGGCGCTTTTCTGATCTGGGCAGTGCTTGATTACCGCGCCGCCCGGCAGCGCGACCGGCTCCAGCCCCCCGCCGCTGCGATGGGCACCGCGGGGGCTACCGGCGTGACCGTCGCCATCGGCGTGGTGGCCTGGCTGGGCTTTACCCTGTGGCTGCACGGCCTGCTGATCGGCGTGCGGCCACTGGGTTGACGCGCCCGCCGCATGAGCATCCGCCACCTCGATTCGCTGTTTGACCCGGCTTCGATCGCCGTGTTGGGCGCCTCGCTGCGCGCCAACAGCGTCGGCGCCACCGTCTGGCGCAACCTGAGCGACGGCAGCTACCCGGGCACGCTGGTCGCCGTCAACCCCCGCTACACCGCGCTGGGCA
>JBEGOC010000078.1:0-4529 GCA_041182225.1 Pseudomonadota bacterium | reverse complement strand
TGGACGCAGTGCGCGCCAGCGGCCTGCCCTGGCACCTGGAAGACGTCGGCCACCCCGGCATGGGCGACTCGATCGCGGCAGCGGTGCGGGCCACCGCCGATGCGGCCGGCTGGCTGGTGCTGCCCGGCGACCTGCCGCTGATCCAGAGCGCCACACTGCGTCAAGTGGCGCAGGCCTTGCAGCAGCACCCGGTGGTGGTGCCGGTGTTTCAACATCTGGGTGGGTCACGTGGGCACCCGGTGGGCTTTGCCCGGCCGTGCCGTGAGGCCCTGCTCGCCTTAAAGGGAAATCAGGGCGCAGCCCCCGTACTGCGGGCGTTTGATGCTATCGAATTAATAGTAAACGACCCCGGAACGGTGACCGATATCGACACGCTGGACGATCTGGCGCGGGCGGCCGCCATGCTGGCTGCGCGGCCGGGCTGTGGCCCGGGTTGATCCGCTTGCCGAATCGCGCTGCTTATGACATGCTGCGTGCCATTATGATGAACACACGCGCCCTGCTGCTGACTCTGCTGACCCTGCTAACTGCCAGCGCCTGTTGGGGCGCGGCCCCCGCCATCCGCCCAAACCTTGTGGTGCTGGTCGCGGACGATTGGGGCTTCACCGACCTGGGTGCTTTTGGTGGCGAGATTGACACCCCCAACCTGAACGCGCTGGCCTTGCGCGGCACCCGGTTCGCCAATTTTCATGCCGCTGCCTCCTGCGCGCCCACGCGCTCCATGCTGCTGACCGGGGTGGACAACCACCGCAACGGCGTGGGCAACCTGCGCGAGACCTTGCCGCGCGAGCACATCGGCAAACCCGGCTACCAGGGCTCGATGACGCCCAACGTGGTCACCGTAGCCAGCTTGTTGCAGGACAGCGGCTACCGCACCTACGTCACTGGCAAGTGGAACGTGGGTTCCGAGCCCTACAACCTGCCCAACCGGCGTGGTTTTGACCGATCCATCGTGCAGGGCGACACTGGCTCGGACAACTGGCAGCCCCAGAAGCGCTACCTGCCGCACGGCCCCCGGGTGGACTGGTTTGAAGACGGCAAGCCCGCCGTCATGCCGGCCGAGTTTTACTCGTCCACCTACTTTGTCGACCGCATGATCGGCTACCTGAAGGCGGACGCGGCGCAGAACAAGCCCTTTTTTGCCTACGTGGGCTTTCAGGCCAACCATGTGCCGATTCAGGCGCCCAAGGCCTTTGTGGACAAATACCGCGGCAAATACAAGGACGGCTGGGACGTGCTGCGTGAGCAGCGCCGCAAGAGTGCGGCCGCGCTGGGGGTGATTCCGGCGGACACGGCGATGGTGCGCATGCGCACCACGGCCGACTGGAACGCGCTCACTGAGGCGGACAAGCTCTACCAGCAGCGGCAGATGGAAATCTACGCCGCCATGGCCGACGCCATGGACGCCGAGGTCGGCCGGCTGGTCGCACACCTCAAGGCCACCGGCGCTTATGACAACACGGTGTTCGTGTTCATGTCTGACAACGGCGCCGAAGGCTCGGACTACAACGAGGCGCAGATCTGGCTCAAGACCCAGTACAGCCAAGACATCGACCAGCTCGGCGCCAAGGGCGCCTATGGCATTCCCGGGCCGAGCTGGGCCAGCGCCATGGCGTCGCCGCTGACCGGCTACAAGTTTTACTCGGCCGAGGGGGGCATTCGGGTACCGATGTTCATTGCCGGTCTGCCCGGCGCGGCGGGCAACGGCCTGAGCCATGCGCTGACGCATGTGACGGACCTGGCGCCTACCCTGTTGGACCTGGCCGGCGTGCCCCAGCCCGGCCGCAGCTACCGCGACCAGCCGATCGAGCCCATCGCCGGCAAGAGCCTGCTGCCGCTACTCACCGGCGCCGCCACTGGCGTGCGCACCAGTGACGAGCCGCTGGGCTACGAGCTGGCGGGTAACCTGGCGCTCTTCCGCGGCAACCTCAAGCTGGTCAAGAACAGCCCGCCGGTGGGCGACGGTCAGTGGCACCTGTACGACATCGTCAAAGACCCGGGCGAAACCCGTGACCTGCAGGCTGACATGCCGCAGCTGTTTGCCACCATGCAGCAAGACTATCTGGCCTACGAGAAAGCCCATGGCGTGCTGCCCATGCCCGAGGGCTACAACCCGCAGCGGGCGGTATTGATCAACGGCATGTACAACTACTGGTGGCCCACCTACGGGCCGGGTGCCCTGATTGTGCTGTTGCTGCTGGTGGCTGGCACGGTGCTATGGAAAAGGAAGCGCCGGGCCCAGCATCCATGAGGCCTGGCGGCTATTTTGACTCGCCTTGGCCAGCCGAGGACGGTGGTCCGCAGCGGCTACAGACCGCGCCGGTGGCGAGCACGCCGGGCCTGAACCTGCGGCCGGGGGAGCGCCTGGTCTGCACCACGCGCCACACCCTGCTGTCCACCATGACGGTGCTCGGCGCCCCGGGCGAGGTGTATTTGCTAACCCACTCGGCCCTGCGCGCCAGGCTGGGCCTGCCCACCACCGCCTGCGTGGAAAAAATTGACCCCATCAGCCTGCAGCCGCTGGCCCGTTCGCCCCGCCTGCCCGGCGGCCCGATGTGGCCAGGCGGCATGGCGGTGCACCGCAATGGCGACCTGTTTGTGGTGTACGGCCGCTACCTGCACCGGCTCAACCGGCAGTGCCAGCCACTGGCCAGCCTGGCCTTACCCATTGCGGCGCCGTACAACGCCTTCGTGGTGTTGGACAACGGCCTGATCGTCACAAAAAACATCTCCGACACCGTGGCCGCCCGCCTGACCGTGGTCGATCCCGGCACCACCGCGCGCGCCTGTCCCGACCAGGACTGCCCGGAGCCATCAATCGCGCGCCTGAGCGCCATGGGCAACACGCTGTACGTGGTGGGTGTGCGTTCCATCTTTCGCTACCACTGGTCGGACCGCGCATCGCGCCTGGTGTTCGATACCGGATGGCGTTTTGACTACATCGGCGGCAGCAGCCAGAGCTACGGCTGGGACGTGGTGCTGGACGGGCAGCACGCCTGGTTCATGGACAACGGCCGCCACCGCTACCTGTTTCGCATGGTCGGCGCCGGCGTCAGCCCCACGCCCAACCGGCTGATCCGGGTCTCGCTGAGCGACGCGGCCGACCATCAGGTTCTGGACGTGTGCGGTGCTCCGGGTGGCAGCATCACCAACCCGCCGCTGGTGGACGTCCAGCGCCGCATCGTGGTGGGCTACGACTCGGCCAACCGTCAGATGCAGGCCTGGCGTTTCGACCCGGACCGGCGCAGCCTGCAGCCGATCTGGCACAGGCCCGAGCTGGGCTGCGCCAGCCACATGCTGCTGTACCCGTCAACCGGCGAGCTGGTGACCAACGACTACCGCCGCTGGGGCGAAGAGGTGGTGGTGCTGGACATTGAAACCGGCCAGGAGCGTGGCCGGGTTCGTGTCGGCGGCTTGACCCAGGGCGTGGTGTTTCCCAGCGCCGGCTGGAGCCGGGATCTGTATTGGTGCTCCATGGGCAAGTTGGCGCGGGTGTTTGTGCAGTAAGCTGGCCCGCTCAGGTACGAACAGGGCTTCCATGACAAAAACCATCCTCATCACCGGTGCCGGTACTGGCATTGGCCGCGACGCCGCCTTTGCGCTGGCGGCGCGCGGCCACCAGGTGATCGCCACCACCTTCAACGAGGCGCAGGCGGAAGAGCTGCGCGCTGAATGCACCGCGCGTGGGCAGACCCTGCAGGTGTTCAAGCTCGACATCACCCAGCCCGAGGACCGCGCGCTGCTGCTGCCGCTGCAACTGGACGTGCTGATCAACAACGCTGGCATCGGCGAATCGGGCTCGCTGGCCGAGATCGATCTGGACCGGGTGCGCCGGGTGTTTGAGGTGAACCTGTTCGCCACGCTGGCGCTGACCCAGGTCGCCCTCAAAGGCATGATTGCACGCCAGCGCGGCACAGTGCTGCTGGTCAGCTCTATCGCCGGGCGGCTGCCGATGCCGTTTTTGATGCCCTACGGTATGACCAAGTTTGCGTTGTCGGCCGCCGGCGCGGGGCTGCGCGCAGAGCTCGACCAACTGGGCAAGAACGTGCACGTGGCCCTGATCGAACCCGGCGCCATCCACACCGGCTTCAACCAGGCCATGACCGACAGCAAATACGCCTGGATGTCCGAGTCGTCGTATTTCTATGGCCAGGCCGCCAGGATGCGGCGCCAGGAGCAGCGCACCTTCGCCTTTCTGGAGGCGCGCAATACCCGCAGCATCGTGGCCCAGATCGTCAAGGCGGCCGAAGCCCGGCGGCCGCGCCTGCGCTACGTGGCGCCCTGGGCGCAGGGGCTGATGGTGCGGCTGGCGCGAATGTTGGGCGTTTAGGCCTCCGCTGGCGTTGCCAGTGCCTGAAGCAGGTCCTGCTCCAGCATCCAGAGCCGGTCCTGGCCCCAGAGGGCGGGCTGCTCATCGACCCGGAAGGAAGGCACCCCCCAGAGCCCGCGCGCAAACAGGTCAGCGCGGTTGGCCTCGGCCACGGCGCGCCAGCTGTCGTCGGCCAGCGCTGCGGCCACGTCGGCTGCGC
>JBEGOC010000077.1:0-7475 GCA_041182225.1 Pseudomonadota bacterium | reverse complement strand
GGCCTGAACCTGGGCCTTGCCGATGTCGAAACGCTGGCCCAGGTGCTGCGCGAACGCGACTACTGGCGCCAACCCGGCGATACGCGCCTGCTGCGGCGCTACGAGCGTTCACGCAGGGCCGAGGTGGTGCCCATGGGCCGCGCCATGGACGGGCTGCAGTTGCTCTTTGCCCAACCCGGCGGCGCCTGGCAGACCGTTCGCAACTGGGGCATGAACGGCGTCGAGCACAGCGGACCGCTGAAACACTGGCTGGCCCGCCGGGCCATGGGCCAGCCCTGACTCGTTATTGATGGACTACGCCATGAACACTGCCTTCCGAACCCCTGTTGCCATCGTGCTGCTGGCCTTGAGCACCGTCGTCAGTGCCCAAGAGGCCACCATTCGCAAGAACCTGGCCGAGCGCCTGCCGCAGCTGCAGGCCATCGACGAAATCAGCAAGAGCCCGATGGCCGGCCTGTACGAGGTGCGCGTCAATGGCAGCGAGATTTATTACACCGATGCCGAGGGTAATTTTCTGTTGCAGGGCAACTTGATCGACACCAAACAGCGGCGCAACCTGACCGAGGAACGGGTGGACAAACTGACCGCCATCAACTTTGATGCCCTGCCGGTCAAGGATGCCTTCACCATCGTGCGCGGCAACGGCAAGCGCAGGCTGGCCGTGTTCGAGGACCCCAACTGTGGCTACTGCAAGCGCTTCGAGCGCGACCTGCAAAAGGTCAACAACGTCACCGTCTACATGTTCCTGTACCCGATCCTGAGCGCAGACTCCACCGAAAAGTCGAAGAACATCTGGTGCGCCAAAGACCGCGTGAAAGCCTGGCAGGACTGGATGGTGCGTGACCAGACCCCGGCCGCCGCGAGCTGTGATGCCGCGGCCATTGCGCGTAACCTGGAGCTGGGTCGTAAATTCAAGATCACCGGCACGCCCACCCTGGTGTTTGCTGACGGCTCGCGCGTGCCCGGTGCGATTGGTGCCGCCGAGGTGGAGAAGCGTCTGGGTGAGCCCAAGACCGCCACCCCATGACGGCCGTCAGCTACCAGGTTTGCCTGGCGGACCCGCATGCCCACCTGTACCAGGTGACCCTGACCATCGCCCGGCCGCAGGCTTCGCAGAGCGTGAGCCTGCCAGTCTGGATTCCGGGCAGCTACTTGGTGCGCGAATTTGCCAAAAACCTGCAGCGGCTGCAGGGACGGCAAGGCGGGCGGGCGGTGGCACTGACGCAGCTGGACAAGTGCCGCTGGCAGGCGCACTGTGCCGCCGGTCAACCGCTGGAACTGAGCTACGAGGTGTACGCCTTTGACCATTCGGTTCGCACCGCCTGGCTGGACACGCAGCGCGGCTTTTTCAACGGCACCAGCCTGTTCCTGCAGGTGCACGGCCAAGCGGACGGGCCGCATGAACTGGTGCTGATGGCGCCCGAGCACCGGCCCGGCTGGCAGGCGGCCACCGGCCTGACGCCGGTCAAAACCAACCGCCGCGGCTTTGGCCGCTACCGGGCGGCCAACTACGACGAATTGGTGGACTGCCCGGTGGAGATGGGCGAGTTCTGGAGCGGCACCTTCAAGGCCGGCGGCATTCAGCACCGCTTTGTGGTGGCCGGGGCACCGCCCAGCTTTGACGGCGCCCGGCTGCTGGCCGACACACAGGCGATTTGCGAGGCCGCCATCGGCTTCTGGCATGCCGACCCGGGTGGCGCAGCGACCCCGATGCCGCACAGCAGCTACCTGTTCATGCTCAATGCAGTGGACGACGGCTACGGCGGGCTGGAGCACCGCAACTCCACAGCCCTGATCTGTACCCGCCGGGACCTGCCGCGCCATGGCGGACCAGCCACCGCCAATGCCAGTGCGCCAACGCCCCAGACGCCGCCCACCCCGAGCGAGGGCTACACCACGCTGCTGGGCCTGATCAGCCACGAGTATTTCCACACCTGGAACGTCAAGCAACTGCGCCCGGCTGAATTTACCGCTTACGACTACAGCCAGGAAAACTACACCGAACTGCTCTGGTTTTTTGAGGGCTTCACCAGCTACTACGACGACCTGCTGCTGCGCCGTGCCGGTCTGATTGACGACACAAGCTACCTCAAGCTGCTGGGCAAAACCGTGAACCAGGTGCTGCAAACCCCGGGGCGCAAGCTGCAATCGGTGGCACAGGCCAGTTTTGACGCTTGGGTCAAGTACTACCGGCAAGACGAAAACACACCCAACGCCACGGTCAGCTACTACAGCAAGGGTGCGCTGGTGGCACTGTGCCTGGACCTGACGCTGCGCCAGGAAGGCCGCACCACGCTGGACGCGGTGCTGCGTGGCCTGTGGCAGCGCTGTGCCGGCGGCCCGATGACGCAGGCCGACCTGGCCCAGGTGCTGCTGGACCTGTCGGGCCGGTCCTGGACCAAGGAGCTGGCGCGCTGGGTCCACGGCACCACCGAGTTGCCGGTGCGGCCCCTGCTGGCAAGCCACGGCGTGCGGGTGCTGGACGAGCCGGCACCGCTGGCGCATCGGCTGGGCCTGCGCGTGACGGAGACCGCGGGCATCCAGGTCAAGACAGTGCTGCGGGGCGGTGCGGCCGAGCAGGCCGGTTTGGCCGCCGGTGACGAGTGGCTGGGCGTGACGGTGGGGAGCGGTAAAGGTGCCAGCCGCTGGCGCCTGCACAAGCTCGACGATCTGCTGCTGTATGCGGGCACCAGCACCCAGGTGACAGCCTGGGTAGCACGCGACAAGCGGCTGCTGGAGTTGCCCTTGACGCTGCCGCGCGGCGTGGTCAGTTGGCGCCTGCTGCCCGGCGACAAGGCCCCGCTGGGGCGCTGGCTCAACAGCCCTTGAACCGGGCCGGCCGTTTCTCGCGAAAGGCCATCACGCCCTCGCTGGAGTCATGGGTTCGGCCCATGGCCGACTGGGTGTCGCGCTCCACGTCGAGTTGCTGGTTCAGCGTGCGCGTGCTGCTGTCGCGCAGCGCGTGGCGGGTGGCCACCAGCGCGGCGGTGGGCATGTCGGCCAGGCGGGTGGCCAGGGCCAGCGCAGCCGCCACACTGTCGTCGGCCACGTCCCAAATCATGCCCCAGTCCCGCGCCTGGGTGGCGCCGAGCTTGTCGCCGGTCATGGCCAGCGCCATGGCCCGCGCCAGCCCCAAGCGCTGCGCCAGGAACCAGGTGCCACCGGCATCTGGAATCAGCCCGATCTTGCTGAAGGCCTGGATGAAGCTGGCGCCCGGTGCCGCAATCGCGATGTCGCAGGTCATGGCCAGAGAGGCGCCGGCGCCCGCCGCCACCCCGTTGACCGCGGCCAGCGTGGGCATGCGCAGGTTCTGCAGCCGGCGTACCGTCGGGTTGAAGGCCTGATCGATCACCGGACCGGGGTCTGCGCGCGCGACCAGATCGGGGCCCGGCTCAAAATCAAACTCCGCCAGATCAGCGCCGGCGCAAAAAGCCCGGCCGGCGCCGGTGATGACCAGGGCCCGGACGCCAGCGTTGGCCTCGGCCTGGTCCAGCGCAGCCCACAGGTCCTGGTGCATCTGCCGGGTGAAACTGTTGAGCGCCTGCGGGCGGTTCAGCGTCAGCAGCGCCACGGCGCCCTGCTCGGCATACAAAACGGTGGGATCGGACATGGTGTTCCTCAGGTGGGCATCGGTGGTCGGGCCAGGCGGTTCGGGATGGCGGCCGGATTATGGCGCGCCAGTCCATGACCTAGGGTAAATACCAATCGTCAACACCAGCCCGATCAGCGCAAAATAGTTATAAATAATAACTTAAACCGCGTTTTTCGCCCTTTTTTAGACTCCCGCATGACCGCCCACAGCCACCCGATACTTGACCATGCCGCCGCCAGCGGTGTCACTCTGGAGATGCGCGGCCCCGTCGCCCTGGTGCGCCTGAGCCGGCCGGCCAAGCGCAACGCCCTGAACGACGCGCTGATCGCGGCATTGCGCGACGTGTTTCAACACCTGCCCGAGCAGGCCGGCGCCGCCGTGATTTGCGGCGATGGCGACCACTTTTGTGCCGGATTGGATTTGTCCGAGCTACAGGAGCGTGATGCCGGCGAAGGCGTTCACCACTCGCGCAGCTGGCACGTGGCGCTGGACGCGGTGCAGTACGGCCGGGTACCCGTGGTGGCGGCGCTGCATGGCGCGGTGGTGGGCGGCGGGCTGGAGCTGGCCAGCGCCTGCCACATCCGGGTGGCCGACGAGAGCACCTTTTACGCCCTGCCCGAAGGCACCCGGGGCATTTTTGTCGGTGGTGGTGGTTCGGTGCGCATCCCCAAACTGATCGGCGTGGCCCGCATGACCGACATGATGCTGACCGGCCGCGTTTACAACGCGCAGGACGGCGAGCGGCTGGGCTTTGCGCAATACCTCGCACCCCCGGGCCAGAGTCTGGACAAGGCCCTGGAGCTGGCCACCCGCATCGCCGGTAACGCGCCGCTGACCAACTTTGCCTTGATGCACGCCCTGCCCCGGATTGCCGAGCAACCGGCCGACCACGGCTTCCTGACCGAAGCGCTGATGTCGTCGATCGCCCAGTCCGCGCCCGAAGCCAAGGCCCGCGTGCGCGCCTTCCTGGACGGCAAGGCGGCCAAGGTGCAAAAAAGCTGAGGCTCACATGACCCCCACCTCCTTTCGCCCCCTCAAGTTTGGTGTGACGCGGGTCACCCTGCGCGACGGCAAGCCGGGCACGCGCTACCTGCAGGCCGAGCAAGCGCTGGCGCCCTACCCCGAGCGGCTGACTGATCGCCTGGCGCAGTGGGCCCAAACTAGGCCAGCGCAGACCTTCATGGCACGCCGCGCCCGACTGGCCGATGGCGGCTTGGGCGACTGGCAGCACATCAGCTACGCGCAGGCCTGGCACAGTGCGCGCTGCATCGCGCAGGCCCTGATCAACCGAGGTCTGAGTGCCGAGCGACCGGTGGTGATCCTGAGCGAAAACAGCCTGGAGCACGCGCTACTGGCGCTGGGCTGCATGGTCGCCGGCGTGCCCCACGTGCCCGCCTCGCCGCCCTACTCGCTGATCAGCCAGGACTTCGACAAACTCAAGCATGTGCTGCGCACCGTGACGCCCGGCCTGGTATTCGCCTCCGACACACGCTACGCCCGCGCCATCTCGGCCACGGTTGGCCACGACATCGAAGTGGTCCTGGCCGAGGGCGCGTTGGCCGACCGCACGGCGACATCGTTCCAGCAACTGTGCGACACCCCGGCCACCGACGCGGTGGACACGGCGATGGCCGCCACCGGCCCAGACACCATCGTCAAGTTCCTGTTCACCAGCGGCTCGACCAAGCTGCCCAAGGCCGTGATCAACACCCAGCGGCTGTGGTGCGCCAACCAGCAGCAAATGGCGCAGTCGATGCCGGTGCTGACCGAACAGCCGCTGGTGCTGGTGGATTGGCTGCCCTGGAACCACACCTTTGGCGGCAACCACAACGTCGGCATGGTGCTGTACCACGGCGGCACGCTGTACATCGACGACGGCAAGCCGACACCAGCGCTGGTGCACGAGACCCTGCGCAACCTGCGGGAGATTGCCCCCACGGTCTATTTCAACGTGCCCACCGGCTTTGAAGCCATCGCACAGGCCATGCAAACCGACGATGTGCTGCGCAAAAACCTGCTGTCACGGGTCAACATGTTTTTCTACGCCGGCGCTGCGCTGGCGCAACCGATCTGGGACAGCCTGTACCAATCCCAGGAGCGCGAAATCGGCCAACGCATCGTCATGGGCACCGGCCTGGGCATGACCGAGTCCGGCCCCTTTGGCATTTTCATCACCAACCCGCATGTGCGGGCGGGTGACTTGGGTGTGCCAACGCCGGGTTTGGAGTTGAAGCTGGTCGACACAGACGGCAAAACCGAGGTCCGCTACCGCGGCCCCAACATCACGCCGGGTTACTGGCGCAACCCGCAGGACACCGCCGCATCGTTTGATGAAGAAGGCTTTTTTTGCACGGGCGACGCGGTCAAGTGGATCGATGAGACCGATGTGCACCTGGGCCTGAAGTTCGATGGCCGGATTGCCGAAGACTTCAAACTCGCCACAGGCACCTTTGTCAGCGTGGGCCCTTTGCGCAGCAAGATCATCGCCGCCGGCGCGCCCTACGTGCAGGACGTGGTGCTGACCGGCATCAATTTGAAAGAAGTCGGCGCCATGGTGTTCCCGACCCCGGCAGTGCGCACACTCAGCGGCCTGGGCGCCGAGGTGCCGCTGGCCGATGTGCTGGCCAGCGCGCCGGTGCTGGCCCATTTCCAGAAAGTGGTGGATGCCTTGGCGCAAACGGCCACCGGCAGTGCCAACCGCATCGCGCGGCTGTGCCTGCTGTCGGAGGCGCCCACCATCGACCGTGGCGAGATCACCGACAAGGGCTCGATCAACCAGCGTGCGGTGCTGGCGCACCGCGCCGATACCGTGGCCGCCCTGCACGACGGCCGGCTGCACGCCATCATCCAACCTACAGCTTGATGCCCCAAACCCACACCCTGGACTCACCGGCCATGACACCCAAAGGATTTTTCAATTCGTTCGCTGACCTGTGGCTGCACGAAGGCGCGCGCACCCCGATGGTCGACTACTGTGGCGCGCTCGGCCACATCTCGCCCACCGACCTCGGCATCAAGGCGGCGCGCGCTGCGCTCGCGCGCGCCGATGTCCCGGCGGAGCACATCGGCACGGTGATCACCGGCAATATGGCGCCGGGCGATTTTGACCAGTTCATGTTGCCGCGCCACATCGGCCTGTATGCCGGCGTGGCGGTCGAAGTGCCGGCCCTGATGGCCCAGCGCATTTGCGGTACGGGCTTCGAGCTGTTCCGCCAGGCCGGCGAGCACATCCAGTCGGGCGCGGCCGAGGCGGCCTTGGTGGTAGGCACCGAAAGCATGACGCGCAACCCGATTGCCGCCTTCGACCACCGCACCGGCTTCAAGCTCGGGGCGCCCGTGGGTTTCAAGGACTACATGTGGGAAGCGTTGAAAGACTCGGCCCCTGGCGTCAACATGATCCAGACCGCCGAGAACCTGGCGGTCAAGTACGGCATTCGCCGCGACGAGGTTGACGCCTTCGCCTCCCAGTCGTTCGCCAGGGCCGTGGCAGCCCAGCAGTCGGGGTTTTTGGCCGGCGAGATTGTGCCGGTGGTGAGCGAGCAGTTCGAGCTGGCGGGCTACGCAACGCGCGGCATCAAGTTACAGGGCAAGCTGAACGAGGTCACTCAGGACAGCCACCCGCGCTTATCGCCCATCGAGGTGCTGGCCAAGCTCAGGCCGGTCTACGCCGGTGGGGTACAAACCGGTGGCAACAGCTCGGCGCTGGTGGACGGCGCTGCGGCCTGCGTGGTCACCTCCAGGGGCTATGCCAAGGCACAGGGTCTGAGCCCCCTGGCGCGGGTGGTGGCCGCGGCGGTGGTGGGCGTGCCGCCGGAGATCATGGGCATTGGCCCGGCGCCGGCGATCCGGCTGCTGCTGGCACGCTCCGGCCTGACGCTGGACC
>JBEGOC010000076.1:0-3995 GCA_041182225.1 Pseudomonadota bacterium | reverse complement strand
CGTAGGCGTCGGTGATGGTCAGGCCCCCGTCGCCACTGCCGGAGCGGCCTACGAAAGCGGTGTCCGCCAGCGCGGCCAGGGCCAGCGCATTGCCGTTGTTCTGCCGGGTCTGGGTGGTGGCCGATATGACGAAGCTGTCACCGGCAAAGCCAGTGGCCAGGTCCTCCGGCTTGGGCTGGCCGGCAATCATCAGGCTCACGCCCCCGAGGGTCAGGGCCTGGCCGGGTGTCCACGTCAAGGAACTGGTGCCGTTCACGGCCGGGGTGACGCTGACGGTGGTGAGACCGGTGAAACGCAACACCACGTCGGACGTCTGCACGGCCTGCACCAGATCAGCGTCGGGCTCCAGAACCTGCAGGCTGCTCAAGGCGCCGGTGCCCTTGTTGGTCAGGTCAGCCTTGGCCGCCACGGGCGAGGCGGCGGCAATGCCGTCGGAGGTGGCCAGCTCCCGGCGCATCAGGCCGGCCGCGTAGGTCACCGGCTGCAGCAGGAACCGGTCCTGGGTGTTCAGCGCGCCCAGTCCGGTCAGCGTGAACCCCAACGACGACGCCTGGGCTTGCGGGATGGCGGTTCCGCCGGATGAGGGGGTCAGCACCCAGTCGCTGCTGGCGGTGTCATACGACAGGGTGTATTCGGCAGCCTGGAGCTTGGAGGCGTCGGTGATCGCCAGCGAGGGCACGTCGGCACTCTGGTTGGTGCTGGCCGGTCGCACCATGCTCAGCGCGCCGGCGGCCGAGCCGTCGTGGAAGTCAAAGAACAGGTTGGCGCCCGTCTGTCCCTGGAGGTCCAGGCCCATGGACTGCTGGCGGTTGACCATCGCCGTCAGGGCTGCGGCCATCTGCCCCATGCGGTTGCGCGCCAGCACCAGATCCTCGTTCTGGAAGCGCAGCAAGCCCGCCATGTCGCCACCGGCCAGCAATTCGCTGTCGATCAGCCGATCTCCCGCCTTGTCGCTGAAGGCCAGCGCCTTGCGCGAGGGGTCCAGGGGGTCGGCGGCCACGGCCAGGCGTCCGGCATCGCCACCCATCACCAGGGCGCGTCCGTCACCCACAAAGATCGTCACCGTCTGGTCTGGGCCGGTCAAGGCCTTGACCTGGATCTTCTCGCTGAGCTGCGCCAGCAGGCGGTCGCGCTCGTCCAGCAGTTCGTTGGGGGCGCCTTGAGAGCTGGCCGCGGCCGAAATCCGGGCGTTGACCTGGGCGAGCCCGCTGGCCAGGGCATTCACGCGCTGCACGCCATCGGCCAGCGCCGCATGGACATCGGCTTGCACGGAATCCAGCTGCGACGCCGCCGTGCTGAAGCGCCGGGCCACATCGTCGGCCCTGGCGAGCACGGCCTGGCGCAGGCCCGGGTCGGCGGGCCGGGTGGCCAGATCGGTCATGGCGTTGAGAAACTGACCGGCGGCGTAACCCAGCCCGTTCTCACCCGTGATGAAGACTTCCTCCAATTGCTTCAGGGCATCCAGCCGCGCCTGGTCCATCTTCGCCGTGGACTGGGCGCTGGCGGCCTCGCGGGTCAGGAACTGGTCATGGGCTCGCGTCACGCCCTTGATGTCCACACCCCGGCCGATGTAGCCGTTGCCGTTGAACAGCGAGGCGGCCGTGGACAGCTCCACGCGCTGGCGCGAGTACCCCTCGACGTTCGCGTTGGCGATGTTGTTGCCAGTGGTCTGCAAGGCCACGTAGTTCGCGGCCATGGCACGCGAACCGATGGACAGCAGGCTGAAGGCGCTCATCTAGCGGCTTCCTCAGGCCACGGCGCGCTGCAGGCGCAGCGTGGTGTTGATGACGCGCGACAGCTTGTCGGCATAGGCCGGGTCTGTGGCGTACCCTGCACGCTGCAGGCCCTGGGCAAACGCCGTGGCGTCCTGGCCACGGGCCACCACCTGCGCATAGCGCGGGCTGTCCTTGATCAGCCGGGCGTAGTCGGCGAAAGACTCTTCGTAACTGCCGTAGGCGCGGAACTGCGCCTTCACGCGCTGCGGCTTGCCACCCACGTACTCGGTGGTCCAGACCTCGGCCGTGGGACCCTTCCAGTTGCCACCCGCCTTGATGCCGAACAGGTTGAACGACGGGCTGCCGTCGGCGTGGCGAATCTCTTTGCGGCCCCAGCCCGTTTCCAGCGCAGCCTGGGAGATCATGAACTCCGCTGGGATGCCCGTCTTCTGCTGCGCGGCCTTGGCGGCCTGCGTGTGGTGCTGCACGAAGGTGGCCGCAGCCGTCTGTGGCACGCGGACTTCCGGTGCCGGCTGGTTGGCCGACTGCAGCGGCGCAGGCGCCGGGTTGGCCGTCACGGGGCGCGGAATGGGCCCCGGCGTGAGGCCCATCTGCCGCTCCAGTTGCTTGGCAATGATGTCCGACAAACCACCTGGCAGGCCAGCCATGCGGGTGGCAAGCTGGCTGTCCAGCATGTCCACCCCGAGCTTGGAGCCTTCGTTGTCGAACATGCCGGTGGCCATGGTGGAAGCCCGCATGCTCTTCATCAGCTCCTGCATGAACAGCGACTCGAACGCCTTGGCGGCCTCGCGCGCAGCGCCCTTGGGGTCGGCACCGGCCTTGAAACGCAGGGCGTCCAGGGAGCGGACGTCGGCGCTGAGGGTGTTGGAAGGAGCGACGGCCATGGTGTGCCCTCAGATGACCTCGATCTCGGCCTGCAACGCGCCAGCGCTGCGCATGGCCTGCAGAATGGCCAGCAGGTCCTGCGGCGTGGCGCCCAATGCATTCAGGGCGCGCACCACGTCAGCCAACTTGGCCCCCACAGGCAATTGCATCAGCGCACCGCCCTGCTGCGTGATGGTGATGTCGGACTTCTCCGTCACCGTGGTCTGGCCCTGCGAGAAGGGCGCGGGTTGGCTCACGGCGGGCGTGGTGCTGATGGTGACCGACAGGCTGCCGTGCGCCACCGCACAGGCCCCCAGCGTGACGCTCTCGTTGAGCACCACGGACCCGGTGCGGGCGTTGAGCACCACGCGTGCCGCCGGCTTGGCCAGCTCGATGGGAAGGTTCTCGATGTCGGCGAGAAAGCCGATGCGGTCACCCGGATCGGCCGGCACGGCCACCGACACGGTGCGGCCATCGCGGGCCATGGCCACCCCGGCGCCCTTGGCGGTGTTGATGGCCTGTGCCACGCGGCGGGCGGTATTGAAATCCGCCGCGTTCAGACCCAGCGTGATGGTGTTGCCTTCCAGCAGCGGGGTGGGGACAGAGGCCTCCACCGTGGCGCCCTCGGGAATCCGGCCGGCCGAGAGGTGGTTGATCTGCACCTTGGAGCCCCCGGCGGACGCCCCGGCGCCACCCACGATCAGGTTGCCCTGCGCCATGGCGTAGATGCGGCCGTCTGCGCCCTTCAGCGGCGTGGCGATGAGCGTGCCACCGCGCAGGCTCTTGGCGTTGCCGAGCGAAGACACGTTGACGTCGATGGTCTGACCGGGCTGGGCGAAAGCCGGCAGTTGCGCCGTCACCATCACCGCGGCCACGTTGCGCAGCTGCATGCTGGCGCCGGCGGGCACCGTGACGCCCATCTGCTGCAGCATGGCCTGAAGGCTCTGCGTGGTGAAGGGGGTCTGGGTGGTCTGGTCACCCGTGCCGTCCAGGCCCACCACCAGGCCATAGCCCGTCAAGGCGTTGGTGCGCACCCCCTGGATGGCGGCCACTTCCTTGATGCGGGTGGCCTGCGCCAGCGCCGGCCACAGTGCCCCCAGCATCAGCGCCAAGGCCGTGAAGCACGCCCAGACCTGGCGGTGCACGCCAGGCGCAGTGGCAGGAGTGGGCGGAAGGTGGCGCATGGCAGGGGTCTGAAGAGGGTTTTGGGTGGGGTCAGCCAATGGCAGGAGCCCGTCGACCGATTCTGGAAAAACTTCAGATCGGCAGAACGTTCAAGAAGAACCTGGAAAGCCAGCCAATTCGATTGGCCTCGGCGGCGGGGCCACGCCCGCGGTGCTGCACCCGGACATTGGCCACAGCGCCACTGGCCACGACATTGCCGGGCTGGATGGT
>JBEGOC010000075.1:0-17851 GCA_041182225.1 Pseudomonadota bacterium | reverse complement strand
GCCCAGCTCACGCTCAGCGACGGTACCGTGGGCGAGGCGCAGGGCGTGGATGGCTCCGGCGCCCTGCTGGTGCGCACGACCGAGGGCCTGAAGGCGGTCAGCAGCGCCGAGGTCAGCCTTCGCGGCCCGGCCGCACGCCCAGGGAGCGCCGCATGACAGCCCGCGGCATGCGCCGACTGCGTGTGGCGGTGCTGCTCTTGCTGTTGGGCAACCTCGTCTATTTCGTCTGGAGCGAGGGTTTGTTGCGCGGCGCCGGTCTGGGCCCGGCGGTGCAAAATGAGCCGCAACGCCTGCTGCGCCAGATCCGGCCGGAGGCCCTGCGGCTCCAACCGAACGCTGCTGAAACGGTGGCCAGCCCGCTAGAGCCGGCGTTGATGGCCGACCAGAGCGGTCCCTGCCTGCAGGCCGGCCTGTTTGATGAGGCCCAAAGCCAGGCGCTGCAGACCGCTGCCGGCGCGCTGTTGCCCGCCGGCAGCTGGACCCTGAGCGCCGCCACCGAGCCGGCCCGCTGGATCGTGTACATCGGCCAATACTCCAGCCCGCTGACCATTGACAAAAAACGCGCGGAGTTGCTGGCGCTCAAGTTCAGCGTGGAGCCGCTGACCAATCCGGACCTCGAGCTGGGCCTGTCCCTGGGCCACTTTGAGACGCAGGCGGCGGCCATGACGGAGCTTGAAGCCTTGAAAAAACGTGGGCTGCGCAAGGCCTTGGTCGTCCAGGAACATCCGGAGCGGCGGGGCATGGCCTTGCGGGTGCGCTTGAGCGACAAGCTGCCGCGCAGCCAACTCGAGGGCCTCAAGCCTATGCTGGTCGGCAAGGCCTGGGTCGACTGCCACTGAGGGGCCGGGGGTTCAGGCTCCGGCCACGTGCGAAAACCGCACGCTGAAGCGGGCACCGGGCGCGGCCTCGCCGGGCCGGGTCTCATCCAGAGCCACGGTGGCATTGTGCTGGTGTGCAATTTCCAGCACGATGGGCAAACCCAGGCCTGAGCCGTCGGCTTCGGTGCCCAGTGCCCGGTAAAACGGCTGGAAGACCAGTTCCCGCTCGGCCAGGGACACACCTGGGCCGGAGTCTTCCACCTGCAACAGCGCCGTCTCGCCGCCGGGATCGGCCACCACACGGGCCGTGATCACGCCGGGTTTGTCCGCACTGGACGGGGTGTAGTTGATGGCGTTGTCGACCAAATTGCGTACCAGCTCTTTCAGCAGCGTCGGGTTGCCCAGCAGCTGGCTTCCCGGCATCCCAGGCTCCGCGCCCTCATAGCCGAGGTCGATGTGCTTTTCGATGGCGCGTGGCACGCTGTCGCGCACCACCGACATGGTCAATTCGGCCAGGTCACAGGGCTGGCGCGGCATGGCAGAGCCGCTGCTCTCGGCCCGTGCCAGGGCCAGCAATTGGTTCACCGTGTGGGTGGCGCGAATGCTGGCCAGGCCGATCTGGCGCAGCGACTGCTTGAGTTCCTGGGCGTCGGCACCTTCGCGTTGTGCCAGATCGGCCTGCATGCGCAGCCCGGCCAGCGGGGTTTTGAGCTGGTGCGCAGCGTCGGCCAGGAAGCGTTTTTGCGTGGCGATCGAGTCTTTCAGACGCAGCAGCAGGTCGTTGACGGACGACACCAGTGGCGCCACTTCCAGCGGCACGGCTTGGGCATCGATCGGGCTCAGGTCATCGGGCTTGCGCGCCCGAATCCGGTGTTCGAGCCGGTTCAGCGGTTTGATCGCCTGCACCAGGGCCAACCAGACCAGCAGCACCGCGATCGGCAGGATGACAAACTGCGGCAGCATCACGCCCTTGACGATTTCGGTGGCCAATACGGAGCGTTTTTCCAGCGTCTCGGCCACCTGCACCAGCGCCGGCCGGGCGCCGGGGATGGCCACCTTGACCCAGGTGTAGGCCACCTTGATGTCGACACCGCGAAACTCGTCGGCCCGGATGCGGACCTCGCCCACCACCGCTTTTTCATCCTCGGGCGGCAGCGGCAAGGCGCGTTCGCCGCTCAGGTACTCGCCGCCGCTGCCCAGCACCTGGTAGTACACGGTGTCGGAGTCGTCCGCGCGCAGCAGCTCGCGCGCCGGCAGCGGCAGGTTGAACTGCACCTTGTTGCCACTGAGGCTGACCAGCTGGGCCAAGGCGACCGCGTTGTACTCCAGCGCCCGGTCGAACGGCTTGCCGGCAATACTTTGCGCCACCAGCCAGGTCAGGGCCAGACTGATCGGCCACAGCAGCAGCAGGGGCGTGAGCATCCAGTCGAGGATCTCGCCAAACAAGGAGCGCTGTTCGCGCGGGAAGATGCTCATGCGCTCATGTGCCTGCAGACGGGGCCGGACCAGCGGCGCAACTAGCCAGGAATTTTCTCCAGGCAGTAGCCCAGGCCGCGTACCGTGGCGATCCGGATCGGACCTTTTTCAATTTTTTTGCGCAAGCGGTGGATGTAGACCTCGATCGCGTTGTTGCTGACCTCCTCACCCCATTCGCACAGGCGCTCCACCAGCTGGTCCTTGCTGACCAGACGGCCGGCGCGCTGCAGCAACACCTCCAGCAGACCGAGTTCGCGCGCCGACAGTTCAACCATGGCGCCATCGATGGTGGCCACCCGGCCGGACTGGTCGTAGATCAGCGGGCCGTGCTTGATGGTGCTGCTCGCCGTGCCCATGCCGCGCCGGCTCAGGGCCCGGACCCGGGCTTCGAGCTCTTGCAGGCTAAACGGTTTGGCCATGTAGTCGTCGGCGCCGTAGTCGAGGCCGCGCACGCGCTCCTCCACGCTGTCGGCCGCGGTCAGGATCAGCACCGGCAGCGAGGAGCCGCGGGCCCGCAGCTTTTTCAGCACCTCCAGCCCGTGCATCTTGGGCAGGCCCAGATCGAGGATCAGCAGGTCAAACTCGGTGTTGGTCATCAGCGCGGCGTCGGCCTCGCTGCCGCTGGCCACGTGGTCTACCGCGGCGCCCGAGCTGCGCAGGCTGCGCAGCAGGCCGTCGGCGAGCACCTGGTCGTCTTCTGCGATCAAGATTCTCATGCTGGTCTCCTCTTTTTTTGCTGGTCGAACCCGGCTGCAAAATTGTCGGCCCATTCTAGGCCTGCGCCTGCCGCCACAGGCCAGACCTGGTACGGCATCGGTCAGGCGGCATAGGCTTCCAGCCCCAGCGCGATCACGGCGGCCACTTCGGACCCGACCGCCAGTCGCAATTCGGCTTCCGCCTGCGCCACGGCCTGCTGCATGGCCAGCAGCCAGGCCTGCCCGACCGCGGTGAAGCGGATGCGCCGGGCCCGTGCATCGCGCCCGTCGGCCTCGCGCGTAACCAGCCCCCAGGCCTCGCACTGGTCAACCAGTTTGCCCATGGCCTGTTTGCTCATGCCGGCCCGTTGGGCCAGCTCGGTCAGGCGCGACCCGTCCAGGGCCAGGTGCCGGGTCACCTGGATGTGGCACGCGCTCAGGCTGCCCCGCGCGGCCAGATGGGCCAGTGCCAGTGGCATCTGCTCGTTGTCGGCCATCAGGCGCAGCACCCGCGCGTCGAAGCGACGGAGGGCCAAACCCAGCCAGTGCCCCAGGTGGGCCTGGCGCCAACGGTCATCTGCAATCACATCGGACATCATTAAATGGTAAGCTAAATTGACTAAAAAAACTGTTTACAGCCTAGAACAATCCCGCATAAACTACTGTTCAAGCATCCAGCCTGTTGTTAACCCCAGACGACGATGCCCGATCCACACATTGATATTCAAGGAGAGATTTCATGGACGCACCGGTCAGAACCCCCAGCCCCGCCAACAGCGAAAAAGCCAAAGCCCTGCAAGTGGCGCTGGCGCAGATTGAGAAGCAGTTTGGCAAGGGCACCATCATGCGCCTGGGTGAGGGCGAGGTGATCGAGGACATCCAGGTGGTCTCCACCGGCTCGCTCGGGCTCGATATTGCGCTGGGCGTCGGCGGCCTGCCGCGCGGCCGCGTGGTCGAGATCTACGGGCCTGAATCATCGGGCAAGACCACGCTGACGCTGCAGGTCATCGCCGAAATGCAGAAGCAGGGCGGGCAATGCGCCTTTGTCGATGCCGAACACGCACTCGACATCCAGTACGCGCAAAAACTCGGCGTCAACCTGCAGGATCTGCTGATCAGCCAGCCTGACACCGGGGAGCAGGCGCTCGAAATCGTCGACAGCCTGGTGCGCTCGGGCGCCGTCGACCTGATCGTGGTGGATTCGGTGGCCGCGCTGACGCCGAAGGCCGAGCTCGAAGGCGAGATGGGCGACAGTCTGCCCGGTTTGCAGGCGCGGCTGATGAGCCAGGCGCTGCGCAAACTCACGGCGCATATCAAGAAGACCAACTGCATGGTGATCTTCATCAACCAGATCCGCATGAAGATCGGTGTGATGTTCGGCTCGCCAGAAACCACCACCGGCGGCAACGCGCTCAAGTTCTACGCCTCGGTCCGGCTCGACATTCGTCGCACCGGCACCATCAAAAAGGGCGACGACGCCATCGGCAACGAGACCAAGGTCAAGGTGGTCAAGAACAAGGTATCTCCGCCGTTCAAGACCGCCGAGTTCGACATCCTGTTCGGGGAAGGGATCAGCCGGCACGGCGAGATCATTGACATGGGTGTGAATGCCAACATTCTGGACAAGTCGGGTGCCTGGTACGCCTACAACGGCGAAAAAATCGGCCAGGGTCGCGACAACGCCCGCGAGTTTCTGCGTGAAAACCCGGCGCTGTCGCAGGAGATCGAAAACAAGGTGCGCGCCTCGCTGGGGATACCGCTGCTGCCGGGCTCGCCAGAGCCCGAGGGCAAGGCCAAGCTTATAAGTAAAAAAGTGGCTTAGCCCTTGTCGGACCTGCATAGTTTGCTATTCTTGGTGTAGCAACTGCCTGGCCAGTCAAGCGGCGACCCTGCAGCCATGGCACCCCATCAGCTGTCTCTCAAAGGGCGCGCCCTGCGTTTGCTCAGCGCGCGGGAGCACTCGCGCGCTGAGCTCGAGCGCAAGCTGGCGCGGTTTGAGGAAGTGCCCGGCAGCTTGGCGCAGGCGCTCGATGAGCTGGAGGCCATGGGCTTCATCAGCGCGCCTCGGGTGATCGCGTCGCTGCTGCACCGCCGGGCGGACAAGCTGGGTAACGCGCGGTTGCGGCAGGAGCTGCAGCAGAAAGGGCTGGAGCCGGCGCTGGTCGGCGCGGCCATGGCCGAGCTGCAGGGTAGCGAAGCGGAACGGGCGCTGGCGGTCTGGCGCAAAAAGTTCGGCACACCGGCGACCGATGTGCAGGAGGCAGCGCGGCAGGCGCGCTTTCTGGCTGCCCGCGGTTTTGCGGCCGAGACCATCCGGCGGGTGGTCTCGGGCCGCTTCGCGATGGACGGCGAGGGCTGAGCCGGCCCGGGGCCGCCCCGGCTTACTGGCCCAGCATCAGGCGCAGGTTTTGTACCGCCGCGCCACTGGCGCCTTTGCCCAGGTTGTCGAGCCGGGCCACCAGCACGGCGTGCCTGAAATCATCCTCCGGGCCGGTGTTGGCAAACACCCGCAGCTCCATGCGGTTGGTGTCCACCAGGGCCAGTGGGTCGAGTTTCTGGTCGGGGCTGGTGGTTTCCACGCTGACCCACTCGCTGCCGGCGTAATGGCGGGCCAGGGTGTCGTGCAGGTCTTGGGCGCTGGGCTCGCCGGGCAACATGTCCAGGTGCAGCGGCAGCTGGACCAGCATGCCCTGCTTGAAATGACCGACCGCCGGCATGAAAATCGGACGCCGGGTCAGGCCGGTGTAACGCATGATTTCCGGCAGATGTTTGTGCTTGAGGCCCAGTCCGTAGAGTTCGAACGGCGGCGCTTCGTGTTTCTCATGGGCCTCGATCATGCTGCGGCCACCGCCCGAGTAGCCGCTGACCGCCGGCAAACAGAGCGGGAAGTCCAGTGGCAACAGGCCGGCATCGACCAGGGGCCGGATCAAGGCGATCGCACCGGTGGCGTAGCAGCCTGGGTTGGCCACCCGCCTTGCCTGCGCCACCAAGGCACTTTGCGCGCGGTCCAGCTCGGGAAAGCCAAACACCCAGCCCGGCGCTGTCCGGTGTGCTGTCGAGGCATCGATGATCTTGGGCCCCAATTGGCCGCTGGCCTTCGCGGTATCGTCGATCATTGCTACGGATTCGATAGCGGCCTGGTCGTGCAGGCACAGCACGACCAGGTCCACCTGCGCCATCAGTGCGCGTTTGGCGGTGGCGTCCTTGCGCAGCTCGGGGGCGATGCTGACCAGTTCGATGCCCGCCATGCCCTGCAGCCGTTCGCGGATTTGCAGCCCGGTGGTGCCGGCTTCGCCATCAATGAAGATTTTGTGCATGTTCTCGCCCGTCCGGCGGCAGGCCGGACGCCTTGTAAGGATGGGTGAAGTTTGGTGCGTTGCAACATGATACATTCGAAGGCTGACTCGTAGCGCGCCTGACCTCGGTCCCTAGGACATGTGGCAGGAACAGACATCCACTTATTCCTGAGAGAGACCTCATGAAGATTCACGAATACCAGGGCAAGGACATCTTGCGCCAGTTTGGTGTGCCGGTGCCGCGTGGCATTCCAGCCTTCACGGTGCAGGAGGCGGTCGAGGCCGCCCAGAAGCTGGGCGGTCCGGTCTGGGTGGTCAAGGCCCAGATCCATGCCGGTGGTAGGGGCAAGGGCGGCGGCGTCAAGCTGGCCCGTTCGGTGGACGAGGTGCGGCAACTCGCCAGCGAGATTCTGGGCATGCAACTGGTCACACACCAGACCGGACCCGAGGGCCAAAAAGTCCGGCGCCTGTTGATTGAGGACGGCGCCGACATCAAAAAAGAGTACTACGTGTCCGCCGTGACCGACCGGGCCAGCCAGCGGGTGGCGTTCATGGCGTCATCCGAGGGCGGCATGGACATCGAGGAAGTGGCCCACGCCACGCCCGAGAAAATCATCAAGGCCATTGTGGACCCGGCCACCGGCCTGACCGACGCCCAGGCCAAGACCCTGGCCGACGGGATGGGCGTGCCGGCGGCCTCCACCGCGCAGGCGGTGGATGTGCTGCAAAAGCTGTACAAGGTCTACATGGACACCGACGCCTCGCTGGTCGAGATCAATCCCCTGATCCTGGAAGGCAACGGCAACATCAAGGCGCTGGACGCCAAGTTCAACTTTGATGCCAACGCGCTGTTCCGGCACCCGGAAATCGTGGCCTACCGCGACCTGGATGAAGAGGACCCGGCCGAGGTCGAAGCGAGCAAGTTTGACCTGGCCTACATCAGCCTGGACGGCAACATTGGTTGCCTGGTCAACGGCGCCGGGCTGGCCATGTCGACCATGGACACGATCAAGCTGTTTGGCGCCGAGCCGGCCAACTTCCTCGATGTCGGTGGCGGCGCCACCCCCGAAAAAGTCACCGAAGCGTTCAAGATCATGCTGCGCAATGACAAGGTCAAGGCGATCCTGGTCAATATCTTTGGCGGCATCATGAAGTGCGACACCATCGCCACCGGCGTGATCACCGCCTGCAAGGCCACCAACCTGAACGTGCCCTTGGTGGTGCGGATGAAAGGCACCAACGAGGAGTTGGGCAAAAAGATGCTGGCCGAGAGCGGCCTGCCCATCATCAGCGCCGACACCATGGCCGAAGCAGCCCAAAAAGTGGTTGCTGCAGTGCAGTCCTGAAGCTCGCTCACCCGGAGACCACCATGTCCATCCTTATCAACAAAGACACCCGCGTCATCACCCAGGGCATCACGGGCAAGACCGGCCAGTTCCATACCGAAAAGTGCCAGGAATATGCCAATGGCAAGGCCTGCTTCGTCGCCGGCGTGAACCCGAAAAAGGCAGGCGAGAAGATTTTTGACATTCCGATCTACGCCTCGGTCAAGGAAGCGGCCTCGCAGACCGGCGCCACGGTGTCGGTGATCTATGTCCCGCCGGCTGGCGCTGCTGCGGCGATTTGGGAGGCGGTCGAGGCCGATCTGGACCTGGCCATCTGCATCACCGAGGGCATCCCAGTGCGCGACATGCTCGAAGTCCGCAACCGCATGAAGGCCAAGGTGGCGGCCGGTGGCAAGGAAACCCTGCTGCTCGGCCCCAACTGCCCGGGGCTGATCACGCCGGACGAGATCAAGATCGGCATCATGCCCGGCCACATTCACCGCAAAGGCCGCATTGGCGTCGTCAGCCGCTCCGGCACCCTGACCTACGAAGCCGTGGCACAACTGACCGAAATCGGCCTGGGCCAGTCGAGCGCAGTCGGCATTGGTGGCGACCCGATCAACGGCCTCAAGCACATTGACATCATGCGCATGTTCAACGACGACCCGGACACCGACGCCGTGATCATGATCGGCGAAATCGGCGGTCCCGATGAGGCCGAAGCCGCACGCTGGTGCAAGGCCAACATGAAAAAGCCGATCGTGGGCTTCATTGCCGGCGTGACGGCACCGGCGGGCAAGCGCATGGGCCATGCGGGCGCCCTGATCTCTGGCGGCGCCGATACGGCGGATGCCAAGCTGGCCATCATGGAAGAATGCGGCTTCACCATCACGCGCAACCCCTCTGAAATGGCCAAGTTGCTCAAAGCCTTGCTGTAAACGCTGGCGGCGTCCAGTGGGGCGGCACCGCCCGACGATGTGGATGACCGCACCAGCGAGCCGGATTTTCTGAGGGAGAATCCGGCTTTGTTGTTTTTAACGCAGTGCACACTGCCCACCGGGTCCCTACACCATGGAAGAATTTCTAACCCTCAACTTCTGGATCGCCGTGGGTCAGATCGTGATGATCGACATCCTGCTCGGCGGCGACAACGCGGTGGTCATCGCCCTCGCTTGCCGGCAGTTGCCGCCACACCTGAGGAAACAAGGGATTCTGTGGGGCACTGCCGGCGCCATCGTGCTGCGCGTGGCCTTGATTGCGTTCGCACTGACCTTGTTGCAGGTGCCCTATTTGAAGTTGATCGGTGCGGCCCTGCTCCTTTGGATCGGCATCAAATTGTTGGTGCCAGAGGAGGAGGCGCATGACAACATCCAGGGCAGCGACAAACTGTGGGCAGCCGTCAAGACCGTGATTTTGGCGGACCTGGTCATGAGTGTTGACAATGTGATCGCCATCGCAGGCGCGGCCACCAATGCGGGCGCCCAACATCAGCTGCCACTGGTCATTTTTGGACTGGTGGTCAGTATTCCCATCATCATTTGGGGCAGTCAGCTCGTGCTCAAACTGATGGATCGGTTCCCGCTGATCATCACATTGGGCGCCATGCTGCTGGGCTGGATCGCGGGGACGATGGCCCATGGCGATCCCGCCGTGAAAACCTGGTGGCCGCAGACGTCCCTCTGGGCCACTGGCTTCGGTCTGACCGGCGCATTGCTGGTTTTCGGGGTCGGGCTTGCGCTCAAAAGAAGAGCATCCTCCCGGGCCTAGCCCAACCGGCCTTGTACGATGGGCGCTTACGCGGCCCACAACCGACGCTGCACACTGCGGCAGAACCGGTCCACGGGACGCATACCACTCACCAGGTGCCAATGAACTACCTGTTTTGCGCTGATACCGACCGTGGACGGTTGAGGGACAACAACGAAGACGCAGTGGCGGTGGATGCGCCGACTGGTCTGGCGCTGTTGGCCGATGGCATGGGGGGGTACAACGCCGGGGAGGTCGCCAGCGGCCTGGCGATCAACGTGATCCAAAGGGAGTTGGTGCCCTGGCTGGCCGATGCCGGCAAAACGGCCAGCGTGGCCGAGATCCGGCAGGCCACCCAAAACGGCGTGGCCCGGGCCAATGCCCTGATTCTCGAATCTGCCCTTGCCAACACGGCCTATGCGGGCATGGGTACCACGCTGGTCGTCGGCATTTTTCACGATGCGCAACTGGTCTTGGGCCACGTGGGCGATTCCCGCTGTTACCGACTGCGCCATGGCCAGCTCGCTCAAATCACCCGGGATCACTCGGTGCTGCAGGAACGGATTGATGCCGGCCTGATCACACCCGCGCAGGCGCTGGGCTCCCCTGACAGAAATCTGGTCACCCGCGCCTTGGGCGTTGCGCCGGACACGAAGCTGGAATTGCATGATTTCGCGGTCCAGCCTGGCGATCTGTACCTGATGTGCTCGGATGGTCTGTCCGACATGGTGCGGGATGAACTGATCGAGGCGGTGCTGCGGCAGGCAGTACCGCTGGACCAGAAGGTCCGGGAATTGATTGCCTTGGCCAATCAGCATGGCGGGCGGGACAATATTGCTGTTCTCCTGGTGCAGGCGTCCGACAAGTCCGCGAAGCGAAATTTTCTGTCCCGGCTACTCGGAAGATAATAAGCGGTCATGATTGCCAACTACCCGGGAAATGGTCATGCCTAGGCTGATCGTGTCGATTGACAACGCCGTTGTGAAAGAGGTGGCGCTGGCCAAGGCGCGCACCACGCTGGGACGACGGCCTTACAACGACATCGTATTTGACAATCTGGCGGTCAGCGGCGAGCACGCGGTGCTGATTGCCGACGACGAGGGTGTCAGCATTGAAGACCTGGGCAGCACCAACGGCACCCGTGTCAATGGTGAATCCGTGCGCCGGCGCCTATTGAAGGACGCCGACGTCATCACCATTGGCAAATACAAGGTGACCTTCGTCGCCGAATTGCCACAAGCAGAGCGCGCACCGACGGCTGACCCCGATGACCTCGATCTCCAGGAGCCGGGCCCGGCGTTGATCAAAGTCATTTCGGGTCGGGCGGCAGGCCGCGAAATGGCCCTGACCAAGGCGGTGACCACCCTGGGCAAACCTGGCGTCTCGGTTGCCGCCATCACCCGGCGACCGACGGGCTTTGTGCTGCACCACGTGGAGGGCAGCGACCGTGCAGCGGTCAATGGCGTGCCAGTCGGACCGGACGCCGTGTCCTTGCGCGATGGCGATACCATCGCCCTGGCGGGGACCACCATGCAGTTTTTGCAACCTTGAACGGCCCAGCTGGCCCATGCACTATTTCTCCAAGCATCGACTGCGCATCGCGGTCACCCTGATTCCCATGGTGTTTGCCTTGCTGCACGCCCTGGGCCTGTTCCGGTCGGACTTGATGGAACGCCTTGAGGCGATCGCCTACGATGCCCGACTGGTCGCCACCATGCCGAAGACGCTGGATGAGCGGATTGTCATTGTCGACCTTGATGAAAAAAGCCTGGCCGAGGTTGGGCGCTGGCCCTGGAGCCGCAATCGGCTGGCGGACTTGATGAACGAGCTGTTTGACCGCCAGAAAATTGCGGTAGTCGGCTTCGACGTGGTGTTTTCCGAGCCCGATGACAGCTCCGGCCTGACCCGCTTGAAGTCGCTGGCACAAAATGAATTGCGTGACCAGGCGGGCTATGCCGCCCGGCTCGCCCAGCTACAGGAATCGTTGGATTACGACGGCCTGTTTGCCCGTGCCATCGCGAATCGACCGGTCGCCTTGGGCTACTACCTGTCGAGTGACCGGCAGGGGCGCACCTCGGGCAGGCTACCGCCGCCAGTGTTTGACAAGCAGGCCATGCAGGGGCGTCAGGCCAGAGAGGCCGCCTGGGACGGCTATGGATCGAACATCGACCGGTTGGCCCAGGCGGCGCCGCTGGCCGGCTTTTTCAACACGCTGGAGGAGGCCGATGGCGTGGTGCGTTCGGTGCCCCTGGTGACCGAACTCAAGGGCAATTATTACGAATCCCTGTCTTTGGTGATGTTTCGCCTGTTTGCCGGGCTACCTTCTGTGGCGCCGGGTTTCCCCGCCGGATCACGGGCCGGGGATGTGTACCAGGGGCTCGAGAGTATCCAGCTGCGCCAGGGCAAACAGGTCATGCGAATCCCGGTGGATGACCGCCTGGCCGTGCTCGTGCCCTATCGGGGCTTTGGCGGGCCCGACGGTGGCTCGTTCCGTTATGTCTCGGCGGCCGACCTGCTGGCCAAACGGCTGCCGGAATCCAGCCTGGCCGGCAAGATCGTACTGGTCGGCACCACCGCCCCAGGTTTGCTGGACCTGCGCTCGACACCGGTTGGTAACTCCTACCCTGGTGTGGAGGCGCACGCCAACATCATCAGCGGCCTGCTGGATGACAAAAACCTGGTCCGGCCGGATTATGCGGTGGGCTACGAGGTGGCGATGCTGCTGCTGGTGGGCCTGATGCTCGCCTTTGCGCTGCCGGCACTGTCGGCACCGATGGCTGTGCTGCTGAGCGTTGCGACTGTGGCGGCGCTGGTGGGCCTGAACCTGTGGTTGTTTGCTTCGGCCGGCCTGGTGCTGCCGCTGGCGCTGATGGTCGCCATGACCATGGTGGCCTTTGGCTTGAACATGAGCTATGGCTATCTGGTGGAGAGCCGCTCCAAACGGGATTTGGCCCAGTTGTTTGGCACCTACGTCCCACCCGAGCTGGTCAAGGAAATGGTCAAAGACCCCGAAAGCTACAGCATGAAAGCCAGCAGTCGGGAACTGACAGTGATGTTTTGTGACATGCGTGGCTTCACCAGCCTGTCGGAAAACCTGAAGCCCCTGGAGTTACAGGCCATGCTCAATGGGGTGTTCAGCCAGCTCACCAGCGTGATCCGGCGCAACATGGGCACGATCGACAAGTACATGGGCGACTGTGTGATGGCGTTTTGGGGCGCCCCGGTGGAAACCACGCAGCATGCGCAACTGGCGGTCAAGACCGCGCTGGAGATGACGGTGGCGCTGCGCCGGATCAACGAGGGCCACCGCGCCAAAGGCATGGCGGAGATCAGCCTCGGCGTCGGCCTCAACACCGGCAGTATGTGCGTGGGCGACATGGGCTCGGACATCCGGCGCAGCTACACCGTGATCGGTGACGCGGTCAACCTGGGCTCCCGGCTGGAGGGCCTGTCCAAGGTCTACGGGGTGGACACGGTGGTGAGCGAGTCCACCCGGGCCCTCGCGCCGGATTTTGTCTGGCAGGAGCTCGACCTCGTGCGGGTCAAGGGCAAGGCGCAGGCGGTGGCCATTTTCTGGCCGGCGGCGGCGGTGGCAGACAGCACGCCGGCTTTGGTGAGCGAAATGGCCACCTGGTCCCGATTCCTCGACGCCTACCGCAGCCAGCGTTGGGCCGACTGCGATCCGTTGCTGGCAGAATTGCGCCAGAACCAGCCGGCCAAAGGCCTTTACAAACTGTACGACGAGCGGTTGACATCGCGACGAGCCCTGCCCCATGACCCGGCGTGGGATGGCGCCACCAATTTCGAAACCAAGTGAGGAGCGCCTGCCAATGAAAGTCCGTGTTCTAGGCTGCTCCGGGGCCATTGCCAAGGATTGCCGAACCACTTCATTCTTGCTGGATCGGGATGTCCTGATCGACGCCGGTACCGGTCTCGGGGACCTGACCCTCGACGAGATGCGGGGTATCGAGCACGTCTTGCTGACCCACTCCCATCTCGATCATGTGGCGGCGCTGCCGCTGATGGTCGATGCGGTGGGCGCCTCCCGCGCCCGGCCGCTGCAGATCCATGGCTTGCCAGAGACGATCGCAGCGCTGCGGGCCCATATTTTCAATGACGTGATCTGGCCCGATTTCAGTCGGATTCCGACGGCAGAGTCACCTTTCATCCAGTTCAATGTATTGGCCGTCGGCGAGACACTGACATTCGGCGACAAGGTGATTGAGGTGTTGCCGGCCGTTCACTCTGTGCCCGCGGTCGGCTACGCCGCCTCGGGCGGTGAGGGTTACTGGGTGTTCAGTGGCGATACCGGTCGCAACCCGGCCTTCTGGGCCAGGGTGAACCAATTGCCGGTGGCAGCGCTGGTGATCGAGACGGCCTTCAGCAATCGCGAGCACAGGCTGGCCCTGCTCAGCCTGCATCTTTCACCCGATCTGCTGGCGGCGGAACTGGGCCATATCGCAGACGGTCGTCGGTACCCTATTTTCATCATGCACACCAAGCCGGCCGAGACCGAATTGATCATGCAGGAAATCGGCGAATTCAATGGGCAGCAGGCTGCCGCTCAGGATGCAGCCTATGACATTCGCTGGCTGCGTGCGGGTCAGGAGTTCGATTTGTGAATGAGCAGCGCAAGGCGGCCTCCAGCGAGCCGTCCTTTGCCGGCCAGCAAAAATTGTCCGCGACCCAGCGGAGCCCCAGCTTTGAGGCGCAGTTTTTCAAACAACTGCAAGCCGTGACGGCGAGAATCCACGACACGGACAACCTCGATCAGCTGATGCTGGATGCCAGCCAGGACATCTGCCGGTTGTTCAATGCGGAGCGGCTCACACTGTACGCGGTCAGCAAGGATCAGACGGCCATCGTCTCCAAGATCAAGACCGGCTTGACCAGCAGCCAGGATCTGAGGCTGCCCATATCGCCGCAAAGCATTGCCGGCTATGTGGCGCTCAGCAAGCAGCTGCTGAATTTGCGCGATGTGCACGACGAGCAGGCCCTGCGGCGCATCCACCCTGACCTGACTTTTCTGAAAACCGTCGATAAGCGGTCCGGTTACCGGACGCGCCAGTTGCTCGTCGCGCCCATCACCGACGGCGATACCCTGCTCGGGGTCTTGCAGATCATCAACAACCGGAACAACGAGGCTTTCGGTGATCTCGAGGTGGACGGCGTTACCCAGCTGTGCCGTACCCTGGCCACCGCGATCCGGCAACGGGTTGACAAAGTCGCGCTTGGATTGCGGCGCGGCGTCACCAAGTACGACGGCCTGGTGCAGCAGGGTGTACTCACCGGCGAGGAACTCGAGCAGTGCTGGCGCCTGTCGCGCAGCGAGGCGACGCCGGTGGAGCAGGTCATCATGGCCCGCCACAAGGTCTCGCCGGCTCAGCTCGGCCGCTCACTGGCCAGGTATTTTGATGTGGGTTATGAGCCATTCAAGCCCAGTCGGACTCGCATCGAACAGCTGCACGGCATGCTCAAGCCCGACTTTGTCGACAAGCAGGGCTGGATTCCGCTGGAGGACTCGGCCGAGGGATTGGTTGTGATGTGCATTGATCCGGAGACGGTGCGAAGCTCACGCATCGTGCCCCAGGTGTTTCCACGCATCAGCCGTTTCGCCTACCGGGTGACGACGCAGGCCGAGTTCCAGGCTACGCTGACCCAGATCTTCGGCGCCGTATCGGGCGGCCTGTCGATCGATGAAATGCTGGCCGATATGGATGGCGCACCAATCGACGACGCCGGCCTCGATGATGCGCTCGCTTCGGCCGCGGCCGACAACGAACTGGTCAAATTTGTCAACAAGGTCATCATCGATGCCTACCAGCAAAAGGCATCTGACATTCACATCGAACCGATGCCCGGCAAGCTCAAGACCGGCATCCGCTTTCGCATCGATGGCACCCTGATTCCTTATATCGAGGTGCCGGCACACTACCGTCAGGCCATGGTGACCCGCCTGAAGATCATGTGCGACCTGGATATCTCAGAGCGCCGGCGGCCCCAGGATGGCAAGATCAAGTTCAAGAAATACGGGCCGCTCGACATTGAGTTGCGGGTGGCCACCATTCCCTCGGCCGGCGGGGTGGAAGATGTGGTGATGCGGATCCTGGCCGCTGGCGCACCGATCCCGGTCGATCAACTGGGGCTGACGCCCCATAACCTCGATCGCGTGCTCCAGACCATCGAAAAGCCCTACGGACTGTTTTATGTGTGCGGTCCGACGGGCTCGGGCAAGACCACCACCCTGCATTCACTCTTGAGCCACCTGAACCGGCCGGACACCAAGATCTGGACGGTGGAAGACCCGGTTGAAATCACCCAGAAGGGACTGCGTCAGGTGCAGATCAACAAAAAGGCCGGTATTGATTTTGCGTTGGTGATGCGGGCCTTTTTGCGCGCCGACCCGGACATCATCATGGTGGGCGAGTCGAGGGACAGGGAAACCGTGGCCATGGGTGTCGAGGCCTCGCTAACCGGCCATCTGGTGTTTTCCACCCTGCACACCAACTCGGCGCCGGAGTCGGTCACGCGTCTGCTCGACATGGGGATGGACCCGTTCAACTTCGCCGATGCCCTGCTTGGCATTCTCGCCCAGCGTCTGGCGCGCCGGCTGTGCACCTGCAAAACTGCCTATACCCCCGAGGACGACGAACTGCGTTTGTTTGCCCTTGAATATGCGGAAGAGCTCAGCCACTCGGCGGAGTGGCTGGCCGACCCTGAGGGAGAGACCGCCCGGCTGATCGAGGGCTGGCGGGCCCACTTTGGCGAGCAGGGGCAGATCCGACTGTACCGCGCTGTCGGCTGTGACAAATGTGCGCAGACGGGTTACAAAGGGCGGGTCGGCTTGCACGAGCTGTTGATCGCCGATGCGGAGATCAAGAAACTGATTCAGCAACGCGCCCGGGTGGCAGACCTGTTTGCCGCTGCCGTGCAATCGGGCATGCACACCCTGAAAATGGACGGCATGGAAAAAATCATGATGGGCTTGACGGACCTCAAAATGGTCCGGGCGGTGTGCATCCGTTGAGTGACAAAAATGATCCGACAATAATGTCAATGCGACGCGAAAAGCGGTCAATTGACCGCCAGGGTCCGTGAAAAAGGCGCTTTTCAGGCTGGCATGATTGCTGCAAACAGGACGATCGGAAGTGTCGGTTAGTCTTAATTACCAAGGAGTTATTTCATGAAACGCAAAGCGCAGCAAGGTTTTACCCTGATCGAGTTGATGATCGTCGTCGCCATCATCGGCATCCTGGCAGCCGTGGCGTTGCCGGCTTACCAGGACTACACCAAGAAGGCCAAATTTGCCGAGGTGGTGTCGGTCGGTACCAGCTACCAGACGGCGGTAGCCACCTGCGCCCAGGATCTGGGCACGCTGACCGGCTGCTCACTGGGCACCAACGGCATCCCTGCCACGCAGGCCACCACCCATGTGGCCTCGGTCGGTGTCACCGATGGTGTGATCACGGTCACGCCGACGGCCACGACCGATGCGGCAGCAACCCTGGTGCTGACCCCGACGCTGGGTGCCGGCGCCTTGACCTGGGCCAAGACCGGTAGCGGCTGTCTGACGTCCAGCCCGGTGCTCTGCAAGTAAGCCCCGGCCGCCAGCGCGATGCAACATTCGGCGCCCGCGCTGGGCGACCTCCCGTCCATGCAGCAGCCGGCCCTTTGGGGCCGGTTTTTCGTGATGCTGGCCTTGCTGCTGCCGTGGATCAATCCCTTTGCGCCCCACCCATCGTCGCCGGTGGTGCAGAGCCTGCTCAGTGTTTTTGCCCTGGCCATGCTGCTGCTGTTGCCACTGGACCGGGCCGGCGTCGCTGTGCTGGTGCGCACCATCGCCTCGGTCTGGTTGGCTGCGGCGCTGCTGAGTTGCCTGATCGGACTGGTGCAGTATTTTGGCGGTGCTGCTGCCTGGTTTCCCTGGATCAACGGCACGGCGCTGGGCGAGGCATTTGCCAACCTGCGTCAGCGCAACCAATTCGCGACACTGACCAACATGGGCTTGTTGGCCTTGATCTGGTGGCAGGCCGGGCCTCACCCGCTGTCTGCGTTGGGTTCGTCCAGCCGGACACTGCCTGTGGGTTTTACGTCGCCAGCAATGGCGCTGGCGGCCGCTGCTCTGCTGGCCGTTGGCAATGCGGTGTCATCGTCCCGCACCGGCCTGTTGCAATTGGTCGGCTTGTCGCTGCTGCTGCTCTGCTGGAAGTCTTGGCGTACACCGCGCGTGACGCACATCGTGCTGGTGGCCAGCCTGACCTATGTCCTGGCGGTGGTGGCGATGCCGTGGCTGGCCGGGTTTGGTCTTGGCGAGTCCGGCATGTTGATGCGTTTGCGGGATGTCGAATTATCGTGTGGCAGTCGAACGCTGTTGTGGCGCAACGTGGCTCACCTGATCGGGCTGCGACCCTGGGCGGGGTGGGGCTGGGGCGAAATTGACTACGCTCATTTCATCACGCTCTACCCTGGGCCGCGCTATTGAGACATTCTCTATA
>JBEGOC010000074.1:0-3308 GCA_041182225.1 Pseudomonadota bacterium | reverse complement strand
GGAAGCAGGAGGGCCCGGGCTGGCAACAGCCCACCTAACCTGCGCTGCCCCCGCAACGGTAAGTGGACGCGCCGCAAGGCGCCGCTTTCATCATGGTCACTGAGCGCTTTGAACACGCGCTTGGGAAGGCGATGGAGGTTGATCTACCAGCCCGGATACCGGCCAACGCAGTGGTGGCACGTGCGCGTGCCGCCGTGACGCCCATGCACTGTCGGGGAAGACGGTGAGGGTTTATGTCGGGTTCTTTCAACTTATGAAGTCAATTGTTTTGCATGCACGCCTTGCCGTGCTGTCCTGCGCGCTTGTCGGCGCGGTCCATTGCACCGCCCAAACGGTCGCCCAAACCGTGGCGGTGCTGCCGGAGGTGGTAGTCACCGCCACCCGTATGGCCCAACCCTTGACCGATCTGGTAGCAGACGTCTCGATCATCGACCGGGGGCAGATCGAGCGCAGTGGCGCCACTGGCGTCGGCGATGTACTGGCGCGTTTGCCGGGTGTTGAAATGTCGCGCAATGGCGGGCTGGGTGCGATCACCAACATTTACCTGCGTGGCGCCGAGACCCGCTTTACTGCGGTCTACATCGACGGCGTGCGGGTCGATTCGCAGGGAACCGGTGGCGCGAGTTGGGACGTGATTCCGCTGTCCCAGGTCGACCGGATCGAGGTGCTCCGCGGCCCGGCGGCTGCGATATATGGCTCTGATGCGCTGGGTGGTGTGGTCCAGATTTTCACGCGCAAAGGCGAGGGCCCGGCGTCCCCCCATATCGGCTTTGGCATGGGCACCTACGGCACGACCAAGGCGGAAGCCGGCGTCAGCGGCGCACAAGGGGCCTGGGACTATTCGCTTGGCCTGGTGCGGCAGGAGAGCAAGGGCTTCAATTCCCTGGCAACGGCCAACCCCGACGATGATGGCTACAAAAGTGAGTCGGTCGTGGCCCGCGCCGGCCTTGTGCTCAATCCGTCCCACCGGCTGGATGTGTCTGTCCTGAACAGTGAACTGAATGCGCAGTACGACAACCAGTGGGGCGCCACCATGGAGGATGACCGGACGCTGAAAAAACTGCGGACTGCCGGCGTGGCGTGGCGCGCCAAGTGGTCTGCCGACTACGCCAGTACTTTCAGTTTGACCACGGCGCAGGACCGCTATGAAACCTTGCCTTCGCCAGACTTGACGGTGACCCATTCACGAGGCTACTTGTGGCACAACGAGTACCGCAAGCTGGGGCAGTTGTTCACTTTGGCCATGGAGCGGCGTGAGGATGAGCTTACCAATAGCGAAACCACACCTCGGAACACCAGCCACTTCCAGAATGCCTTGGCGCTGGGTTATGGCTGGGCGGCCAATGGCCATTCGGTGCAACTGAACCTGCGCCATGACGTCGACAGCGTGTTCGGACCCCAGACGACTGGTGGCGTCGGCTACGGCTATACCTTTACCCCCCAGTGGCGCGCCAAGGCGTCAGCGGGCACGGCTTTTCGCGCGCCGACCCTGTACCAGCGGTTCAGCCCTTACGGGTCGGCCGATCTGTTGCCGGAGACCAGCCGCAATATGGACATCGGTGTAACTTTTGCAGATGGACCGAATGCCTTTGGGTTGACGCTGTACCAGAACGACGTGAGCAACCTGATCCAGTTTGAAGACAACAAGGGCACGTGTGTCGCCAACGATCCACTCGACCCGTTTGGCGGCTGCTATGCCAATACGGCCAAGGCCCGCTACCAGGGCTTGACGTTGACCGGGCGCTATTTGATCGGTAACGTGACTGTGAGTGGTTCACTGGACGTGCAGGACCCGCGCGACGGCGCCACCGGCAAGCTGCTGGCGCGGCGTGCCCAACAGCATGGCAAGCTCGCCGCCCAAACCCGGCTCCAGGGCTGGGCCGTGGGAGCGGAATTGCAAGCCTCGGGCTTGCGCTACAACGATGCGGGCAACAGCACGGAGCTGCCCGGCTATGTGCTGTTGGGTCTGCACGCCCAAACCCAGGTTGCGAGAAACTGGACGGTGACGGTGCGGCTGGACAATGCGAACGACGCGAAATACGAGCTGGCCCAGGGCTACGCCAGCGCCGGACGCAGCCTGTATGCTGGCTTGAGCTGGGCGCGCTGAGTTGCTGATGCCTGATTTCTCGCTTGTACCAACCGGCGCCCTGGGTGGCGAGTGGCCGGCCCTCAACCTTGGCCCGCAGCGCATTGTCTGCCTGACTGAAGAGACCACCGAATGGCTGTACGTGCTGGGGCAGGAGCACCGCATCGTCGGCATCTCGGGCTACACCGTGCGGCCGAAGCGGGCCCGCGAGGAGAAGCCGCGTGTGAGCGCCTTTTTGAGCGCCAAGATCGACAAGATCATGGCGCTGCAGCCGGACTGCGTGTTTGGCTTCTCGGACCTGCAGGCCGACATCGCAGCCGCCCTGATCCGGCAGGGGGTGCAGGTGACGGTGTTCAACCAGCGCAGCATCGCCGAGATATTTGCCATGATGTTCCAGGTGGCGGCCATGGTGGGGCAGGGCGAGCGAGGCTTGGCACTGATCGGCGCCATGCAGGCCGACCTGCGTGCCATGCAGGCTGCGGTGGCGGCGCGGGTCGCCGCAGGCGCGCGCCGGCCCAGGGTGTTTTTTGAGGAATGGGACACGCCGCACATCAGCGCGATTCGCTGGGTGTCGGAACTGATGGGCGTGGCCGGTGGCGACGATTGCTTTCCCGAGCTGGCCTTGCAGTCGCTGGGCAAGCATCGCATCATTGCTGACGGCGCCGAGATCGTGCGGCGCCAACCGGACATCATTCTGGGCTCCTGGTGCGGCAAGAAGTTCCGGCCGGAGACTGTGGCGGCCCGCAGCGGCTGGCAGGACGTGCCGGCGGTGCGCCACCAGCAGCTGTTTGAAATCAAATCGCCCGACATCCTGCAACCCGGGCCGGCGGCGCTGACCGATGGCGTGGCCAAAATGCACAAGCTGTTTGTGCAGTGGATGGACGCCGACCTGGCCGGCGCCTTCAAGGCATGAACATCGCCTCCGACCTGACCGCGCCGGCACGCAACGAACTGATTCTGGGCGGCCAAAAAAGCGGCAAGTCGCGCCGGGCTGAGCTGCTGGCGCGCGCTTGGCTCGAGGATGGCGACGGGCACCAGGCGGTGCTGATTGCCACCGCCCAGCCCTGGGACGCTGAAATGGCGGGGCGCATTGCACGCCACCAGGCCGACCGGGCAGCGCGCGTACCCGGCCTGCGCACGGTGGAGGAGCCGCTGGCGTTGGCGCAGGCGATCCAGGCACACAGCCGGCCCGACACCCTGCTGGTGGTGGACTGCCTGACGC
>JBEGOC010000073.1:0-16881 GCA_041182225.1 Pseudomonadota bacterium | reverse complement strand
TGCTCGTGTTGGCCGCCGGCATGGGCTCCCGTTTCGGTGGGCTCAAGCAGCTGGAGGCGGTTGGCCCGCAGGGTGAAACGGTCATGGATTACGCCGTGTTCGATGCCATGCAGGCCGGCTTCACCCGCGTGGTGTTCGTCATTCGTGAGGACTTTGCGCCCTTGTTCAAGGCGCACATCGGTAGCCGCTATGCGGACCGGGTGCCGGTGGCTTACGCCCTGCAGGACCTGCATGATGTGCCGCCCGGCTTCACTGTGCCGCCGGGCCGCACCCGGCCCTGGGGCACCGCCCACGCCGTGCTGGCGGCCCGCAGTCTGCTGAATGGCCCGTTTGCCGTGGTCAACGCCGATGATTTTTATGGCCGGGATGCCTACCAGAAAGTCGGCGCCCACCTGCGCCAAGCGGCACCGGCCGGGTCGGTCAAGGCGCAGCACTGTATGGCGGGCTACCGCATTGGGCGCACCCTGTCTGCGCATGGCGGCGTCAACCGCGGTATGTGCCGCAGTGCTGCAGGCTGGCTGCTGTCGGTAGAGGAACATACCGACATTGCTCTGGATACCGAAGGGCGCTGCCGCGGCCGGCGGCTGGACGGCACGCCGGTGGTGATGGCGCCGGATGCCCTGGCGTCCATGAACTGCTGGGGTTTTACCCCGGCGATCCTGCCGCAGCTGGCAGCGGGATTTGCACGCTTTCTGGCTGACGGTGGTGCCACTGCCAACGCCGAGTGTTACATCCCCAGCGTGGTGGACCAGCTGATCCAGGCGCAGGCGGCGGACTGCCGGGTCCTGGAGACCGATGGGCGCTGGTTTGGCGTTACCTTTCCGCAAGACAAGGCGCTGTGTGTGGACGCCATTCGGCAGCTGGTGCTGGCCGGCGTTTATCCCGCCAGGTTATGGACCTGACCAGCGGGCTTGTTTGACAAAAATTGCTTGGTAACATCAGAACGCTTGCCGCAGCCCGGTCCTGGTGGCTCCGACGCCGGCGGCATGGTTTAACCCCCTGGAGTAATGCGATGAAAACGACCCATGGAATTTTGGCCGGTCTGGCCCTGAGTGTGTTCTTGGCCGCCCCGGTGCTGGCCCAAAACAAGGTCACGATTTACACGGCAGCGCCGCAGGATCTGGTGGACCGGGTGATCCCTGCCTTCGAGAAAAGCGCCAATGTGAAGGTGGAGCTGATCAAGGGTGGCTCGGGTGACCTGATCAACCGCCTGAAAGCCGAGAAAGGCCGGCAGACGGCCGATGTTCTGTTCAGCGTCTCCACCGATGTGATCGAGGCCAACGCGGCCCTTTTCACCAAGTACACGCCAGACAACGCCAGGTTCATGGCCGAGGCTTTCAAGATCAACGATGCAGCCGTGCCCTTCACCGCGGTGGCCACCTCGATCGGGGTCAACACCAAATTGCTGACGCCGGCGCAGTACCCGCAGAGCTGGGCTGATCTGGCCAAGCCGATGTACAAGGGCAAGATCTCAGCGGCACGGGTTGACAAGTCAGGCTCGTCCTACATCCAGCTCGCCACGGTGCTGCAGATTTATGGTGAAGACAAAGGCTGGGACCTGTTCGCCAAGATTCTGGACAATATGGTGTTGTCCAACAGCTCGGGGGCGGTCTCCAAGTTTGTGAACGACGGCGAAGCTGCGGTGGGCCTGTCCAATGAGGACACGCTGCTCAAGTTCAAGCTCGGCGGCGGCCCGGTCGAGATTCTCTACCCCGCCGACGGCACCTCGGCCAGCCCCGATGTGATGGCCCTGGTGGCCACACCGCTCAACCCGGAAGGTGGCAAGGCCTTCATCAACTTCATGCTGTCCAAGGAAGCCCAGGAGATCGTGGATGCAGCCGGGCGGCGCTCGGTCCGCACTGACGTGGCGACCAAGAACCCGCTGACCCCGCTGAGCAAGATCAAGGTCATCAAGTACGACGTGGACTGGGCCGGCGCCAATCGCAACCGCATCATGGCCAAATGGAACGATTTGGTGATCAACAAGAAGTGATCGTATGACGGCAGTTTGAAAGCGGTCCATGACTCGGGTTTGCCTCAACAACATCCACAAGTCTTACGGTAGCCATGCGGCGCTGAAAGGCATCAACCTCGACATTGATTCGGGCTCATTTTTCACCCTGCTCGGGCCCAGTGGCTGCGGCAAGACCACCCTGCTGCGTGCCATTGCGGGCTTCCACTTGCAGGACGCGGGTGAGATCGCGCTGGCGGGCCAATCCATCGGCCACCTGGGGGCCAACAAACGCCAGGTGGGCATGGTGTTCCAGGACTATGCGGTATTCCCGCACCTGAGCGTGTTTGACAACGTGGCGTTTGGCCTGGTGCAGCAAAAAGTTGCTGCGCCGGATATCCGGACGCGGGTGCAGGCGATTCTGGACACGGTGCAGCTGGGCGAGTTGGCCGACCGCATGCCGCACCAGCTCAGCGGTGGCCAGCAACAACGGGTCGGCCTGGCCCGGGCGCTGGTGATCCGGCCGAAAGTGCTGCTGATGGACGAGCCCCTGTCCAACCTGGATGCCAAGTTGCGGATTGATTTGCGGCGCGACCTCCGGCTGCTGCAGCAGCAATTGGGAATCACTACCATCTACGTCACCCACGACCAGGAGGAGGCGCTGTCCATTTCGGATCAGGTGTGCGTGATGTTCGATGGCGTGGTGCAGCAGGTGGGCAGCCCCTGGGCGATTTACCGCCAGCCCTCGAACCGGTTTGTGGCCGGCTTTGTCGGCAGCAACAACTTCTTGCCGCTTCGCCAACAAGCCGGGCAGCTGGCGCAGTTGCTTGGGCAGCCGATGGAATTGCCCCCGGCGGTGCAGGGGCAGCAAGCCGTCACGGCTGCCGTGCGCCCCGAAAAATGGCGGGTGAATCACCCGGCAACCGGGCCAGGGCTGCAAGTGGCGGGGGTGTTGCGCCAAGCCATGTTCACCGGGCGGGAACTGCAACTCTTCGTCGAGGTGGCCGGACATGGTGTGCTGGAGGCGCTGACCGCGCCGGACGACGCCATGGTGGCACTGCAGCCTGGTGACCCGGTGACACTGGCCGTGCAAGCGACCGACGTTCAGTACTTTGCCGAGGGCGACACTGGGGCTCGCCTCTCATGAAGCAGCACGTGCGCACGCGGCCCGCCCGACTGCGCGGCGCGATCAGGCTGGACGCCTGGTCGCTGGTGATGGCCGCTGCCCTGGTGCTCATCGGGGTGCTGCTTGTCTGGCCGATCGGGCAGGTCTTGATACTGGGCTTTTTTGATGCCCAGACGCAGGCCTTCACGCTCGGCAATTACGCCAAAATCCTCACGCACCCCTATTACCTCGGTGCGCTCTGGAATACCGTGGTGGTGGGCGTCGGCGGTATGGTCGGCGCCTGTTTGCTGGGGGTGCCGCTGGCTTACTGCACGGCACGCTATGCGATCCGGGGTCGCAGTGTCATCGCCACGCTGGCTGTGCTGGCGCTGGTCTCGCCGCCGTTCATCGGTGCCTACTCCTGGGTGGTGATCGCCGGCAACAATGGCTGGCTGACCCAGCAGCTCAAGACGCTGGGTGTGGTCATGCCAACGATCTACGGCGTGCACGGCATCATCCTGGTGTTCAGCCTGAAGTTTTTCCCTTTCGTCTATCTGATGACGGACAGTGCGCTGCGCAACATCAACCGCTCTTACGAGGAGGCTGCAGAGAACCTGGGCTGTGGTGCCTTTGAGCGATTCTTCAAGATCACCCTGCCGCTGGTATTCCCCGCAGTCAGTGCGGGTGCCATGCTGTGCTTTGTGCTGTCCATCGCCGATTTCGGCACACCCTCCATCATCGGCCGGGATTTCCGGACCCTGTCCACGCTGGCCTACAACCAGTACGGTTCCGAAATGGGCGGACCGCCCACGCTGGCGGTCAGCATTTCGATGTTGATGATCGTGATCTCCATGCTGGCGGTGTTGCTGCAGCGTTACCTCATGGGCAAGCGACGTTTTGCCGGGGCACTCACCAATCCGAGCGTCCCCCAGCCCTGCCGTGGTCTGTCCGGCGCGCTGGTGCACGTGTTGTGCTACGCGATCGTCGCGCTGGCCACCCTGCCCATGGCGGTCGTGGTGTACACCTCGTTCCTGCAAACCAGCGGCCCAGTCTTCACGGGAGGCTTTGGCCTCAACAGCTACGCCCGGGTGATCCAGGAGGTGCCCGACGTGATCGCCAATACCTTCAAGTTCTCGTTGATGGCCACGGTGTTGATCACTTTGGCCGGCGGGCTGATGGCCTACGTGGTCGTGCGACGGGAAACCGCGCTGGCCGGCTTGCTGGATGCGTTGTTGATGGTGCCTTATGTGGTGCCGGGCGTGGTGATGGCCATTGGCTTTCTGCTCACCTTCAATACCGGTGTGTTTGACCTGATGGGCACCAGCACCATCCTGGTGCTGATGCTGTTCATCCGCCGTCTGCCCTACGGCATGCGTGCCACCAGCGCGGTGCTGCGGCAGATCAAGCCGTCGATCGAAGAGGCGGCCGTCAACCTGGGCGCCTCGCCGCTCAAGGCGTTCGCGCGGGTGACGGTGCCCTTGATGATGCCGGGAGTGATTGCCGGCGCCATGATGAGTTTCATCACCGCCATCAACGAACTGTCCTCCACCCTGCTGCTGTACACGGCCCGCACGGCCACCATGCCGGTGCGTATTTACAGCGCTGTGCTCGACGGCGAGTTTGGCATTGCGGCTGCACTGGCCACGATTTTGCTGCTGAGCTCGGGTCTGTGCGTGTTTGTGGTGCTGCGGTTTTCACAGTCGAAAGAGGCGGCGTTTGTCTGAGCGCCCGCCATGAACGTCGAGTCGTTTTCCGCGGCCAAGTTCCGCGACCTGTCGCGGCCCGGGGACGACATCCTGGTGGTGCTGCCGCAGAGCCTGTATGCGGTGTTTGACGGCGCCACCGACACGGCTGGCGTGTCGGTGCAGGGTGAATCACCCGGGCGGCTGGCGGCGCGGCAAGCGGCGCTGGCCATGGTGCGCTATGCGACCGAGCCCGACCACGTGCGGGCCCCGGCCCAAGACCTGATGAAGGCCATGAACCGGTCGATCGCCCGTGGCCTGGAGCTTGCTGGAGCGGGTTCGGTGCGGGCCGGCACCACGGTTGCCATGGTGGAAGACGCCGGCGATCAACTGCACTTCCTGATTGTGGGTGACTCCGGCATTCGCATCAATGGCACCGAGCTGCTGCGGATGCACAAGGACATTGACCTGATCTACACCGCCGGCCGGGGTGCGGTGTTTCGCCTGCTGCAAGCGCGCGGCTGGAGCGGGGATGCGCTGGAGCTGCAGACGCGGCAGCTGGTGTTCAAGGGTTTGGCGCAAGCCGATCCGGCCTTGCTGGCTGCCTCGGAGGTGGCCCAGCTGCTGGCGCTGGCGCAGGCCGCCTGCGCGCCACGCCTGCAGCCTGATGCCATCGCGCAGGTGCCGCCGCTGTTGCTGGCCGGCATCGCCGGCGGGCAGTACGGCTACTGCAACCGCGCCGACCATTCGCTGGGCTATGCGGTACTGGACGGCACGCACACCCAGGGCCCGGATGTGCTGAGCCTGTCACGCCCCAAGAGCGAGGTGCACAGCATCGAGTTGTTCACCGATGGTTACCTGTCCTGCCCGGCGGGCACGAGTGTGCGCGACTGGGAGGCTGAGTTTTTTCGGGTCGAGGCCGCAGACTTTCACAAGTGCGGCGCCTTTGCCGGCGTCAAGGGCTCCAGCAGCACCCAGTTCAGCGACGACCGGTCCGTGCTGGCCGTGCACTTTCACTGAGCGTCGTCCGGCCCTCAGGGCCGCAGCGCCAGTTCCTCATCGGTGTTGGCGTGCTTTTCCGCAATGGCCTTGCAGTCGAGCTGGATCGCGACGAAGGCATCAAGGACGTCCGGATCGAAGTGCTTGCCGCGGCCCTCTTCCAGGATGACCATGGCGGCCTCATGCGTGAAGGGCGCTTTGTAGACACGCCGGCTGATCAGCGCGTCATAGACATCGGCGATCGCCATCAGGCGGGCTGAGAGCGGAATGGCATCGCCGGCCAGACCTTGTGGGTAGCCACTGCCATCCCATTTCTCCTGGTGCGAATAGGCGATTTCCTTGGCGCAGGTGAGAAAAGGCACGTTCTTGCCCAGGCGCTGTTCCGCGCTGATGATCGCGTCGCGCCCCAGCGTGGTGTGGGTCTTCATGATCTCGAACTCTTCGGGCGTCAGCTTGCCCGGCTTGAGCAGGATGCTGTCGGGAATACCCACCTTGCCGATGTCATGCAGCGGCGCCGACTTGAACAGCAGGTCGACCATGGTGTCGGTCAGCTCCTGCTGGAAGCGTGGATGCTTTTGCAGTGCCAGGGCCAACAGGCGCACATAGTGCTGGGTACGCACGATGTGGTTGCCGGTTTCGTTGTCTCGCGTCTCGGCCAGCGAGGCCATGGTCAGGATGGTGACGTCCTGGATGTCCCGGACCTCCTCGGTACGGCGGTGAATTTCGTGCTCCAGATAGACGTTCTGGTTTTTCAGCATGTCTGCCGAGGCTTTGAGGCTCAGATTGGTCTTGACCCGTGCCAGCACGATGGACGGGCTGATGGGCTTGGTGATGAAATCCACCGCACCCATCTCAAGGCCCTTTTGCTCGTCGCTGATGTCCGTGAGGGCGGTCAGGAAGATGATCGGGATGGCGCGTGTGCGCGCATCGGCCTGAAGCTGGCGGCAGACTTCGTAGCCATCCATCTCCGGCATCATGATGTCCAGCAAGATCAGGTCGGGCTGCTTGTCGGACAAGGCGATCTTGAGGGCCTTGGCGCCGCTTTTTGCCACCTTGACGGCGTAGAGATCGCCCAGCAGCTCGCTCATCAGCAGCAGGTTATCGGCCGAATCGTCAACCACGAGCACGCTGGCGCGCGGGGTCGCGGGGGTCACTGTAGGCATGTTCATGGTCGCCCCCATTATCAGGCGATTCGTGCAGGCTCGACGACGGTCAAATTGAGCAAGTCGCCTTGGAATAACTCAGCCCAGCAGCCGCTCCGGCGGCACGAAGGCATGGCCCAGTGCCTGCGCCACCGCCTCGTGCGTCACCTGGCCCAGCGCGACGTTCAGCCCGGCTTTCAGGTGCGGGTCGTCGCGGATAGCCTGCTGCCAACCCTTGTCGGCCAGCGCCACCGCATGGGCCAGGGTGGCGTTGTTGAGGGCGAAGGTCGAAGTGCGCGCCACGGCGCCCGGCATGTTGGCCACGCAGTAGTGCACCACACCGTCCACCACAAAGGTGGGGTCGGCATGGGTGGTGGCGTGCGAGGTCTCGAAGCAGCCACCCTGGTCAATGGCCACGTCCACCACCACCGCGCCGGCTTTCATGCTGGCGATCATCTGGCGCGTGACCAGTTTGGGCGCGGCCGCACCGGGGATCAGCACGCCGCCGATCACCAGCTCGGCGTCCAACACCGCGTCTTCCACGCTTTGTCCATTGGAGTACACCGTGCTGATGCGGTTGCCAAAAATCAGGTCGAGCTGGCGCAGGCGGTCCACATTCTTGTCCAGCACCGTGACGCGCGCGCCCAAGCCAACGGCCATTTGCAGCGCATGGGTGCCGACCACGCCGGCGCCCAGAATGGCCACATGGCCGGCCGGCACGCCCGGCACGCCGCCCAGCAGCACGCCCATGCCGCCCTTGGATTTTTCCAGGTGGGCGGCACCGGCCTGCACCGCCATGCGCCCGGCCACCTCGCTCATGGGCGCCAATAGCGGCAGGCCGCCGCCGGGGCCGGTGATGGTCTCATAAGCGATGCAGACTGCGCCGGATTTGATCAGGGCCCGGGTTTGTTCCGGGTCCGGTGCCAGGTGCAGGTAGGTGTAGAGGATCTGGCCCGGGCGCAGCATGGCGCATTCCTGCGGCTGCGGCTCCTTGACCTTGACGATCATGTCCGCCCAGGCAAACACCGCGGCCGCGTCGGCTGCCAGCGTGGCGCCCGCGCTCTGGTACAGCGCATCACTCAGGCCGATGGCGGCGCCGGCGCCGCTTTGTACCAGCACGCTGTGGCCGTGAGCGCACAGCTCGCGTACGCTGGCGGGCGTCAGGCCCACGCGGTACTCGTGGTTCTTGATTTCTTTGGGGAGTCCGATGCGCATGATGCTGTCCTTGTTCGGTGAGAGGAGCCGACAGTGTCCGGCAAGTACCGGCACATTAGAAGCAATATGAACTGGTTAGCAATTTCATTCCTGTGGCTAATCAAAGAAAGCGCGCTTCGCCGCCGGCGCGTTATATTGCACCCACCCCGTCACCCTGCGGCCCGCCACGCCCACCGTTTTCATGAGCCCATCCACCGACCCTGTTGCTGCGCTTGCGGCTGCCCGCCCCCCGCTGTTAGGTTGCATTGCCGATGACTTCACCGGCGCCACCGACCTGGCGAACAACCTGGTGCGCAGCGGCATGCGCACCACGCAATTCATTGGCGTGCCCGCTGACACCGAGGCCGCTGGCGCCGCGGACGCCTTGGTGGTGGCCCTGAAATCGCGCACGCTGCCGCCGCAGGAGGCGGTGGCCCAGTCGCTCGCTGCCTTGCGCTGGTTGCAGGCGCAGGGTGTGGCGCAAATCTATTTCAAGTACTGCTCCACCTTTGACTCCACCGCGCAGGGCAATATCGGCCCGGTCACCGACGCCCTGCTCGATGCCCTGCACGGGCCGGGGCAGGGCTTCACCATCGTGTGCCCGGCGTTCCCGGAGAACCAGCGCACGGTCTTCAAGGGCCACCTGTTCGTCGGCGATGTGCTGCTCAGCGAGAGCGGCATGCGTCACCACCCGCTGACGCCGATGACCGATGCCAACCTGGTTCGCGTCATGCAGGCCCAGACCCGGCGCTCGGTGGGCCTGGTCGGCGCCGATGTGGTGATGCGCGGCGCGGCCGCGATTGCCGGGCGTTTTGCTGCGCTGCAGGCCCAGGGCGTGGGCGTGGCGGTGGTGGACGCCATCAGCAACGCTGACTTGCTGCAGATCGGCCAGGCATTGGGCGGCATGCCATTGGTCACGGCGGGTTCGGGCATTGCTTTGGGTTTGCCGCAGAACTGGCCGCAGCTCGCGCAGCGCGACGCTGGCGCACCCGCCGATGCCATGCCGGCGGCGGTGGGGCTGCAGGCGGTGGTGTCGGGCAGTTGTTCGCAGGCGACGCAGGCCCAGGTGCAGCACTGGCTGCAGCAGGGTCTGCCGGCTTTTGCGCTGGACCCGCTGGCGCTGGCTGCCGGACAGGACGTGGTCGCCCAGGCCCTGGCCTGGGCCGCGCCCCGGCTGGCTGCAGGCCCGGTGCTGGTCTATGCCACAGCCGAGGCTGGGGCGGTGGCGGCGGTGCAGGCCCAGCTGGGTGCGGCCCGCGCCGGGGCGCTGGTGGAAGAGGCGCTGTCCGGTATGGCCGTCGGGCTGGTGGGCTTGGGCGTGCGCCAGCTCGTGGTGGCAGGCGGGGAGACCTCTGGCGCAGTGGTGCAGGCCCTGGGTGTGGCGCGCATGCTGATCGGCCCGCAGATCGACCCCGGCGTACCCTGGACCGCGGCGCAAACCGCGCGGTCCGAGCGCCAGACCGTGCACCTGGCCCTCAAATCGGGCAACTTCGGCACCATGGATTTCTTCACCAAGGCGTTTGGTGCGCTGCAGGGGGCTGCATGACCCAGGCGCTGCGCGACGAGATCTGCCGGGTCGGCGCGTCCCTGTACCAGCGCGGCTACGTGCATGCCACCGCTGGCAACATCAGCGTGCGCACCGACGACGGTTACCTGATCACCCCGACCGACGCCTGCCTGGGCCAACTCGACCCGGCGCGCCTGGCGCTGGTCAGTGAGGCCGGTGAACACCTCACGGGCGACCGGCCCTCCAAGACCTTGGCCCTGCACCGGCGGATTTACGACGCCGACCCGCAGGCCCGCTGCGTGGTGCACACCCACTCGACGCACCTGGTCGCCCTCACGCTGGAGGGGGTTTGGTCGCCGGACGACATCCTGCCCCCGATCACGCCCTACTTTGTGATGAAGGTCGGCCATGTGCCGCTGATCCCCTACCACGCCCCGGGTGACCCGGCTGTGGGCCAGCTGGTGGCGGCCCGCATCCGGACCATGGCGCTGGCCGGCACGCCGCTGCGAGCGGTCATGCTGGACCGGCTGGGGCCGAATGTCTGGCACAGCAGCCCGGCCCAAGCCAGCGCCGTGCTGGAAGAACTGGAAGAAACCGCGCGCCTGTACCTGCTGACCCGCGCCGAACCCCTGCCGCCAGACCGCTTGGCCGAGCTACGCGCCCGCTTTGGCGCAGCTTGGTAGACCTGCTCAGGCCGGCGCGCCCAGCGTTTCCCAGCGCTCCAGCGCGGCCAGCAGTTCGTCGTCGATCTGGGCGCTGCGGGTCGCCAGACGCAGGGCGCGGGCGTTGTCGCTGGCATAGAGCCGGCCGTCGGCGAGTTCGGCGGCGATGGCCTGCTGCTCGGTTTCCAGGGCCGCAATGCGCTCGGGCAAGCCATCGAGTTCGCGCTGTTCCTTGAAACTGAGCTTGCGCGCTTTCGACGCGGCGGCTGCGGGTGTTGGGCTGACCGGCGCCGGTGCGCTGCTCTGCTCTTTTTTTGATAGCTGGTCACGCCCGTAGTGAAAGGGCTGAGCGGCTTTTTGACCCTTGCTTTTGGCCAGCTCGGCGGCCCGGGCACTTTGCGTCAGCCAGTCGCTGACGCCGCCCTCGTACTCGCGCCAGCGGCCCTCGCCTTCGAAGGCAATGGTGCTGGTGACCACGTTGTCGAGGAAAGTGCGGTCATGACTGACTAAAAATACCGTGCCGTCGTAACTTTGAAGCAGATCTTCCAGCAACTCCAGGGTGTCGATGTCGAGGTCGTTGGTGGGCTCGTCCAGTACCAGCACATTGGCTGGCCGGGCAAACAGGCGGGCCAACAGAAGGCGGTTGCGTTCGCCGCCGCTGAGCGAGCGCACCGGCGAGTTGGCCCGCGCCGGTGAAAACAAAAAGTCACCCAGGTAGCTTTTGACGTGCTTGCGCTCGCGCCCGATTTCGATCCACTCGCTGCCCGGGCTGATGAAGTCTTCCAGCGTGGCGTCCAGGTCCAGCGCGTTGCGCATCTGGTCAAAGTAGGCCACCTGCACATTGGCACCCTGGCGCACCGTGCCCCAGCGGCTGTGGCCGGGCTCGGGTGACGGGGCATTGGCCGGGGCCGGATCGGGTGCGAGTTCGCCCAGAATCAGCTTGAGCAGCGTGGTCTTGCCGGCGCCGTTGGGCCCGAGCAGGCCGACCTTGTCGCCGCGCAGGATGGTGGCGCTGAAGTCGCGCACGATCACGCGGTCGCCAAAAGACTTGGAAACATGGGTCAGTTCGGCCACCAGTTTGCCGCTGGCCGCGCCGCTGGCCACGTCCATGTTGACGCTGCCCAGTGTTTCGCGCCGCGCTTCGCGGCTGGCGCGCAGGCGCTCCAGCCGGGTGATGCGGCCCTGGGCCCGGGTGCGTCGGGCCTCCACCCCTTTGCGGATCCAAACCTCTTCTTGCGCCAGCAACTTGTCGGCGCGGGCGTTGATCACCGCTTCCTGCGCTAGTTGCTCTTCTTTCTGCGTCAGGTAGGCGGCAAAATTACCCGGGTAGGACAAGAGCCGGCCGCGGTCGAGTTCCACAATGCGGGTGGCCACCCGGTCTAAAAAGGCCCGGTCGTGGGTGATGGTGATGATGCTGCCCTTGAACTCGACCAACAGACCCTCCAGCCACTCGATCGAGTCCAGGTCCAGGTGGTTGGTCGGCTCGTCCAGCAGCAGCACATCGGGTTGCGCCACCAGCGCCTGCGCCAGCGCCACGCGTTTCTTGGTGCCGCCCGACAGGGTGCGCACGATGGCCCCGGGGTCCAGATGCAGCCGGTGCAGGGTCTCGGTCACCCGCTGCTCCCAGTTCCAGCCGTCCAGCGCCTCAATCTCGCTTTGCATCGCGTCCAGGTCGCCATGGCCCTGGGAATATTCATCAATTAAGGCCACGACCCTTGCCAGGCCTGCACTGACAGCTACAAAAACAGTAGCGTCTGCGTCCAGCATCGGTTCCTGCGCGACGTAGGCAATGCGGGTGTTGCCCTGCACCTGCACGGTGCCGTCATCCGGCTTTTCCATGCCGGCCAGGATTTTGAGCAGTGAGGACTTGCCGGCCCCGTTGCGGCCAATCAGCCCGACCCGCTCCTGCGTTTCCAGGGAGAAATCAGCGTGATCGAGCAGGGCAACATGCCCAAAAGCCAGCTGGGCGTCGAGAAGGGTGATAAGTGCCATGTGGCCGGGATTATCCCCCGGCGAATTCAGGCTGCGCCGTGGCCCTTGATGTAGGTTTCCAGGAACATGATCTGGTCGCCCTGCAGGCTCATGATGTCCTTGACGATGTCGCCGATCGACACCATGCCCACCACCCGGCCCTTGTCCAGCACCGGCAGGTGGCGGAAGTTGCGCGAGGTCATGATGGCCATGCACTGCTGCAGCGTCTCGTTCATGGTGACGGTCAAGGGCGAGCGGGTCATGATGTCTGCCACTTTGGTTTGCGTGGCGCTCAGGCCGGGCAACAGCACCTTGATGGCGCAGTCGCCCTGCGTCACGATGCCGGCCAGCGCGCCGTCATCAATCACCATCACCGACCGAATGCGCTTGTTGCGCATGAGTTCCAGCGCCTGCTGCACAGGGGCGGAAGAGGGCAAGGAAAAAACCTCGCCGGATTTCTTTTCAATACACGACTTCACCGAGGACATAGAGAGGTACTTTCAGGCAACAAGGGAAATTTCTTGGGGGCAGGACGGTCATTGGTCGTCGTCATCCGCCGACTGTTGCGGCGAGCGCTGCAACTTGACCAGATTCCAGCGGATGACCAGGGCGGCAAGTGCCAGCAACAGCACGGCACCGCTTTCATAGATGAGGTTGACGGCATTGATCTCCTTGCCCTGCAGGATGATCAGGCGGCACAGCGCAGTGATTGCGATGAAGATCGGGATCGTGATCGGAATACGCCGGTTTTTGTAGAAGCCGGCCACCATGCCCAAGACCTCGGCGTAAATGAACAGCAGCAGCAGGTCAGTCAGCTTGACCGAGCGCGCCACAAGAATGGTGAGCATTTCAAGGGCCACCGCATACACCGTGAACCCGGCAATCAGCACCAGAATGGCTTTTTCAATCCAAACAATGGCATCGTGAATTTTCATGAAACCTCTGGCGTTGGCGGTTGGCGGTGAGTTAGGCAGCGGTCGTTAGACTATATGCCAATTCAGGCCGGCACTGGAGGCCTGCCGATGCGCGGGGACGTTCGGCCTCTCTGGCGGCGGTCAGCCGGCCAGTTGTCGCACATGGCGGCAAAAGGCCCCGGCCGAAATGCCTTAAGCTGCGCACGCTGGGCCGCGCTGCCCTCGCCGCGCCTAACTTGCCAGCAACAGAAAGGTTTGTCATGCACCCCATTCTCACAACCCTGCGATGGCTGGGCTGGGCCCTGTTGGGTAGCCTGCTGCTGGCCGCGCTGGCGATCCAGTTCAGTGGCCACGGCTATTTTTGGCGGGCGCTGGCCGCCACCTACTTGCAGGGCCATGGCACGGCGCACATCGACGATGCGTCCAATTTTGCGCAACGCCTGATCCCGACCGGGCCGGCGCAAGACTGGCCGAAAGACCCGCGCTACAACCAGCAGCCACTGACGCCTGCCATGCAGGCCTACTTGCAGCAGTACGGCACCGCCGGTTTCCTGGTGGCGCAGGACGGCGCTCTGGTGCATGAGCAGTACTTTGCGCCCTATGACCAGAACAGCCGAACCAACTCGTTCTCGGTGGCGAAATCCGTCACCACCATGCAGCTGGGCCTGGCCATCCAGCAGGGCCTGGTCTCGGGTTTCGATGCGCCGCTGACCGAGCGCTTGCCCGAGTATGCGGCCGACCCGCGCGGACGCCAAGCCACGCTCGCCCAGCTCTCCAGCATGAAGGCCGGTCATGACTGGACCGAAAACTACTACCTGCCGCTCAACATCACCACCGAGCTCTATTACGGGCAGGACGCGCCCGCTCTGGTGCTGCGCCAGGGCTTCGAGCGTGAGCCCGGCACTGCGTACGAGTACAGCAGCGGCTCGACGCAGTTGCTCGGCGTGTTTCTGCAGCGCGCGCTGGCGGCACAGGACAAGGGCCTGACCATCAGCCGCCATCTCTCGCAAAGCCTGTGGCAGCCGCTGGGCATGGCGCGCGATGGCATCTACACCCTGGACCGCTCCGGCGCCGAGGGCGGCACCGAGCGCACTTACTGCTGCATCTTCGCCACCTTGCGCGACTTTGCCAAGCTGGGCCAGCTGCTGTTGCAGGACGGCCAGTGGCAAGGCCGGCCGCTGCTGGACAAGGCCTTTGTCGAGCGCATGCGCCAACCCGATCTGCAACCTTTTTACGGCCACTCGCTGTGGATGGACTGGCAATACAAGCACCCCTTCTATTTCATGCAGGGGCACCAGGGCCAGTATGTGATTGTGGTGCCGTCCAAACAGCTGGTGGTGGTGCGTCTGGGTCAGTTTCGCAACAAGACCGACAAGGGGCCCAATGGCGTCACGCCCAGCGAGGTGTACCGCTTTGTGGACCAGGCGGTGGCGCTGGCGTCATGAGGCCGGCGCAGCACCCGACCGCCCGGCGCAACGCCCAGTTGCTGCAGCAGGCCGGTGTCCTGACCGAGGTGGTGGAGTTTGAGGAGCCGGTTCGTACCAGTGCTGAGGCGGCGGCTGCCATCGGCTGCTCGGTGGCCGAAATTGCCAAGTCCATCGTGTTTCGCGGCCAGGTCAGCGGCTCGGCCGTGATGGTGGTGGCCAGTGGCGACAACCGCGTCAGCGAGGCCAAGGTGGCGGTGCTGGTGGGCCAAGCCCTGGGCCGGGCTGATGCCGACTTTGTGCGGGCTGCCACCGGTTATGCCATTGGCGGCGTCGCGCCCTTTGGCCATGCGCAGGCCTGCCAGGTGGTGCTGGATGAAGACCTGCAGCGCTTTACGGCGGTGTGGGCTGCCGCTGGCACACCGTACTCGGTGTTCCCCTTGAGCCCGGCGCAACTGCAGCAGCTCACCGGCGCAGCCTGGTCCGACATCAAAGCCTGAGGCGGCTGGCCGGCCTGCGGTGCGATACTTGCGCCAATGCGTTTGCGTGACCCGTTCCCGGCCCCCCTGTCCTTCACCCGGCTCCCATGAGCGACCACTATGCCGCGCTGGGGCTGGCCAGCGATGCGTCGCTGGCCGACATCAAAAAGGCTTTTCGCCAACAGGCGGCCATTCACCACCCCGACCGCAACAGTGCGCCCGAGGCACCGGCGCGTTTTCGGGCGGTGCAGGCAGCTTACGAGGTGCTGTCGGATCCCGACCGGCGCCAAACCTATGACGACAATCGGCGCCGCAACTTGCTTGACGATCCGCTGCAAACCGCCGGCGAGATCTGGCAGGCCTACTTCAAAACCATTCTTTGAAGTTACCTCGACAGGACCCCGACACGTGAGCACCTCCCCTTTTTTTCATAACCTGGGTACGGCCTACCAGGCCGAGCTCGAAGACCTGAGCTTTGACTCGGAAGGCCGGGATGTGTTGCGTCAACGCCTGGCTGACAAACGCCGAGAGCTTGGGTTTTTGCGCCAGATGATTGAGCTCAGCCCGGAGATGGTGGCGGTGGTGTTCCACCAGGGCTTCCAATTCAAGCAGCCGCAGCGCATGGAGCAGCTGGTCAGCGAGGCGTCGGAAGACCTGCCGGCCTGGGCTAGTCTGGCGGATGCTGTCACGCTGCAGTCCTGGGCCCAGCCCCTGAGCCTGGAGATTCTGAAAGAGCCGATGGGCGACTGGTTCCTGACCGTGGCGGCCGGATTGGAATATCTGTATGGCAAACCGGGCAAGGCCCCGGCGTCCGCCGCTGACAGCGACGACCAGGACGGGGACGAGGACACCGACCGCGCGGATGACCGGGACGCGGATGGTGATGGTGACAGCGATGACGGCAATGACGGCGTTGGGCGCCACGAGGCCGGCGAAGACTGGCTGGCCGAGCAGGGCTTCGACCGCAAGGACTGAGCCCCAACCACGATGAACAGAAAGCACCCATGAATCACCTGGCCCTGATCACCAAAACCCAAAGCCTGATTGCCTCGGGCGACATTGTGGGCGCCGAGTCAGCCCTGGTCGAGCTGGCCGATGCCGAGGGCGACCAGGCCCTGATGGTGGTGTTGGCCCAGTTGCCGCCCAAAGATATCCTGGCGGTGATCCGCGAGTACGACAACTCCAAAGAGTCCATCATCAACCTGCTGGTGACACCCGAGCAGTTCGCCCGCGCCGTGGTGCTGGAGAAGCAGTACAAAGACCTCACCCACAGCCACCTGCGTGGCATGCTCAATTCGATCATCTTCCGGGATGGCGCCGACCCGCTGGCCTTCATGAACGCCATGGGCGATCTGGACGGCGGCGCCGAGGCGCTGGCCGACTACTTTGCCGAGAAGCACAGCCGCATTGAGGCCTTTGCCCGCAGCGGCACCTTTGACACCGTGGAAGACGACGGTGAGGTGCTGTCCGAAACGGCCTTGTTGGCTTCCGCCTACGCCAAACCCCGGGTCGAGCAGGATGAGGTGGCCGATCAGGATTGGATGGAGCTGGCGTGGATATTGCGCTACGAGTGCCCCGATCTGTTCATTGAAATGCTGCTGGTGCTGCGTGCCAAGGCCCGCGCCTTTGATGCCGGCCTGAGCTTTGAGGAGGAGGCCGAGGCTGACGATGGCAAGGTTGACACCAGCCAGACCGACCGCGGCACCGCCACCCCGGCCGCGCGCGAGTCAGACGAAGAGTCAGCCATCTGACCCACCCAGGCACCGCCCGCGCCACCGGCCCGCCCGCTGCACCCCCTGGGCCAGCGCCTTCTCAAAGAAGGGGCGGGCGTCGAACAGGGAAACGGTGGAC
>JBEGOC010000072.1:0-10917 GCA_041182225.1 Pseudomonadota bacterium | reverse complement strand
CCCTTGACCTGCGGAAAATACGGGCTGCCCAGCAGCGCGGTCAACACCGCCAGATTGCCGCCCCACAGGGTTGACTTTTTGATGCTGAAACTGGCTTCAACCCCTGTCGCAGTTGGGTTATTTGCTATGGATTGAGGAGCGTCGTTGGCATGTGTCGGTCTGGCCGGCGGCAACTGGCGCCAGCCCGCGCCCTCCCCCTGGCCGCTGAGCAGGTCGTCGAAGCAGGCGGCCATGATCTCGTCGGGTTCATCGGGCGCCGCCATGCCGAAGCCTTCGCCCAGCGACGGCCCGGCCCAGGTTGTGCGGCCAGTTCGCGCCAGCACCGCGCTCTGAAAGGCGGTGAAATCACTGATGCCGACAAACAGCATGCCCCTGTCGATGGCCCGCGCCACCTGCTTGTAGTGGATGCCGGCCAGGATGCGCGTCAAGCCGTAACCGCCGCGCGAGATCAGCGCCACATCGGCGCCGCTGGCAGCCGCCCGGTGGATGGCGGCCAAGCGGGTCGCGTCGTCGCCGGCAAAGCGCTGGTGGCTGGCCAGCGCCGCCTCGTCCACCTCCACCTGGTGGCCCATGGCGCTCAAGCGCTTGACGCCGCGTCGGAAGGCCGCCTTGTCGCGCACCGCACCGGATGGTGAATAGATGTAGATGTGTTTGCTCATAAATCGGTATAAATTGGTAAATTGGGGTCAGATTCCAATTAATTGGGTCTCAGCTCAGGGCCAAACAGCGCCACGGCCGCCTGCGCGACGGGTGCGCCGTGCTCCTGCACAAAATGGCCGGCCTGGGGCAGCAGCAGAGGTGGCGGGCAGTGGCGAATGGCGCTCTGCAGGGCGGTCATTACCGGCAGACCCAGCACCGGGTCTTGCGTGCCAACAGCCATCAGGGTTTGGCCGGCCCACTGTTCGCGCCAAAACTCGCGCGCCTGGCGCGACAGGGCCGCGCCCTCGTCGTCAGCAAACTCCGGCACCATCGCCGGAAAGGCGCGCAACGCGGCCCGGTAGCCGCGGTCGGGAAACGGGGCGTTGTAGGCCGCGCATTCGGCGGCACTCAGCTGCGGGTTGCCGCGCCCCAGGAGCCGGCCCACGTCAAACTCGGGCTTGTCGGCACACATGGCGCGCCAGGCCAGAAACCCGGCGGACAGCGGTACATCGCCCGTGGCCAGCAGGGTGTTCATCACCAACAGGCCCTGGTAACGTGCCGGCTGCGCCATGGGCAGGGTCAGACCCAAAATGCCGCCCCAATCCTGCACCACCAGCACCACGCGTTGCAGGTCCAGCCGTTCCACCAGCTCCAGCAGCACCTGCCGGTGCCAGCCAAAGCGGTGGGCGCTGTCCTTTTTGAGCTTGTCGCTCTTGCCAAAGCCGATCAGATCGGGCGCCACCACCCTCGCCCCGGCCTGCAGAAACATCGGGATCATCTTGCGGTAAAGGTAGCTCCAGGCCGGGTTACCGTGCAGACACAGGTAGGTGACCCGCGCGTTTTGCGGCCCCTCGTCCAGGTAGTGCAGGCGCAGCCCGGCCAGGGCCGGCAGGTCGCTCAGGTAACGCGGAGGCCAGGGGTAATCGGGCAGGCCCACAAAGGCCTCGGCCGGGGTGCGCACCGCGTCCTCGCGCAGGGGCTGGTGCTGCATTCGGTTCTCCTGTCGCCGGGTTTTGAAGAAGGCTTGCAGGACCGCGGCGCAGTCGTCGGCCAGCACGCCACCCTGCACGGCCGTGTGGTGGTTGAGACCTGGCTCGGCCAACAGATTGACGACGGAACCCGCCGCGCCAGTCTTGGGGTCGGGGGCACCAAACACCACCCGCTTGAGCCGGGCATGCAGCATGGCGCCAACGCACATGGCGCAGGGCTCCAGGGTCACATACAGCTCACAGTCGTCGAGCCGGTAATTGCCCAGCGCCTGGGCCGCTTCACGCAGAGCCAGCATTTCAGCGTGCGCGCTGGGGTCGTGCCGGCCAATGGGTGCATTCCCCCCCTGCCCGATCACCCGGCCCTGGTGCACCACGACCGCGCCCACCGGCACCTCGCCGGCCGCTCCGGCCAGCCGGGCCTGGGCCAGCGCCAGGCGCATGAAGCCGGCGTCAGGCGTTGGATTCGGTTCGGGATGAGGCAGGGTGGATGACATGGGCGGCCCTTAGAACACCGCGTGGTCACCGCGCTCGGGCGCGGCCTTGCCGCTGACCAGGTCGGCATAGAAGTCAAACAGGGTCTGGCTGCCGGTCGACGGCGTGGCATCGGCATCGTACCGGCCGCTTTGCGGGTTCAGCACCAGCATCGATTCGGTGGCGTAGTAGCGGCCGATGCGCGCCAACTCGGCCTTGTCGGCCAGCGCGGGTATCCAGCGGCCCAGGGTGCCCAGCAGCGCGATGATGGCATCCAGCAGCGCGACCGGCACCTGGCTGAACTTTGGCGGCCGGCCCAGCAGGGCAAACAGCTGCTCGCCCTGCTGGCGTGGGGTGATGGCCGGGCCCGGACCGCCAATCGGCAGCACGCGATTGTGGCGGTCGGGCTGATCCAGACAATCGGCCAAGTACTCGCCCAGGTCCCGGTCGCTGATCGGCTTGCAGGCCGTCAGACGGCCGTCGCCGAACACCAAAAAAGGTTTGCCGCGCCTGACGCGTTCAATCTGTCCGGACAGCGATTTGAAAAAGGCGGTGGGCCGCACGATGGCGTAGGTCAGGCCGGATTCAATCAGCACTTTTTCGAACGCCAGTTTGGCCTTCTGGAAGGCCAGCAGCGGCTTTTGCACGCAGATGGCCGAGAGCAGCACCACCTGCGTCACACCGGCGGTACGGGCCGCTTCCAACGCGTGGACATGGGCTTGATGGTCGATGGCCCAGGCATCTTTGGGGGCCCCGGTGCGTGAAGCCAGGCAGGACACCAGTACGTCAAAGCGCTCACCGCGGAAGCCATCTCTCACCAGCGACCCCGGGTCGGTCACCGCCCCGAAGCGAACGGTGGCGCCGGCCAGCAGGTGTGCGCTGTCGTCGCTGCTCAGCGCGCCGCCAACGCCGGCCCGGGGCCGCACAAAGCACACCACCTCGTGCCCGCGCTGCAGCAGAGTGCGCACCGTGGCGCGGCCGATGGTGCCGGTGGCACCCAGCACGAACACGCGCCGGGGCGACGGTGAGCGGCCGGAGCAATCGGTCACCATGCCGGTGCCTGGTGCAACGCCAGCAGGTCCGCCGCCGACCGCCGGCCACGGGTGCTATGGGCCCACCACGGCGATCACGCGTCAACCCGCCGATCGACGGGGGCAAACAGGGCTGGTGCAGCGGCGCATTCGGCCAAGCGGGGCAGCCACTGCGCCAGATGGGGCTCGTCCATGCTGCGCACGCTGCGGGCGCCCGCCAGCGCCGCGCCGATGGTGGCGGCATCGGCGTACCAACACGGCGTGGCGAGTTCGGCCATACGGCTGCCCACAAACCGCCAGCGCCGCTCGCTCCAGGGCCAGCGCTGGTGAAACTCCGCCACCAAGACACCGATCACCAGGCTGTCGGTTGGCAGGTTGGTGGGCAGCGGCCCCAGGCACCAGGGGTGGACCAGCCAAACGTGGCGGCCTCGCACCAGCGCAGCGTCAGGGGCGATGCAGCCGGCGGCCTGGGGGGGCACCGCGCGCAGGCCGGGTTCAATCGCCCACGCGTCACGGGTCGGTCGATCGGCGTGGGCACGGCCTTGTGGATCAGTCTGTATGCCGGGCTGGGACGCCGGCTGGCGTGCCAGCAGGTCCAGCGCTTCATAGGAGGTATCGATCACGCTGCCCGGGCTGTGCCAGGGCGCCGGCGCAAACCGCGCCACATTGTCGGCGTTGAACAGGTAGGGCTTGCGGCTTCCAGTGCCAGCCACCCATTGCCAGCTCAGGTGGTTGCTGGCAAGGTCGCCATCGAGCAGATGCGCATACAGCCAATCGGCGCCGGCGCGCCAGTGCACCTTGCGCACATGCACCACGTAACTGGCCAGCCACATGCGGGCGTGGTTGTGCAGCATGCCCGTGGCATAGAGGGTGCGCACCGCCTGGTCCACCACCGGCACACCGGTGCAGCCCGCGCGAATGTCGGCTGGCAAATCGGCGGCATAAGCGTCGTCGGGCAGCAGCCCTTGGTGCAGGGAACTCAAGATGCCTTCGCCGCGGTGCTGCCAGACATGGCGGAAGTAAGCGCGCCAGCCCAGCTCGAACACCAACTTGTGCTGCACGTCCAGCGGGTGGCGCGCCGTCACGCCGGCCAGCACCCCGGCCAAAGAAACCAGCCCATGCGTCAGGTAGGGCGACAGCCCCGTCACTGCCCCGTCAAGGGCGTTGCGGGTGCGGGCATAGGCGGCGGGTTGCACGGCGGCAATGCGTGCCTGCGCGGCGGCGAGCGTCGGGGCCAAGGCGTCAGACATGCGCAAAAAGGCCCTCGGCCCCCTCAGCGCCGCCACCTGTTGCCTCGCCGACCTCGCCCCGTCGGAGGGCCTCCGCTCGTGCACGTACCGCCTGTTGTTGGGCATCCGTCAGCCGGGCGACGTTTTTCACCTGCAGCGCCATGCGCGGGTTGCTGGCCAGCAGCGCCTGGTGGCGCAGCAGAAAGTCCCAGTACAGGGTGGTGAAGGGGCAGGCCATGTCAGTAGCGCCGGTCCAGTACCAGGCGGGCAGGTCCTCAGTCGCGCCCAAGGCGTTGCGCTCCAGGTAGCCGGGCATCTGGGTCCAGTACACGCCGCGCACGTATTCGCGCCAGCCCAGAATCTGCCGGATAAAGCCCTCTACGCTGGCCAGCGGGGCCTGGCCGTCGTGGTAAGCGGCCTGGGCCTGCGCCACCACCTCGCGTGGGTTGAGCAGCTTGAGGTTGAGCGCGGCCGACAGATGCGCGTGGTACAGCCAGGGGTCACCCGGCCACATCGCATCCTGGTAGCGGCCAAACAGCGGCAGCCGTTCGATGATGAACGCCTGCATGGCCTGCAGCGCCTGCGCCCTCGTCTCCGGCCAGGCACAACTGTCCAGCCGGCCCGGGTGGCTGGCAAAGCGGCTGTCGCCCGGCGCGGTCATCACCAGCGCGGCCGGGCGCAGGCGCTGGACGTCAGAGAGCAACTGGGCTGGCAGGCTGCCGGCGTTGTCCGGGGCGTCGAGCCGGGTGTAGTGCAATGGCCGCCCTGCCCCTTTCAGAGCCAGTGCGAAGTGCCGCATCGCCGCCAGGAACAGGGCCGTGCGGGGTTTGCCCGACCACACGTGGGTCGACTCCTCAGCCACCTCCGCCATCCAGACGGCATCCACAGTCGCATCGAAGCCGTCGAAGGCGGTTGCGTCCAGGTCCAGCTGGTCGCCCAGCACCACGATCAGGTGGCGCAAGTCAGCCACCTGGCACCTTGGCGCGCCGACAGGCTTCGGAGCAGTACTTCACTTCAGCCCAGTTCTTGGCCCAGCTGCGGCGCCAGCTCATGGGCAAACCGTACACCACGCAGGGCTTGTTGGGCAAGGCGGCCTTGTTGCCGCGAAAGGTGGGTTTGCGTGTGGCCCTCAGGGGACGTTGCATCGGGGTTGGCAAGGGTCGGGGGCCGTGGCTCAGTCGTCGGCACTGCCGTTGAACAAGGATTTGGCTTTGTCGTAGGCCAACTGACCCACGGCGGCTCCGATCAACTGGCCGGTGGTGTTGTCGTCCTTGAAGTGGATGCCCCCGTACAGACGTGACATCCCGGCGTCGTAGACCGCGTCGCTGAACTTCTTGTAAGAGATGACGGTCGGCACCGCCGGCACGCCTGGCTCGACCCGACCATAGTTGGGCGGGATGGTCACTCGGTAGCCGAACTTGTCACTGCCTGTGAACTGTTGCAGCACGGTGGCGGAGGCTGCCGAGAACGTCGAGTGTCCGGACACATAGCCCGCAAAAGCCGGGGTTGGGTTGCTGCCTGGGTTGTAGGCGATCCATTTTTCGCCCTGAATCGGCTCCACAGGGCGGCCGGGTCCGCCCCAGGCCAGGATCGATTGACCCTGTTTGAGGAACCGCACCGCGGTGATCGGACGGACGCCGTCAAATTTGCGTTTCAGGTGCCAGGCCGCGATGCCGGCATCAAAAGACGCGTTATGCATGGCGAAAAACATCTTGGCATCTCGGCCCATGCTGTGCTTGTCCCGCTCGGACACGAACTGCGCGAACAGGCCCCAATGGCCGGGTGGGAACTCGGAGGACGGACCATCGGCCCAATACTCCACGATCAGTTTGCGTTCGGGCGTCAGTTCGCGGCTGTACTTCAGCACCAGATCGACGTTGGTCTTGTAACGAACGGGGTTGTCACGCTGGATGGAGGGCAACGCCTTCAACCCCGGTAACTTGTCAAACTGATCGGCGGCGGTCAGCGCAAACGGCCTCACCCGTTCCCAATGCGGGGCAATAAAGCTCTGCACGGCACCCCGATCGTTGTAGAGAGGCTGCCATTTGTACTCATCCTGGATAACCAGTGGGGGGCAGGCCAGCATTTGGGGCGCACAAAAAGGCAAAGGCGAGTTTTGCGGCACATAGCCCGTGTAGTCCTGGTAGGCGCCCGGTGCCAGGTCGCCGTATTGGTTGGAGCCGTCATGCCGGCGGCTGGCAATCACGGCCAGCGCGACGCTGTTGCCCAAACCGGCCGGCGTCCCGGGATCGATCGATTGGTCGTCCGGGTTGTAACCCATTGCCGTCATGGCCGCACGCAGCCGCGATTCGCCGGATGGGAATACATTGCGCAGACAAGCAAAGGCCGCATGGCTGATGGCTTCCCTGCGGTTGGCCGCGTTGCGCTCATTTGCCGGCCTGCGCATCGTGTCACCCACCACGGCGCCCAGTGCTTTGTCACTGTAGGAGGCCCAGGCGTCGTAGATACAGGTGTGGGCAATGGCCAGCGACCTGGCGACAACGGGCGGGCCCTGCTTGGCCAGACGAACCTCTGCGAGTGCGACCTGGTTCCAATCCGACACCACCGAGGCGCCGACCGCCAGCGGTGCCACTCCGATCAGAAGCAACAGGGGTTGGACGATTTGGCGTAGAACGCCGACGGGTGGGCGGCAGTGGTGCGGCATAAAAGCTACGAGCTGAGCAGAAAACACATTCAGGATGCCGAGGTTACCAGTTCTTGCGCTTCCCGAGGCGGATAAGTACTTGCCGAGTCAGAGGGGTTGGTCCAACAAGAGTTGGCCGAAATAAGCCGTCAGCGTGTCGTGAGCGTCCAACGGCAGGATGTTGGCCACGAACTGGTCGGGCCGGACCACAACCAGCGCACCCAATTGACGATCCACGCCGCGCAATTCGAAAATGTCGGCGCCATGTTTCGGCTGGGCCGCGAAAACCTTTTCGTAATCAATCAGGCCAAAGCGCCCCTTGCGCGGCAGCAGCAGCGGCGGCAGCTCGTCGACCTTGAGTTCGCGGTGGCCCTGCTGGAACACCGCCATCACATCAATGACGCTGTCGATCTCTGCGGCCGCGGGCGTGAACCGGCGCACGGGCGACCGGGGTGACTCTGCCAAAAAATCGATCAAACCCCGCAGGCGACGTCCATCCTCGTCGGCAAAGGCATACAAACGCCAGGCGCCATCGGCACGTGCTGCATGCCCGAGTTCCATGGGTTTGGCGTCGGCCACACGCACCACCGGGGCCGAGTGGAAGCGCATGCCGATGGTGAAGCCCTTGGCCAGCGCCTGGTGCGTCGCCGGGGCGGTCAGCGGCGTGGTCTGGGTGTAGCGGGTCGCCACACCCGCCGTGTAACGCCCCGACTTCACAAAATAGGCCTGCAACTCGGCCGGGTCAACACCGCCGAGTTCAGGGCGATTCGGATCCAGCGGCTGCGAGGCCATGATCCTGGACCATTCCCGGTCGAAGTCGATCAATTCCTGGGCCACCGCATGGCGCTCGACCGAGTAGGTGCGCAGCAACTCGGGTTTGGCACGACCCTCGATCACCGAGGCCAGTTTCCAGCCCAGGTTGAAGGCGTCCTGCATCGAAACGTTCATACCCTGGCCGGCCTTGGCGCTGTGCGTGTGGCAGGCATCGCCAGCAATGAACACCCGCGGCAGTCGGGACCCGGCCAGCGGCACGGGCACATCGTCAAAGCGGTCGGTCACTCGCTGGCCCACCTGGTACACCGCAAACCAGGCCACGCTTTTCACATCCAGCGTGTAGGGGTGCAGCACGCGTTGCGCGGTGGCGATTACCGACGCCTGGGTGTGCTGTTCGCGCAGGTTATCGCGCTGGTTGGGGTCGATCTCCCCCAGATCCACATACAGCCGCACCATGTAACCGCCCTCACGCGGTATCAGCAAAATGTTGCCGTGGTCGGCCGACTGGATTGCCGCCTTGAGCCGGATGTCTGGAAAATCGGTCACGGCCAGCATGTCAACCACCCCCCAGGCGTGATTGGCAAAGCTACCGCTGGCCACCGCGCCAATGGCCTCGCGCACCTTGCTCCGCGCACCATCACAGCCCACCACGTAGTTGGCGCGGACGGTGTGCTCGGTACCGCTGGCCAGCTCCCGCAGCGTCACCACCACCGGGTGGTCGTCGCCAGCCCCCACGGTCAGGCTGACGAATTCGAGGCCATAGTCGGCCTCCAGCCGTGAAGGCGACTGGCGCATGTAGTCCAGCAGGTACTGCTGCAGCCGCGCCTGGTTCACGATCAGGTGAGGCATTTCTGACAAACCGTCCTCGGTGTCCTGGACCCGCCCAGCGCGGGCGATGTGCCCCCGGTTCTTGGCGGACGGGCGCCAGAAGACGGTCTCATTAACCCAATAGGCCTCGCGGATGAGCTTCTGTCCCAAGCCAAAGGCCTCAAACATCTCCACCGTGCGACAGGCCACGCCGTCGGCCTGGCCCAGCTGCAGTGGGCCGTCCCGGCGCTCGACCAGCCGGGTGCTGATGCCGGGAAAGGTGGAGAGCTGCGCCGCCAGCAGCGAGCCGGCCGGCCCGCTGCCCACAATCAACACGTCCACCTTTTCAGGCAGCCCGGCCGGGCGCCCTACTGCGCCAGCGGCTGCGGCCTGAATGTCCGGGTCGCCCGGCGCATAACCATTCAAATAGAACTGCATATGTGTCCTTAACTCATAAGCTCTGTCATCCCGCCTGTGCCACCCGCCACCCCGACCTCGCCGCGCCGGATGGCTGCGGCTCGTGCCTGCACCGACTGCTGCTGGGCATCCGTCAGCCGGGCGACGTTTTTCACCTGCAGCGCCATGCGCGGGTTGCTGGCCAGCAGCGCCTGGTGGCGCAGCAGAAAGTCCCAGTACAGGGTGGTGAAGGGGCAGGCGGTGTCACCCTCGCGCTGGGCCGGGTCGTAGCGGCAACCCTGGCAGTGCGGGCTCATGCGCTGGATGTACTTGCCGGTGGCGATGTAGGGTTTGCTGCCCATCACGCCGCCATCGGCGTACTGGCTCATGCCCAAGGTGTTGGGCAACTCGACCCACTCCACCGCATCGACATACACCGCCAGGTACCAGGCATGCACCTGTTTCGGGGCCACGCCCAGCATCAGGGCAAACAAGCCGGTGACCATCAGCCGCTGGATGTGGTTGGCGTAGCCGTGCGCCAATGTCTGGCTCAGGGCATCGCGCAGGCAGGCCATGTCGGTGGCGCCGGTCCAGTACCAGGCGGGCAGGTCCTCAGTCGCGCCCAGGGCGTTGCGTTCCAGGTAGCCGGGCATCTGGGTCCAGTACACGCCGCGCACGTATTCGCGCCAGCCCAGAATCTGCCGGATGAAGCCCTCCACGCTGGCCAGCGGCGCGTGGCCGTCGTGGTAAGCCGCCTGGGCCTGCGCCACCACCTCGCGTGGGTTGAGCAGCTTCAGGTTGAGCGCGGCCGACAGATGCGCGTGGTACAGCCAGGGATCGCCCGGCCACATCGCGTCCTGGTAACGGCCAAACAGCGGCAGCCGTTCGGTGATGAACGCCTGCAGGGCCTGCAGCGCCTGCGGCCTCGTCACCGGCCAGGCAAAGCTGTCCAGTCGGCCCGGGTGGCTGGCAAAGCGGCTGTTGACCAGCGCGATCACCTCTTGCGTGATGGCATCCGGTTCGAAGCAGGTGCGCGGCGGCACCGCGCCCGGGCCGGCCGCACCAAAGGCGTCGCGGTTCTCGGCATCAAAGCTCCACTGGCCGCCGACCGGCGCAGCGCCGTCCATCAGCACGTCATGGCGTTTGCGCTGCTCGCTGTAAAAGTGCGCCATGCGCAGCGCTTTGCGGCCCTTGGCATGGGCAGCGAAGTCGCGCACACTGCAATAGAAATGGCGGTCTTCCCGGACGTCCAGGGGCAGACCCGTGGCCGCCGCCGCTGCCTTGATGGCTTGCAGCACACGCCAGGCGCCCGGCGCGGTCATCACCAGCGCGGCTGGCCGCAAAAGCTGGATGTCGGCTTGCAACTGGGCTGGCAGGCTGCCCGCGTTGCCGACGGCATCGAGCCGGGTGTAGCGCAGCGGCCGCCCTGCCCCTTTCAGAGCCAGTGCGAAGTGCCGCATCGCCGCCAGGAACAGGGCCGTGCGGGGTTTGCCCGACGACACATGGGTCGACTCCTCAGCCACCTCCGCCATCCAGACGGCATCCACAGTCGCATCGAAGCCGTCGAAGGCGGCTGCGTCCAGGTCCAGCTGGTCGCCCAGCACCACGATCAGGTGGCGCAAGTCAGCCACCTGGCACCTTGGCGCGCCGACAGGCTTCGGAGCAGTACTTCCCTTCAGCCCAGTTCTTGGCCCAGCTGCGGCGCCAGCTCATGAGCAAACCGCACACCACGCAGGGCTTGCTGGGCAAGGCGGCCTTGGTGCCGCGAAAGGTGGGGGTCGGGCGTGGCGCCATCACAGGCTCGGTTGGTCAAAATTGCATGGTCGATGCTGTCAATTAACGCCGTTACAGGATCGCCAAGAACACATCGTCCACTGCCTCTGATTCTACCTGTCACGGCACAATCGCAAGCCGCAATCGCAAGCCGCGTGGTCAGA
>JBEGOC010000071.1:0-10524 GCA_041182225.1 Pseudomonadota bacterium | reverse complement strand
TGTGCCAGCCAGACGGCGAAGCCGCTGGACTCGCAGACATGGATCGCGCGCTGTGCGCACTCCAGGGTGTCGAGGTAGTCGCGCCGGTAGCAGTGCAGCATGGCTTTGAGGCCATGCGCTTCGCCCAGACTCAGTGGGTGTTTGAGACGCGTTGCCAGCGCCAGCGCCTGTTCGGCGCGGGCCAACGCGTCCTCAGCGAAGCCCAGCGTCCATTGCGCCAGCGCCGAATAGCTCAGGCTCATCACCGCTGGGTCCTGCATCTGCCCGGTGCGCTGCTCCAGCTTGCCGTAGTCGGCCAGGCAGGCGTCCATGCGGCGCACCGCCTCGGCCAGATGCCCCTCATGAAACACCAGGTTGGCAACCGCCCACTGGGCTTGCACGCGGCGCATCGGATCCGCCACACTGTGCAGCAGTTCGGCAGCACCAGCGGCCACTTCGTGCGCCCGCTGGAATTCGCCGCGCATGAACAGGTAGCCTTCCAGCCCGAACTGCACCCGCAACAGCGCCCGGTTATCGCCACACTGACGGCTCAGGGCTTCGGCGCGGCGGTAGCTGGTTCCGACCTGGTCGGCACCGTAGCCGTACAGGGCAATGCCCTGCCCGGCCTGCAGCAGCAGCAAGCGCAACTCGGTGCTGTCCCGCGCCGAGCCAGGTGGCAGGGACTCGATCAGCGCCAGGGCTGCGCTCAGGTGCTGGCTGGCCTCTTCCTGGGCGGCGCGCGAAATCGCCAGCCGGGCTGCGTTCTCAAAGTACTGGACGGCGGGCTCGGGCAGACCGGCTGCGCCGCAGTGTCGGGCCAGCACCTCGGGTTGGCCGGCGGCCAGGCCGGGAAAACTTTCGCTGATGACGCGTGCCACGGTGGCATGGCAACGCCGGCGGTCACGCTCCCACAGCGATTCGTAGGCCGCGTCCTGCATCAGGGCATGCCGGAAGTGGTAATGCACGTCCTTGCCGACCGTCGTTTGCCCCAGGATACCGGCCCGGACCAACGTTTCCAGGTGAAACAGCACGCCGTCCACCCGCACCGGCGCACTGTCGTGGCCGCAAACCGCCTGGATCAGTGTTTGCGAAAAATGCCGCCCAATGCTGCTGCCGAACTGCGCGACGACCTTGGCGGCATTGAGCCGGTCGAGCCTGGCCATCAACAGGTCTTGTACCTTGCCGGGCATCAGCTGGGGCGCATGCGCGATGGCTCGGCCATCGCGCCGCATCAACTGGCCGACGCGCGCGACCAGGGCACGGGCAGTTTCTTCAATGAACAGGGGCACGCCGTCGGTCTTGTCCACGATGCTGTCGATCAGGGTATCGGGCAGCGCGGCGTCACCGCAAATGCGACGCAGCATTAATTCGGTGTCCTGCGCGCCCAGCCCGCTGAGTTCGAGTCGGTCCATGCCATCGGCCGACTGGACCGGTTGGCCGGGGTAGCTGCGCTCAGTCAGCAGCAGCAGCAATGGCCGCTGCGCGCAATCAGCCGTGATCCTTTGCAGCAACTCCCGACTGGACGGGTCCAGCCAGTGGTGGTCTTCGATGATCAGACACAAGGGGCCGCGCTGGGTCAGCGTATCGGTCCACAGCAGCAGGGCTTCGATGACCATTTGCCGGATTTTTTCCGGCACCTTCACCGGTTGCGCATCGGAGGCGCCCGGCTGTTGATCCAGCATCAGCGCCAGACCGGCAACCATGTGCTGCCGGTTTGGAAAGGCCTGCAGCCGGATGTCGAGTTTTTGGCGCAACTCATGCGAGGGTTCACCATCGTTCAGGCGGAACCAGCGGCTCAAGGTCTCGATCAGCGGCCGGAAGGCGCTGCCCGAGTGTTCCGGACTGCAGCGCAGCTCGATCAGCTGATGCGCCTGCTGGGCCAGCCCGCGTTTGAATTCCCGCACCAGGCGGGTCTTGCCGATACCGGCCTCGCCCGTCACCAGCAGCCTGGTGAGTCGGCCTTGGCTGGCCTGGGCCCAGGCCGCATGCAGGCGATCGAATTCAGCCAGACGTCCCACCCAGGGGGTCTCCCGGCTTTCCACGGAGGTGCCGTTGTCGTCGACTTGTTCGCCCGCGAGGGTATGGGCCAGTACATCCTGGTCGAAGCCCTTGAGCACCGGCGCTTCGGTCAGGGCGGTGAAGCGGAAGCGGCCTTTCACAATCGCCCGTGTCGACTCGCTCACCACGGCACCACCCGGCGCGGCCAGCGTCGCCAGCCGCGCTGCCAGGTGAATCGGTTCCCCCAGCGGTATGCCGGCCCTGACCACCACCGGGCCGGTGACAATGCCGATGCGAACCTGCAACTGCAGCTGGGCCACGCTCTCCGACAAGGCCAGCGCCGCTTTCAGCGCCATGGCAGGGGCGTCTTCATGGGCAATCGGCAGACCGAAAAAACACATCACGCCATCATTGCCCTGCGGTGGGTTGGCGCGCCCGCCCCAGCGGCCCAGCACTTCGGCGCAGTTGGCATGAAAGCGGTCCAGGGTTTCGCTGTAGCGTTCCGCGCCCAGCCTGCGCAGCAGGTGGGTGGAGTCGACCAGGTCGTAGCACAGCACTGTGATCTGACGCACGTGGTCGTCCGGATGGCGGATCACCGTGGCCGGAGCCAGCAGAGTTTGTGGGTCGACATAACGGATCAACTGGCCGCCTGGCCCGCCGCGGCACAGGATATCCAGCCCTTCGCCCAGCCTGCGCCCGCGGGCCAAGGCGGCGTAGCATTCCGCCATGTCCTCGCTGCGCAGTGGACTGGCGCGCTGGGCTGGACGGAAAAGCACGTCGATGCCGGCCCGGGCCGCGCTCAGGGCCAAGGCGTGCTGGTGCTCCAAGTTCGGACTGTCAGGAGCATCCCGCGCCACGTCTTCGAGCAGCATCAGGCGCGGCGGCTCATCGAGCAGGGCAATCTCATCCAACGCGATTGCCGCCGCCCGGTCGTCCGGTTTGCGCTGACAACCCAGAAGCTGCTGCACATCGCCCACACCGTGCAACACGTCGCAGTCGCCGATGTAGCGCATCAGTGGTGCCTCGGGCGTCTTGCCGCCTACTGCAAGCACGCGGGTGGACAGGGCCTCGTTGGCGTCGAGCCGTCGCTCCAGGTCTTGCAAATAGGCCAGCGTTGGCGCGTCCATCAGGTGCGTGTGAACGATCAGCACCCTGAGCTGGCGCCGGTGCTGGCGGGCGTTCTCATCCCTAAATCGGTCCGACGCTTCCTCCAGCAGCAGGTGCCGATACACGGTCACTGGCGGGCCTGCACCGCGCTCGGCCTCGAAGGCCCACTCCCAGGGCAGCGCGATCAGATTCGGACTGATCTGCAGGTGCAGCACGCCCTCAGTCACCGCCCTGAGTCGGGTGGCAATCGGCGGGGGGATCAGTTGTTGCGTCATGGCCTGGCCGAGACGATGTTGTGCGGCGGCATCGCCTTGCCAAGCCGACTCTGCCTGGGCTGCCAGGCGTTGCAACTGGTCGACGGTCACAGCGACAGCGGCCAACTTGCCCAGGGCCCGGCCGTCACTCAAGACGGCCGAGAGCTGCCCGGCCTGCCAGCTCAGCAGCAGGGTTACGCCGCCTTGGTCTTTGGTTGCCATGGCGAACGGTTCAGTGCGTCACCGAAAGATCGTTGCATTGTGAAACCCCTCCCTGCCGACATTGAACCCTGTTCCCATCCGAATTTACAGGAAAACCCGAGCCTGTGCCGCGGACAGCCTCGCCGGGCACTGGCCGGGATGATCCCGGGGCGGCAGGCTCAGCCGTGCTTGAACGCCGGTTTGCGTTTGGCGACGAAGGCCGCCATGCCTTCTTTTTGGTCGGCCGTGGCGAAGAGCGCGTGGAACAGGCGACGTTCAAACAGCACGCCATCGCTCAGGCTACCCTCGAAGGCCCGGTTGACCGATTCCTTGGCGGCCAGGGTGGCCATTTGCGAGTAGTCGCAGATTTGCAGCGCCGCGCCCAAGGCCTCGTTCATCAGTTGATCCAGCGCCACCACGCGGCTCACCAGACCGGCGCGCTCAGCCTCGGCCGCGTCCATCATGCGGCCAGTCAGCGCCATGTCCATGGCCTTGGCCTTGCCGACCGCGCGTGGCAGGCGCTGGGTGCCACCTGCGCCAGGGATGATGCCGAGCTTGATCTCAGGCTGGCCAAAGCGGGCGTTGTCAGCGGCGATGATGAAGTCGCACATCATGGCCAGTTCACAACCGCCACCCAGGGCGAAGCCGCTGACTGCCGCAATCACCGGCTTGCGGATGCTGCGGATCTGTTCCCAGTTGCGGGTGATGTAGTCACCCCGGTAAACATCGGCAAAGCTGTAATCGGCCATGGCGCCGATGTCAGCGCCGGCGGCGAAGGCCTTGTCGCTGCCGGTGATGATCATGCAGCCGATGGCCGGGTCGGCGTCGAACGCTTTGAGCGCCTGCCCCAGCTCGTCCATCAGCGCGTCATTGAGGGCGTTGAGTTGCTTCGGCCGGTTCAGGGTGATGATGCCGACCTTGTCGGCTTCGGTGCGGAGGGTGATCAGGTCGTAGCGCATGGGAGTGTCCGGAATGGCAAGGCTCCGACTATAACCACGGTGTGCGGCTGACTGGCTGCTGGCCTTGTGTCCTCCGCCCAGAAAGAGGCTATAGCAGCTGGCGCGGAATTTTTTTGTTCCACTCCCGCACCAGCACCTGGGTGTCGCCCTCATAGGCTTCGAGCCGCCCGGTCACGTGCCAGTGGGTGCGCGTGGCCGTCATGGCTGAATAGGTTTCGGTGCGCACCTTCCAGTCGCCGCGTGAGGTCTCCATTGACCAGTGGCACGCCGCTCGGGCCGAGAGCGGGTCGTCAGGCAGGATGGTGTAGGTCTCGCGGCCGCAGCCCCAGGTGGTCAGGCCGTGTTCGTCAATCATGCTGCGACCAAAGTCGTCGACGATGCTCATGCGGCGCTCGCCAGTGCGCTGGTCAACCACCAGTTCCCGCTTGTTCCAGGGCTTGTCCAGCACCGTCAGCTTGACGGCCGGTGCGGCCTCGGCCGGGGCAAACACCGGGGCGGTCTCCTGGCGTCCGGGTTTGCGCACCGGCACATCGATGTAGCTCGCGCCGGTTTGCACCGTCAGGGTGACCGGCTCCGGCGCAGGCCAGATCAGCGGCCAGTAACTGGTCGAGATCGAGACCCGCAGGCGGTGGCCCTTGGGGATGCGGTAGGCCACGTCATCGAGCTGGATGCGCAGCGTGTAGGTTTTGCCTGGCGTCAGCGCTTCGGGGTGTTCGTGGCTGTCGCGGTGGCACAGGTTGGCCACGGCATAGCTCAGGCGGGAGACGGCGCCGTCGGGCCACACCGCATTCAGCCGGACCGCGGCCACGGCCACCGGCCGGTCGGCGCTGACCCGCAGGTTGAGCACGGCGGCACCCACCAAATCGAGGTCCCGCGTCAAGGGGGCCGAGTCAAAGGTCAGTGAACCCGCATCGTCCTGCCGTTGGTCGCCCGGGAATTCCGGGCCCATCCAGATGATGCAGTACTCGCCGCTGTCGGCGCCGGTGTGTTGCGGCGAGGTGATGCTGCGCCGGCTGTTTTTACCGGGTTCACGACCCAGGCCGTCCGGGTTCAGGTGCCAGCGCTGCAACTCATGGCGGTCGGCCGGCCACACCTGGTCGCTGACCCAACGGCCAGGAATGTGCGCGACCGAGGCGCCGGGCCGACCCAGGTCCATGATGTAGGTGCGAAACGCCGGGTCCTGCTCGACGCCGGTGGGCTGGTCCTTCAGCCAGCGGTCCCACCAGCGCAGGGCCTCTTGCAGGAAACCGATGCGTGGTTCGGGGACCGCGAAATGGGGGTACTTGTGGGCCCAGGGGCCGATGATGCCTTTGACGGGTGCCTGAACGCTGCGGACCAGCCGAGGTACGGCGTTGGTGTAGGCATCGTTCCAGCCGCCAATGGCCAGCACCGCGGCGTCGATGGCGCCGATGTCTTCGCACACCGAGCCGTGTTTCCAATAGGCATCACGGTGCGGGTGTTCCAGCCAGGGGATAGCCAGCAAGGGCTCGGCCTGCAGCCGAGCCATCCACATGTCGCGCCAGCGGTCGCCAACCAGCGCCGGGTCCGGCGGGCGCGACGAGTAGGCAAACATGGTGGCCGACCAGCCCAGGTTCTCATTGAGCAGGCAGCCGCCCTTGTAGTGGATGTCATCGCTGTAGCGGTCGTCGGTGGAGCACAGGGTGATGATGGCTTTGAGCCCTGGCGGACGGCGCGCGGCGACCTGCAGGCTGTTGAAGCCACCCCAGGAAATGCCCATCATGCCGACCTGGCCGCTGCACCAGGGTTGCTGGACCAGCCAGGCGATCACGGCTTCGGCATCGGTCAGCTCCTGCTCGGCGTACTCGTCGAGCATGATGCCGTCCGAATCGCCGTTACCGCGCATGTCCACCCGCACGCAGGCGTAGCCGTGGCCTGCCAGGTAGGGGTGGGTCAGGGCGTCGCGTACGATGGTGCCGTCGCGCTTGCGGTAGGGCAGGTATTCGAGCACTGCCGGCACCGGCCGCTTGTCGGCGTCGGCCGGCAGCCACAGCCGGGTGGCGAGCTGGGTGCCGTCGGGCAGCGGAATGAACAGGTTGGGAATTTCCCGGATTTTGCGTGGAAAAGACTTGATCGTCTTCATGGAGCCTGTGCCTTTGTTGTGCTTGTCTCGACGGCCCGAGCATAAGTGAATCTCAGGGTCTCATCAACCGCACATTGCCGTCGCCGGCGCCGCCCTGCAGAGATGCGCTCATGGGGCCGGCAAACCGCCGCGCCAGCTGGTGGTGCAGTGCTGCCAGCGTGCCGGGTGCCGCCTGATGGTCCAGCACGCTGCACACGATCTCGATGCTGCCAGTGCTGTGTCTGAGAAATTCGACGGCGCGGGTCTGACAGGGCCAGTCGATCAGGGAGGCGGTGGTGATCTCCCAGAAGCCGCCGGACGGACCGGGATGCGGCGTGATCTGGTGCAGGTGCCGATGGCCCACCAGCCAGGCCACCACACACGCGTGTCGGTGTGCCACCGTGGTCAGGGCCTGTGCGTGCAGGCGCCCGGCAGCGTCGCCGTGGGTGTTGGTCAGCGAGACCGAGCCGTGGTGGCTGGCCAGGATCGCGATGCGCCCGGCTTCCACTTCGGCCAGGCGCTGCTCCAGCCAGACCAGCTGCTGCTCGCCGACACTGCCCTGGTAGTTGCCGCCAGGGTGGTTGGTGTCGAGCAGGATCAGGCGCGCGTGCTCGGTGTCGATGACGGTGTCGCTGCAGCGATTGCGGACATGGGCCGGCCCATAGCCCAGCGCACCCTGCGCCACATGGGCCTGCAGCCAGTCAGCCAAGCTGACCGCGCGGCGTGCCGGGTCGGCCGGGATGGTGCGCCCCGCGCCTGTGGAAAAAGCTGCCGGCGCCGCCAGGAAGGCGGCTTCGGGGTCGGCCGGCTGAAAACCGGCGGGCCGCACCAAAGCCTTGGCCGCTCCCGTGGCGATCTGCTCGCTGGCAGCGTCCGGCCACGCCATGCCCTGGCGCATCACGTCATGGTTGCCGGGCAGGCTGGCCCAGGGCAGCCCCAAGCCCGGTGAGACCACAGGCGCGCTGCAGCGGGCCAAAAGATCCCCCATGGCCGGGTAGCCCTGCGGCTTCCAGCGGTCCGGAACATCGGGGTCGGGACACCAAAAAGGCCAGGGTGCGGCCCCGCTCACCGACGACGGGTCCTGCACGCCGCCGAAGGCGCTCAGCGCCGTCTGCCCACCGCCCAGGATCGTGAGGTAGGTGGTCAGTTCATTGGCCTGGGCGTTGTCGATGTTGTCGCCGGTACTCAGCGCCAGATCAAACGGCCGCCCGCTCCACGGTGCCAGCGGCTGCAGGCGCAGGCGCTGCACATGGGCGGCCAGGGTCCAATGCGTCAGGGCTTCGTAGGGTCGGTGCATGTGCAGCATACCTTGCCAATGGGCCTCGTGGGCCAGCAGTTCAATCCACTCGGCGCGGGCGGGCGATACGGTGTCGATCACATGGGCATCGCTGAGGTGCAGCAGATTGAGCAGGCTCCTGGCCGGACTGCTGCCACCCTGACCGCCCAGGTCGAAGCGCGGCAGATGGGAAGGGCGGGGCGGTTGTTGCAACATGGAGGGCAGCCGAGGGCCTTGGGCGACGACCCGCCGAGTATCTTCGGACCGATTGCCCGGGTCAAACTAAGGTGCAGGGACTGGTGGCACACTCTCGGCCTGAACCGTTCGCTCCTACCCGTCCCAACGCCACCACGCCATGACTGCCAGCCCACACCTCCCGCCTGCTTCCAAGACCTATCTGGTGGGGGTGGACACGGGCGGCACCTACACCGATGCGGCCATCATTGACGCCGGCAGCCACCGCGTGATCTCGTCCGCCAAAGCCATCACGACCAAGGGCGACCTGGCCATCGGAGTGGCCGAAGCCATCACACGGGCGGTCGGCTTGTTGCCGCAGGGCCTGCAACCGCAAGACATTTCGCTGGTGTCGGTATCGACCACCCTGGCCACCAATGCGGTGGTGGAAGGGCACGGCAGCGCGGTCGGCGTGGTCTTGATCGGTTTTGATGCGGCCATGGTGGCGCGCACCGGCATCGCCCAGGCCTTCCCCGGCATGCCGGTTGAGACCGTGGCCGGCGGGCACGACCACAATGGCGACGCGCGTCTGCCGCTGGATCTGGAGGCGCTGGAGGCCGCACTGCTGCGCATGGCCGACAAGGTGGATGCTTTCGCTGTTGCCGCTGCTTTTGCGGTGCGCAATGCCGCCCATGAGCATGCGGCGCGAGACTTGATTGTGGCGCGCACGGGCAAACCGGTGACCCTGTCGACCGAGTTGTCTTCCTCGCTTGATGCGCCACGCCGGGCGCTGACGGCGGCGCTCAATGCACGGCTGATTTCAAGAGTCAGCAACCTGATCGAGGCCGTGCAACGGGCCATGGCGCAGTTGCAGATTCGCTGCCCGCTGATGATCGTCAAGGGCGATGGCACGCTGGCGTTGGCCGAATCGGTGGTCACGCGCCCGATCGAAACCGTGTTGTCCGGGCCCGCTGCCAGCCTGGTCGGTGCCCAATGGTTGTCGGGGTTGGACAGCTTCATCATGTCGGACATGGGCGGGACCACCACCGACCTGGGGGTGTTGCTCCATGGGCGGCCGCGCGTGGCACCGGATGGCGCCGAGGTCGGGGGCTGGCGCACCATGGTGCGGGCCATCGACGTCCGCACCATCGGTCTGGGTGGCGACAGCGAGGTGCTGCTCGGGCCGCAAGGCAAGCTCAGTGTCAGCACCCAGCGCATCGTGCCTGTGGCGTTGGTGGGCCAGCGTTACCCCGAGGTGCTTGCCCTGCTGGAAGCAGACTTGGCCGACGTTGATGGTGGCAATTCCCTGCAGGGACGGTTTGTGTTGCTGCCGTTCGGCGCCCGTGCCGACTCACCCACAGGCGAACTGACCGCACGCGAACGCGAAGTCCTGATGCAGATCGGCGAACGTCCCCAGGCCCTGCGCAAGGTGGCCGTGTCGGTGTCGGCGCAACGTGCGATCAGCTCGCTCAGACGCAAAGGCCTGATCCAGCTCAGCGGTTTCACGCCATCGGATGCCGCGCATGTTTTGGGTCTTCAAGCCAACTGGTCGAGTCAGGCGGCGATCCTGGCCGGCCAGCTTGGTGCCCGCCTGCGCGAGATGAAATTCCCCACGCCCGAGCGCACCGAGCAATTCGCGCGCGATGTCTGGAACGAGACAGTGCGCTTGACCGGGCGAGCCATCCTTGACACCGCCATGGGCGTGAAGCTCCTTGACGACCAGCTGGTTGACGCTGTCTGCCGCGGCAGCGCCGCCCTGGGCTTGACAACGATCAGCCTGAAACCCAGTGTGCCAGTGGTGGCTGTGGGCGGGCCGGTCAAGGTCTATTACCCCGAGGTGGCACGGCGGCTGGGCTGCGAGATGGTGTTTCCCGACTTCTGTGATGTGGCCAATGCAGTCGGCGCCGCCACCGGCGTGGTGGCACAGACGGTGGTGGTGCGTGTTGCTGGCGATGGCAGTGGTCTGTTTGTGCTGCACTCCACGGTGGGCACTCAGCAGTTTCGCGACCCTGCCGAAGCGTTGGGCCGGGCCACCGACATGGCCCGCGAGGCGGCCCGCTCGGCGGTGATGGCGATGGGCGCGCAGGCGCCAGAGGTCAAGCTGACGGTGCAGAAGACGATGCTGCCCAATGCCACCAACGACACCGGACTGCTTGAAGCCGTGTTCACCGCCGAGGCGATCGGACGACCCAATTCGGCCGCCTGAGCCGCCGCAGCGCGCGGCCTCAGTGCGCAAAGGCGCCTGGAGCGTCGGGGTGGAGCAGCTGGCGAACTGTGGCCAGGCCCTGGGTCAGCTGGTCCAGTGTGCGGGCGCTGTTGAGGCTGATGCGGATGGCGCGGGGTGCGGCCGTGCGGCCGGCAGCGAACTGATCGGCGGTCCTGACCAGCACGCCGTGCTGGCGCAGCGCGGCGGCGAAGGCCTGCGACGTCCAGGGTTCGGGCAGGGGCAGCCAGAGGTGGGGGTGCTCGGGCTGCCAGCGGTAGGCCAGTCCCGCC
>JBEGOC010000070.1:0-18462 GCA_041182225.1 Pseudomonadota bacterium | reverse complement strand
GTCGGGCACCAGCAGCCCGGGCAGGCCAGCGGCGGCCAGCCGGTCCGCTGCGCCAAACTCGCAGAGTGCGGCCACCGCACCGCTGGCACGCGCCTGGGCCAGAAAGTCATGGGCGTCGAAGCGCTCGCCGCGCAGCGCCACAAAAAGATCGCCCGGCTGCAGGCTGCGGGTGTCGGTGTGCACGCGCTGCACTGCCACCGCGCCGTCGCCGACAAGCCGGGCGCCGGGCAACCAGGCCAGGGCTTGGGCCAGGCTGAACATGGCGCTCATGCCGGGGCTCCTGCATCGGTCTGCGCCCAGGCGGCGCGCACCTGGGCGGCATCGGAGAACGGCAGGCGCTGCCCCGCCACCTCCTGGTAATCCTCATGGCCTTTGCCGGCGATCAGCACCACATCCTGGGGCGCCGCCAAGGCCAGCGCGCGCTGGATCGCCAAGGCCCGGTCGGGCTCGACCACCACCTCGGTCTGCCCGCTGAGTGCCGGCAGGATCTGCGCCAGGATGGCCTGCGGCGACTCGCTGCGCGGGTTATCGCTGGTCAGCACCACGCAGTCGGCATGGGCGGCAGCCATCGCCCCCATCAGCGGGCGCTTGCTGCTGTCACGGTCACCGCCACAGCCAAACAGGCACCACAACCGCCCAGCGCGTGCCTGGGCCAGCGGGCGTAGCGCCTGCAGCGCCTTGGCTAGCGCGTCCGGGGTGTGGGCATAGTCCACCACCGCCAGGGGCTGGCCCGGTGCCGTCAGGCACTCCATGCGGCCCGGCACCGGGCTCAGGCTGGCGCAAACCGCCACCACCTCGGCCAGCGGCACCCCCAGCGCGCGCAGCGTGGCCATCACACCGAGCAAGTTGGCGACGTTGTACTGGCCGATCAGTGGGGTGCTGAGACGGTGCTGCACATCGTCCTCACGCACCGTAAAGCTCAGGCCCTGCACGCCCTGCTCGATATCACAGGCGCACAACCGGGCCGGGCCGCTGCAGGACACGGTCCACAGGGCCAGGGGCTTGTCGGCCAGTTCCCGGGCCAATGCCGCGCCATGGGCGTCGTCGAGGTTGACCACGGCCGCCTGGAGGCCCGGCCACTGAAACAGCGCGGCCTTGGCCTGCCAGTAGGCGGCCATGCTGCCGTGGTAATCCAGGTGGTCCTGGGTGAAATTGGTGAAGATGGCGGTGTGGATGCGGGTGCCAGCCAGCCGATGCTCGGCCAGCCCGATCGACGAGGCCTCGACGGCGCAGGCCTGTAACCCGTCGTCGACAAAGCGGCGCAGGGTTTGCTGCAGCAGCACCGGGTCGGGCGTGGTCAACCCGGTGGTGACCATCCTGCCGAGCTCGGCTGCAGCACCCGGCACCGGCACCCGACCCAGGCCCAAAGTGCCGATCAGGCCGCATGGGATGGCGCTGGAGCGCTTCAGATTCGATAGCGCCTGCGCCAGCCACCAGGCGGTGGACGTCTTGCCATTGGTGCCGGTCACGGCCAGCACCGCCAGCTGCTGCGACGGCGCGTCAAAGTAGGCGGCGGCGATCGGTCCGCTACCGGCCTTGAGCCCGGCACAGGCCGCCACCCGCGCGTCGTCAAAGCCAAAAGGCTCAACCCCCTGCCACTCCACCAGGCAGGCAGCGGCGCCCTGCGCCAGCACCTCGGGCACAAACCGGCGCGCATCGCTGGCCACACCGGGCCAGGCGATGAAGCCGTCGCCGGGCCGCACACGCCGGCTGTCGGTGCACAGGGTGCCGCGCACCCGGGCGCGCAACCAGCGAGCGGCTTCAGTGGGCGTGTGCAGCAGCTGCATCAGAAGCTCTCCGGCTCGGATTGCGCCACGATCTGTGGCTTGACGTTCATGTCGGGCTGGATGCCCAACAGGCGCAAGGTTTGCTGCACGGTGGCACTGAACACCGGCGCGGCCACATCGCCTCCGTAGTACTTGCCGTTGCTGGGCTCGTCAATCATCACCGCCACCACGATGCGTGGTTGGTCGATCGGTGCCAGCCCGACAAAGAAGCCGCGGTACTTCTTGTCGGCGTAGCCACGGCCCTCGACCTTGTGCGCCGTACCGGTCTTGCCGCCGACCGAGTAGCCCATGGTCTGTGCCTTGAGCGCGGTACCGCCCGGGCCGGTCACCATGTGCAGCATGTTGCGTACCGCGCTGGCGTGGCCGGCCTCCATCACCCGCACGCCACCCACGGGCTGGGTGGACTTGAGCATGGTCACTGGCACGAAATCGCCCTCACGCCCGAACACGCTGTAGGCGTGGGCCAGTTGGAACAGGCTGGTGGACAGGCCGTAGCCGTAGCTCATGGTGGCTTGCTCAATCGGCTTCCAGGTCTTGTAGGCGCGCAGCTTGCCGCTGACGGCGCCCGGAAACGGCAGCTGCGGCTTTTGCCCGAGGCCGACCTGGCTGAACATGGTCCACATGTCGCGCGGCTGCATCTGCATGGCAATCTTGACGGTGCCGACGTTGCTCGATTTCTGGATCACCTCATTGACGCTCAGCATGCCGTGCGGGTGGGCGTCGCTGATGGTGGCGCTACCGATGTTCATGCGCCCGGGGGCGGTCTGGATCAGCGTTTCGGGCTTGACCAGCCCCTTGTCCAGCGCCAGCGCAATGACGAAGGGCTTCATGGTCGAGCCAGGCTCAAAGGTGTCGGTCAGGGCGCGGTTGCGCAACTGCTCGCCGCTGAGGTTCTGCCGGCGTGCCGGCGAGTAGCTGGGGTAATTGGCCAGCGCCAGCACCTCGCCGGTCTGGACGTCCAGCACCACCACGCTGCCGGCCTTGGCCTTGTGTTCCAGCACCGCGTCGCGCAGTTTCTGGTAGGCAAAGAATTGCACCTTGCTGTCGATGCTGAGCTGCAGGTCGCGCCCATCCACCGGCGCAACCTGCTCGCCCACCGCCTCCACCACCCGGCCCCGGCCGTCCTTGATGACACGGCGGGAACCGGCGCGGCCGGCCAGATCCTTGTTGAAAGCGAGCTCGATGCCCTCTTGGCCCGTGTCCTCGACATTGGTGAAGCCGACCACATGCGCGGCCGCCTCGCCCTCCGGGTATTGGCGCTTGTACTCCTCGCGCTGGTGGATGCCTTTGAGCCGGAGCGCCAGCACCTCTTGTGCCACACCCAGGTCCACCTGCCGCTTGAGCCAGACGAAGTCCTTGTCGCCGTCAGCCAGCCGCTTCTCGAGTTCGACGATGGGCATTTGGAGCAGCTGCGCCAAGGCCTGCCGGCGGGCCGGGTCACGGTCCACCTCATTCGGCACCGCCCAGATGCTGGGGGCAGGCACGCTCGAAGCCAGAATCAGGCCGTTGCGGTCCAGGACGCGACCGCGGTTGGCGGGCAAGTCCAGCGTCCGCGCAAAGCGCACTTCACCCTTGTGCTGGAAGAACTCGTTGCCGATCACCTGGATGTAGATGGCGCGCGCCGCCAGCAACCCAAAGGCCAGCGCAATCGCCGCCACCACCAGCTTGCTGCGCCAGACCGGGGCGCGGCTGGTCAGCAACGGGCTGGAGGTGTAGACCACGCTGCGGCTCACGGCGCGGCTCCTGCCGATACCGTCGGCGCTGCTGCTGCGGCGGCGCTGCCGCTGGTGGCCGTGCCGCGCGCCACGTAGTGCGTGACCGCCGGCGTGGCCGAGCGCATCTGCAGCCGCTCCCGAGCCAGCTTTTCCACGCGCAGCGGGGTGGCCTGGGCGCGCTTCTCCACCTGCAGCCGATCGTGCTCGGTCTCGAGCTGGCGCGCCTGAGCTGCGGCCCGGTCGAGCGCGCTGAACAGCCGGCGCGACTCGTACTGCACATTCACCAGGTACATGGCACTGGCCAGCACGGCCAGCAGCAACGCCAGGTTCAGACGGCTCATGCGGCCGTCCTTTGCGCCACGCGCATGATCGCGCTGCGCGCGCGCGGGTTGCCGGCCACCTCGGCCGCGCTGGGTTTGAGGCGCGCAACCGCTTCGAGCTTCATGGCGCGCGGCGCGGCAAACGGTTGACGCCGGTCATAGGGGTCGGTGGCGTGCAAGGCGATGAACTGCTTGACGATGCGGTCTTCCAGCGAATGGAAACTGATCACCACCAGCCGGCCGCCGGGTGCGAGCACCTCCAGGCTGGCGGCTAGGGCTTGTTGCAATTCTTCAAGCTCGGCGTTGATGAAAATCCGAAAAGCCTGAAATGTGCGCGTTGCTGGGTTCTGGCCCGGCTCGCGGGTTTTGACCGTGTCAGCCACGAGCTGGGCCAATTCGGTGGTGCTTGAAATGGGGCCCCGTGCCTGCTGGCGAGCAACAATCGCCTTTGCAATGGGGCCAGCAAACCGTTCTTCACCGTAGGCACGTATCACCTCCGCAATGCTGTCTGTGTCGGCGTCCTGCAGCCACTCGGCCACACTCTGGCCGCGCGTGGTGTCCATGCGCATGTCGAGCGGGCCCTCGAAGCGGAAGCTGAAACCGCGCGCCGGGTTGTCGATCTGCGGTGAGCTGATGCCCAAATCGAGCAGGACACCCGCCACACTGGCCGGCGCCAGTTCGCCGAGTTGGGCGAAGCCCTGGTGCCGAATCGAAAAGCGGGCATCCACCAGGCTGGCGGCTGCGGCCAGCGCCTCCGGGTCCTTGTCGAAGGCCACCAGCCGGCCCTGTGGGCCCAACCGCGACAGGATTAGGCGCGAATGACCGCCACGGCCAAAGGTGGCATCGACCCAGATACCGGCTGGCGCCTGGGCAGGCACCGCCGCCGGGCCGCCCAGAAGTGCGTCCACTGCCTCGTTCAACAAGACGGTGGTGTGAAGCCAGGGTGTCGTCACCACCGTCCTTCAAAAAGAGAAGTCCTTGAAGACGTCGGGCATGGTGCCCTGCATCGCCTGCGCCTCCTGCGCCTCATAAGTGGCTTTGTCCCACAGCTCGAAATGGTTGCCCATGCCCAGCAGCATGGTGTCGCGGCTGATCCCGGCCGCCGCGCGCAGCTCGGGCGAGACCAGCAGGCGGCCGGTGCCGTCCATCTCCACATCCATGGCATTGCCAAGAAAAATGCGTTTCCACCACTGCGCCGACATCGGCAGGGTGGCAATGCGTTCGCGGAATTTTTCCCATTCGGGGCGTGGGAACACCATCAGGCAGCCGTGCGGGTGTTTGGTCAGGGTCAGTTGCCCGGCCGCCGTAGCGATCAGGATGTCACGATGCCGGGTTGGCACCGACAGGCGCCCCTTGGCATCCAGACTCAATGACGAAGCCCCTTGAAACACGACGGTGCACCTGCTTGTTGACGAAGATCCAAAAAATGGAAGTGCGAAGGCACTTTTCACCACTTAATTGCACTTTTTTGCACTGTATCAGCAAATCTACCAAAAAGCGATGAGCATGCACCGGTTCTCGCTAATTTTTTCCAATGAAATCAAGGACTTAGGAACGCATCTGACAGTAAATCAGAGCGAAATTACGTTCAAAATGAAGCACTTAGCGCACGTTGTGAAAGTGAAGCATGAAGCCTGGCCGTTACTTGGGACAACAGGGCATTACCCACTGTCACGCCAACGCGCCGCCACCCCGGGCAGGCTAGGGTTTGCTCTTGCTTGACAGGTCGTGCCAAGTCGGAGATCGTGGCGGGTTTCCGTTGCCATCGTAAGGCCGCCCCATGCCCGTCACACCCCGCCAACACATCGACGCCGTGATGCAGGTGGCCCTGCAGGGCAGCGCCGTCGCCTCGCGCCAAGAGCGCTTGATCCGCGAGTCCTGGCTGCGCTGCGTGCATGAGCACCGGCTCGACCCCACTCGCATGCAAGAGGCCATCATCGTGCCCCACTCGCGCCTGCGCGAGCACAAAGACCAGATGGAAGCCTTTTTGCACATTGCGCGCCACGGCCTGGAGTCCTTGTACAGCAAGGTGTCTGGCCTGGGCTATGTGGTACTGCTGACCGACGCGCGCGGCGTCACGGTGGATTTTCTGGGTGATCTGGTGTTTGAACCCAGCCTGCGCAAAGCTGGCTTGTACCTGGGGGCCGACTGGAGCGAACACCATGCCGGCACCTGCGGCGTGGGCACCTGCATCAGCACCGGGCAAGCCCTGACCGTGCACCTGGACGACCACTTCGACGCCACCCACATCCCGCTGACCTGCACCAGCGCGCCGATTTACGACAGTAGCGGCCAGCTCAGCGCGGTGCTGGACATCTCCCAGCTGAGTTCGTCCCAGCCCAAAGACAGCCAACACCTGGCGCTGCAATTGGTGACCATGTACGCGCATGACATCGAGAACGCCGCCTTCCTGTACCGCCACCGGCGGCACTGGATTTTGCGGCTGGCCAGCGCGCCGCAGTTTCTCGAAGTCCAGCCGGAATACCTGCTGGCACTGGATGCCGAAGGCCGGGTGGTCGGGCACAACCGGCGCGCCCAGCTGGCCTTGCAAGCCCCCGGCCAGCCGCCTTTGCTGGGCCAGACCTTTGAGGCGCTGTTCGGCCTGCCGCTGGCCCGCATCGGCAGCTTTGTCCTGACCCACCCCAGCGACCAGCGGGCCGTGATGCTGGCGGGTGCCAAGCGTCTGCTGTTCCTGTCGGCATCGCCGCCACCGCCAGCCGCCAGCAATGCGCAGACCAGCCTGGCTCCCAGTGTCCCGTCGCCGCTGGCGGCGCTGTCGGCCGGTGACCCGGCGCTTGATCGGCAGATCGGCCGGGTGGCCCTGCTGGTGAATTCACCCATCAGCCTGCTGATCACCGGGGAAACCGGCTCGGGCAAAGAGTATTTCGCCAAGGCCGTGCACGCCAGTGGCGTGCGCCAGACCAAACCGTTCGTCGCCGTCAACTGCGCTGCGATCCCCGAGACGCTGATCGAGAGCGAACTGTTTGGCCACGCGCCAGGCAGCTTTTCTGGCGCCAGCGCCCGGGGCAAGCGCGGTCTGATCCAGGAGGCCGACGGCGGCACCTTGTTTCTGGACGAGATCGGCGACATGCCGCTGCTTTTGCAGGCGCGGCTGCTGCGGGTGCTGTCCGAGCACGAGGTGCTGCCGGTCGGGGCGCTGCGGCCGGTGCCGGTCAACATCCGGGTCATTGCCGCCACCCATGCGCCGCTGGAGGCGCTGGTGCACGCCCGGCTGTTCCGCGACGACCTGTATTACCGGCTCAATGGCGCCCACATCAAGCTGCCGCCGCTGCGCGAGCGCGCCGACCGCGGCGCCATGATGGACCGCCTGCTGGGCGGGCGTCGGCTGAGCGAGGCGGCACGCACCCGGCTGATGGCCCACCCCTGGCCCGGCAATTTGCGCGAGCTCAAGAACGTGCTGGACTACGCGGCGAGCATGAGCACGGCCCCAACCATCGACACCGACGACCTGCCCGAGTTGCAGTCCAGCCAGCCCGCGGTGCCACCCGGCCCAACGCCCCGCGCGGTGCCGGCCGCTGGTGGCGCGAATGCCGAGGCCGAAGCGCTGTTGCAGGCACTTCGGCTGGCCCAATGGAACATCAGCGAAGTGGCACGGCGCACCGGCCTGGCCCGCATGACGCTGTACCGGCGCATGAAGCGCGCCGGCATTGTGGCGCCCAACCGGGCCTGAGCGGCCCGGGTGACAGGTGTCGCCCGCCACCTGTGACAACTGTCACCCTGTGACACCTCGCGCCCGCCGTGACAGCACAATAAAAGTCAATCAAATCAATCACTTGCGAGAGTCATCGGGTTGGCACAGAACTTGATGGTGCGGGGTCAGTCGGTCCGCTTTGAGACCGATACCCTCACAGGAGATACCCCACCATGACACAGCCCTCCCCCTCCCAACGCAGCAGCCACTGGCTGGCCTCGTTCGAGGCGGCCCTGAGCCGGCGCGACCCCGACGCCGTCGCCACCCTGTTTGAAGACGATTGCTACTGGCGCGATCTGGTCTCGTTCACCTGGAATATTTGCACCCAGGAAGGCAAACCGGCGATCCGCGCCATGCTGGCGCAGCGGCTGGCCGATGTGGCGCCCAGCCACTTTGCCCTGGACGGCGACGCCACTGAGGCAGACGGCGTGACCGATGCCTGGTTCACCTTTGAGACCCAGGTGGCGCGGGGCCGCGGCCACCTGCGCCTGAAAGCCAGTGCCTCGGGCGACCGGGCCTGGACCCTGCTGACCACCATGACCGAGCTCAAGGGCTTTGAGGAAAAATCCGGCGTGCGCCGCATCGCTGGCGCCGAGCATGGTGTGCACCGTGGCCGCCAGACCTGGATGGAGCAGCGCCAGCACGAGCAGGAGACGCTGGGCTACAGCGAGCAGCCCTATGTGGTGATCATCGGCGGGGGCCAGGGCGGCATCATGCTGGCGGCCCGGCTGCGCCGGCTGGGCGTGCCGACCCTGATCGTGGAAAAGAACGAGAAGCCCGGCGACAGCTGGCGCAAGCGCTACAAGAGCCTGTGCCTGCACGACCCGGTTTGGTACGACCACCTGCCCTACCTGCCGTTCCCCGACGATTGGCCGGTGTTTGCTCCCAAAGACAAAGTGGGCGACTGGCTCGAGATGTATGCCAAGGTGATGGAGCTGAACTTCTGGGGCTCTACCGTGGCCAAGAAGGCCAGCTTCAACGAAGCCCGGGGCGAATGGGAGGTGCAGGTGGAGCGCGCCGGCCAGGCCGTGACGCTACGGCCGAAGCAACTGGTGTTTGCGCTCGGGGTGTCCGGCTACGCCAATTTGCCCAAGATCCCCGGCGCCGACAGCTTTGAAGGCGAACAACACCACTCCAGCCAGCACCCCGGCCCCGAGGCCTACAAGGGCAAAAAGGTGGTGGTGCTCGGGTCCAACAACTCGGCGCACGACATCTGCGCCGCACTGTGGGAGAACGATGTGGACGTCACCATGGTGCAACGCAGCAGCACCCACATTGCCCCGTCCCAATCGTTGATGGAGCTGGCGCTGGGCGGGCTCTACAGCGAGCAGGCGGTGCAGGGCGGCATTGACCACCACAAAGCCGACCTGATTTTTGCCAGTGTGCCCTACAAGATCATGCACAGCTTCCACATCCCGGTGTACGAGGAGATGAAAAAGCGGGACGCCGACCTGTACAGCCGGCTGGAGCAGGCCGGCTTCATGCTGGACTTCGGCGACGATGGCTCGGGCCTGTTCATGAAGTACCTGCGCCGCGGCTCGGGCTATTACATCGACGTCGGTGCCTCCGAGCTGGTGGCCAACGGCAGCATCAAGCTCAAGAGCCACAACAACATCGAGCGCATCAACCCCAAATCAGTGACCCTGACCGACGGCACCGAGCTGCCGGCCGACCTGATCGTGTATGCCACCGGCTACGGCTCCATGAACCAGTTCCTGGCCGACATCGTGTCACCCGAGGTGGCGAACCGGGTGGGCAAGGTCTGGGGCCTGGGCTCCAGCACCACCAAAGACCCCGGCCCCTGGGAGGGCGAGCTGCGCAACATGTGGAAACCCACCAACCAGCCGCAGCTTTGGATCCACGGCGGCAACCTGCACCAGAGCCGGCACTACTCGCAGTTTCTGTCGCTGCAGCTCAAAGCCCGCTATGAGGGTCTGGCCACACCGGTCTACGCGCAGGCCCCGGTGCACCACTTGCGCTGACGAGTCCGGCACGCCTAACGCTGCGGCATGTCCCTCTGTGAAAAGCCGAGTGTGACCGTAGCGTCAGGCGGCGTGGCAGGCATCTCGGCTTCCCAGTCCTCCCACGCTTGCCGCATCGCGCGCAACCGATCGGGGTGGCGTTTCGAGAGGTTGGCCCGCTCGCGCTCATCATGAGCCAGGTTAAACAGGTAGTCGTGTCCGTCCACCCGGAGGTATTTCCAGTCGCCGAGGCGATAGGCGCGCTGCCCACGGTGGTTCATGCGCCAGTACAGCGGTCGCGGGAAGCGGTGCCCGGCATCCTTCAGCACCGGCACCAGGGAAACGCCATCCCATTCATCGCGCTGCGGCACCCCGGCCAGCGCCAGTAAGGTGGCAGACCAGTCCATGCTCATGCAATGCTGCTGGCTCGTACCGCCCGGGTCAATGACAGCCGGCCAATGTGCAATCCAGGGCACCCGGATGCCGCCTTCGGTGAGATCCATCTTGCCCCCCACCAGCGGCCAGTTGTCGCTGAAGCGCTCGCCCCCGTTGTCGCTGGTGAAGACGATCAACGTGTTGCCCTGGATGCCCAGTGAGACAAGCCTGTCCCAGATCCTGCCAATACCTTCATCCATATGCTGGATCATGCGTCGGTAGACCGGTATGCTCCCGCCATCCAGGTGAAACAGGCCACCAGCCGTTCCATCAGGCAGGGCATGATCGTCGCGCGATTGCCAAGGGAAATGTGGCGCTGTGTAATGCAGACTCAAAAAAAACGGCTTTGAATCAGCCGCATTGCCAGCCATACGGTCGATGTAGGCTAGGGCTCGGTCGGTCAGCAGGTCAGTGAGATAGCCGTCAGCATGCACCTCCTCCTCGCCGCTGTACAGGTCATGCACGCCGCCATTGCTGCAGTGACTGAAATAGTCAATACCGCCGGACATCGGCCCGAAGAATTCCTCATAGCCCGACTTAAGCGGGCCAAATGCCGGTGCGTAGCCGAGATGCCACTTGCCGATCAACGCGGTGCGGTATCCGGCGACTTTGAGCCAACCCGGTAGGGTGTCGAGGCCAGGCGGCAGGCCCAGCCGGGTGCTACCCCGGCTCTTCACGCTGATCGGTTCCTCACAGCCACCCGGGTGACGGTACTGGTAGCGGCCAGTCATGAGGGCAAAACGGGTGGGTGAGCAGACCGGCGAGTTGGCGTAGCCCTGATGAAATTTCAGCCCCTGGCCGGCCAGGCGGTCCAGATGGGGCGACACTGGACCTGCCGCATCCAACCGTGCGCCATAGCAACCGAGGTCTGCGTAACCCAGGTCGTCAGCCAGCACGAATATGATGTTGGGTCGGTGTGGCAGCGTTTGCATGGCGGTTCCGATCTGACCTTGGCGCAAGGCCTGCTCAGAGGGTGCTGGTGCGCCAACCACCCGCATAGTCCTCGCGAGCCTGTCGCGCGTAGGGTGTGGCTGATACCCGTACCCGGATGGTCGTTTGCTGGTGCCGCTCCACCGAGGCCAATCCAGCGCCCTGGTCAGGCTCGCCCCAGACCAGGGTCAACACCTCGCCCAGCGCGATGTCTGCGTCGACCATCCCCAATGAAAGTATGCAGCGCTCGTTATAGCTGTAACCAGAGAAGAGCGACAACCCGACCATTTGGTCGCCTTTCATGACCTTGTCGGCCATGGTTGCGGCGTAGTTGATCCAGGGGAATTCAATCCACTTAAAGTGCGCGTCCGATTGCCCAAACATCGAGGCGAAAACCTTGACCACATCATCACCATTCCATTCAAAGGTCACCTTGCGGCGATGGGGTTTACCTTGCATGGCCTCCAGTGCCGGTCGGCCGATGAACTCATGGTCGAACTTGATGAAGTTCGCGTACCCCATGTCGAAGGGGGTCACGTAATAGTCACGCACGTCCTGCGAATCGAAACTGCCGCCCAGGGCACCAGCTGCCTCGTAGGAGTCCACCGGCAACCATTCGCGGTAGCGCTGCATCAGACCATCGCCGGTATAGACGGCGGGCAGAGGATTCGGAATCCAGCCAGACTCCAGGGTGTTGGTAGGGTAGGCGCGGCTACCCACCTGTCGCAGGTCGATCCCGAGCTCCACAGCCGCAAGAAGTATGGTGTCTCGAACGTACGCCTTATCCTCGTAGGGCCCCCAAATCTCCAGCCCCGGCGCGCCAGCCATGCCATGGCGCAGTGCCCGGACTCGCTTGGTGCCGATGTTGATGGTGTCGACATGAAAGAACTTGATTTCGGGAATGGGTCCGCCGTGGATGCGCTCAATGATCTGCTGGGCCTGAGGCCCCTGAATTTGGAAACGGTAATGCAGGCGTGAAATGGCTTTGCCATCCGGGCGGGCCGGTGACCTGGCATCGCGGCGCACCCGTACATTACGACCACTTTGACCAACATTGAACTCGACCCAGTTGGCAATAACCTCACGCCCCACCAGCACGAACTGGTCTGCACGTTCGCGAAAGGCGATCATGTCGCCGATGAAATAGCCCTCCGGGTTGACGGCGATGAATTGCTTGGCCCGATTGAGATCAAAATTTTGAAAACTGTTGACCGCCAGCCCTTCGAGGAATTCGAACGCTTCCGGGCCTTCGACGATGGCCTCGTGCATGTGGTGAGACTGATCGAACAATACAGCCGACTCGCGCCAGGCACGTTGCTCATCACGCCAGTTGGAAAATTCTGCCGCCACGCCGGGGTACAGGTAGATACCCGCCTTGGAATTACGCAGTGTGGGTAGGATAGAACCCTCATGGTGAAGGATATCCGCAAGGGATTGGTAGCGCATGAATTACCTTTGTGATGATCAGATGAAGCGCACGCCGAGCACGCCCAGCGGCCCATAGTCAGCCTGTATGACGTCGCCGGCCACGACACTGACCGGGCGGGTGAAGGAACCAGCGAGAACATACTGGCCTTTTTTCAGACCAACGCCATGGCGTGACAGCTTGTTGACCAGCCAGGCGATGCCCGCCGCTGGATGCCCCATCACGGCGGCTGAAACGCCAGACTCCTCGATGAGGCCGTTCTTGCTCAATGTGGCTCCAACCCACCGGATGTCGATGTCGAATGGGCGAACAAGCCGCCCGCCAATGATCATGGTGGCAGCCGCCGCGTTGTCGGCAATGGTGTCAACAATGGCACGGGGCACCTGGGTGCGGTAGGCGATGAGCTCAAGCGCTGGCGTCACAAATTCAGTAGCGCGCAGTACGTCGGCCACGGTACACCCATCGCCCTGCAAGTCGGCTCCCATCACAAACGCGAGTTCCACCTCAAGTCTGGGGCTCAAAAAACGGGCGGCCTCGATCTGCGCGCCGTCCTGGGCCAGCATGTCATCGGTGAGGAAGCCGTAGTCCGGCTCGTTGAAATTGGATGCCATCTGCATCGCCCGTGAGGTCAGGCCAATTTTTCGTCCGATCAGCCGAGCGCCACGGCTGATGCGACGCTGAAGCCAGAGGTCCTGGATGGCGTAGGCGTCTTCCAGCGCAATACCCTCGTAGGTCTTGCCAAGTTGGGGAATAACGCGCCTTTCGAGGTCAGCCTGGTCGAGTGCCTGGGCCGCCTGCGTACGCTGTTGGGGTGTGAGCATGGCTGCTGTCCTTCTGGTGTCGGCGGGTTTATTCAAGGCGGATACCCGCCTCCTTGACGATCCGGCCGGCCTGCGCGTATTCATTGCGGATCCAGCTCCCGAATACGGCCGGCGTCGACGAACGCTGGGCTTTTTCATCGAACCCCTCATTCGTCATACGTTGCTTGACCTCGGGGTTGGCCAGCGCGGCGTTGAGCGCCTGATTCAGCTCGCGCACCAGCGGCTCCGGCATACCCGCCGGGCCCACCATGCCCCACCAGGAATAGAGCGTCAGATCAGGGTAGCCCTGCTCGACGGCGGTTGGCAGGTCTGGAAAGCGGGCGCTGCGTTCGGAATCGGTCACCGCGATTTGGCGCAGCTTGCCTTGCCGCACGAAATCGAGCACCAATGGGAAGGCCGCATCCAGCATGCCGGTGACCCGACCACTTACGGTTTCTGTGACCAGTGGCAGGCTCCCTGGAAACGGCACCACGGTGTAGCGGGAGCCGGTCTTGCTCATCAATAATTCCAGCGCCAAATGATGGGGTGTCCCCAGACCCGGAACCGCAATCGAGACTGACCCAGGGTTCTTGCGGTTCATCTCCACCAAGTCCTTCAAGGAGTTGACCGGTGCAGCGCTGTTGACCGTCAGAAAATAAGGACTCTTCTGCACAAATCCGATCGGGCTGAAATCAGTCACCGGGTTGTATTTGACCGAGGGCAGTAGATGCGGTGCTACCGCCAGATTGGCAGCCACCCCCATCAACAGCGTATGTCCGTCGGGCACCGCCTTCGCGACCGCATCGGCGGCAATGCTGCCTCCGGCGCCCGGCCGGTTTTCAACGATAAAACTCAGGCCTGTCGTGCGGGACATGTGCTCGGCGAGGATGCGGGCAACGACTTCCGGCGGGGTGCCAGGTGCAAATCCGACCAGTATCCGGACGGGTCGCGTTTTGCTGAGACCAGATTGGGCGCCGGCAGCGAGCGGCAGCATCGATGCGGCCAATAAGAGCTTTCTTCTGACAATGGACATACATCTCCTTCGTGGTTGTATTCGGGGCTGCACGGTTGGCCAACAGGCGTGGGGCAATGGCTCAGGCAGGTCTGGCCGGAAGGTTGGCGTGCGCTGCAGCCATGCCAGTGATCCACTCGGGAATCACGCGGTAGAAATCCAGCTTCGCCATAGCATCTTGAGCGGCCTGCATGGCAGCGAAAGCGGCAACCCAGACCCGTGCCTCGTGACCGCCAAAACCAGCATCGCGGTCGATCATGGCATCGGTATAGCGGTCACACACCACCAGGTCACCGGCAATCAGCCGGTCGATGAAGGTCTTGTCCCACTGCCGGTCCGGTGCCTGAAGCGGGCCGGTGCCGGCAGCTAGCTGCAAGGCGTTCTCCATGACGCGGCTCTCGCGTCGCCGGTACTCGTCATGATCTGGTGTATGCCGGTCAACAAGGCGTTGCATCACTGCCCGCGGTGCGCCCGGCCTGGGCGTAGGTGGATCGTGGGACAGGCCGCCAGAGCCAATGAAAAGCACTTTCTTGTCCTGGCTGGCAAGGAATTTGCCGACCGCTTCACCAAACTTGCGTACACGCTTAAATGAGGGCCGGGGGTCCGCCGCGCAATTGACGAAGATCGGAAGCACTGTTGGGCGGCTAACGCCCCCAAACAGCTTGATCAATGGGATGGAAATGCCGTGATCCACCTTCATGCGTCGCGAAATGGCGACATCGAACCCGCGGGCATGCAAATGGCGAATACACGACTCAGCCAAAGTAGATGCCACTTTGAGGTTCGCCTTGGGCAGACCCCAGTCTTGCGTGCTCTGGGCTTCAGTGCCAATGCAAAACGAGGGCATCATGTCGTAAAAAAAACCGTTGAAATGGTCAGGCGAAAAAATAACAACCACATCGGGTGGATCGACCTTGATGCGAGCCTTGTAATCACGCAGGATGTCATAGAAGCGTCTTTCCGCCTCCCGCTCCTTGGGACGCAATGACTTGACCAGCATCAGTGGGCTATGTGACATGCATATCAGGCGGCTTGGCATCGGTGCTTCCGGGTTTGGTTTGCGAACTGATGGTTTTCGCCCGGCCACCTCGGCAACTCGGGCGAACAGACAAACAGATTGTTGCGTCGCCGGTCACCAGCGTATAGTGCCATTTAGATATGGGGTATAGCTAAAACGTATAGCCGTGAGCCGAACCAATGATCAAACTTCAACAACTCCAGGCATTTCTGGAAGCCACCAAATCCGGCAGCATTCGTAAGGCGGCCGAAGTGCTGGGGCTTTCGCAACCCTCGCTCTCACGCAGCCTGACCTTGCTGGAGCGTGAAATTGGCACGCCCTTGCTGCGCCGCTCAGTGCGCGGCGTCTCGGTGACGCCGGCCGGCCGCAAGCTGCTGACCAGGGCGCGGCTCATCGAGCATGAGATTTCATCGATACAGCAGGAGTTCAGCCTCGACCAAGAAGCCCTTTCGGGCGAGGTGAGTATCGGCGTGTCGCCACTGTTTGCGATCAACTGCCTGCCCCGGTTCATTCCCGAGTTCCTTGCCAGTTATCCCCATATTCAACCAAAGGTCTGCGATGGTCTGTATCCCTCGATCTGGGAGCGCCTTCGTGAGGGAGCCATCGACGCCTACCTCGGCCCAATCCCGATCAGCAACCGACCTGCTGACCTGAGCTTCGAAACATTGTTGCAAAGCCAGATGATGGTCACCGTACGTAAAGGGCACCCCCAGATGCGGGTTAAGTCAATTGCCGAGCTGGCGTTGGCACGTTGGGTAGTGGCTGGTCACGAGGATGGCCCCGGGCGCATCATGTGCCAAGTGTTCCGTGAAAACCGCCTTGAGCCACCCGTGCCGGCGGTTAGTTGTGAGTCATTTCTCGCGATGATGTCCTTGATCGGCCGCTCAGACATGGTAGGTATGCTGCCTGAAAGTATGCTGGACGCGAGTGCCTATGACCTGATGCGAGTGCCTGTCACAGAACGTCTACCGAACCCGCGCCAGGGCCTCACCGTGCTCAAACAGGCTGCACCTCATCCCGCTGCCGCCTTGTTCATCAATCAGCTCAAAACCTGGGTCCGTCAGCATATGCCTTCAGGTGAGCCGTAACAAGCGGCCAACCGACTCGGCTTGCACATGCTGGTGCCGGCTGATGCCAAGACTGGGTTGCTCAACCAGAATGAAGCCCACTTACCCCGCTCAGCCGACGGGGGCTGGTCACAAAATGTAGCGTGACAGGTCCTCGTCGCGGCTGAGCTCGCCCAGCCGGGCGTCCACGTAGGCGGCGTCCACCGTCACGGTCTGGCCGGCCAGCGTGGTGGCGTTAAAGCTGACCTCATCGAGCAGGCGCTCCATCACGGTGGACAGGCGCCGCGCGCCAATGTTTTCGGTGCGTTCGTTAACGTCAAACGCGGTTTGCGCCAGCCGCGCGATGCCGGCCTCGGTGAAGTCGATGCGCACCTCCTCGGTGGCCAGCAGCGCCTGGTACTGTCGCACCAGCGAGGCGTGGGTTTGCGTCAGGATGGCCACAAAGTCCTGCACCGACAGCGACTGCAGCTCGACCCGGATCGGAAAGCGCCCCTGCAACTCAGGGATCAGGTCGCTCGGCTTGCTCAGGTGAAAAGCGCCCGAGGCGATGAACAGGATGTGATCGGTCTTGACCATGCCGTACTTGGTGGTGACCGTGGTGCCCTCCACCAACGGCAGCAGGTCGCGCTGCACGCCCTGGCGCGACACCTCGGCGCCCTGCCCTTCGCTGCGGGAAGTGACCTTGTCGATCTCGTCGATGAACACGATGCCGTTCTGCTCCAGCATCTGCAGCGCCTGGGTACGGATCTCGTCCTCGTTGACCAGCTTGGCGGCCTCTTCATCGGCCAGCACCTTGAGCGCCTCGCCGATGGGCAGCTTGCGCGTCTGGCGCTTGCCCTGCCCCATCTGGCCAAACAGGCTGCGCAGTTGCTCGGTCATTTCCTCCATGCCGGCCGGGCCCATGACTTCGAGCGCCGGCGCCGGGCGCGCCACCTCCACCTCAATGCTGCGCTCGGCCAACTGGCCTTCGCGCAGCTTCTTGCGAAAGCTCTGGCGGGTGGCACTTTCGGGCTCGCCGCCGGGCTGAAAACCGAACTCGCCGCGCGGCGGCGGCACCAGGATGTCGAGCACCCGGTCTTCGGCGGCGTCGAGCGCGCGCTCACGCACCTTGGCCATCTCGGCGCTGCGGGTCTGTTTGACCGCAATCTCGGCCAGGTCGCGGATGATGGCGTCCACATCCTTGCCCACATACCCGACCTCGGTGAATTTGGTGGCCTCGACCTTGATGAAAGGCGCGTCGGCCAGCCGCGCCAGCCGCCGCGCGATCTCGGTCTTGCCGACCCCGGTGGGGCCGATCATCAGGATGTTCTTGGGGGTGATCTCGGCGCGCAGGCCGGGCTCGACCTGTTGGCGGCGCCAGCGGTTACGCAGCGCAATCGCCACGGCGCGCTTGGCCTGGGCCTGGCCGACGATGTGCCGGTCGAGTTCGGCGACGATGTCCTGGGGCGTCATGGCAGGGTCTCGATGGTGTGGTTCATGTTGGTGTAGATGCACAGTTCGCCGGCAATTTCCAGCGAACGCCGCACAATGGTCTCGGCCGGCAGCTCGGTGTGGTGCAGCAGGGCCAAGGCGGCGGCCTGGGCGTAGGCGCCGCCCGAGCCGATGGTGACCACGCCGTGCTCGGGCTCCAGCACATCGCCATTGCCGGTGATGATCAGCGAGGCGTCGCGATCGGCCACGGCCAGCATGGCCTCCAGACGGCGCAGCACGCGGTCGGTACGCCAGTCGCGGGTGAGCTCGATGGCGGCGCGCACCAGGTGGCCTTGGTGCTTCTCCAGCTTGGCCTCGAAGCGCTCAAACAGGGTAAAGGCATCGGCGGTGGCGCCGGCAAAACCGGCCAACACCCTGCCATGGTAGAGCTTGCGTACCTTGCGCGCGCTGCCCTTGACCACGACATTGCCCAGCGTGACCTGACCGTCGCCTCCGATGGCGACTTGCGGGCCGTCGGGCGTGTTGCGCCGCACGCTGATGATGGTGGTGCCGTGAAATTGTTCCATAAGGTGTTCAGTTCAGGCTGGCGCACGCAAAAACAAGGCGTGCACCCGCTGCGGTTCAGAAAATATCAAGCTCAGCGCCTGCGCACAGCCAGCTCGGCGTGCTCGTCGATGCCAATCACCTGGAAAAAGGCGGCCACCAGCGGTGGCAGGTCATCGAAACGGACCTTGCGGCCCGCCTCCCGGCAACCCGAGGTCCAGGTGAGAAGGCGGCCAGCCGCCGAAAAATCGACCCGAACCAGCCAGGCGCAGGACACCACCAGTGGCCCGAGCCCGGCTGGCGCC
>JBEGOC010000069.1:0-5521 GCA_041182225.1 Pseudomonadota bacterium | reverse complement strand
CGCCCATGTCTTCCGGCAGGGCATAAGTGCGCCCGCGCAGCATGGCCAGCGCCCGAGCGCCCTCCACCAGGTTGATGGTGGCGCGTGGGCTGGCGCCGTAGGTGAGCAGCCGGCCCAGCTCCGGCAGGCCGTGCTGCGCGGGTTTGCGCGTGGCCGACACCAGCCGCACCGCGTACTGGATCAGCGACGGGTCCACATACACCCGACGGCAGGCCTGCTGCAGCACGGCCAGTTGCTCGGTGGTGGCCACGGCCGCCACCGCCACTGGCGCACCGGTGACACGCTGCACGATCACAAATTCTTCATCGTCGCTGGGGTAGTCCACCAGCACCTTCATCATGAAGCGGTCGACCTGGGCCTCGGGCAGCGGGTAGGTGCCCTCGGTCTCGATCGGGTTTTGCGTGGCCATCACCAAAAAGGGCTCGGGCACGCGGTGGCTGACGCCGGCAATCGTCACCTGGCGCTCCTGCATCACCTCCAGCAGGGCACTCTGCACCTTGGCCGGGGCGCGGTTGATCTCGTCGGCCAGCAGCAGGTTGGTGAACACCGGCCCCAGCGCGGTGCTGAACTCGCCGGTGCGCTGGTTGTAGATGCGCGTGCCCACCAGGTCGGCCGGCACCAGATCGGGCGTGAACTGGATGCGCTTGAAATGGCCCTGCACCGTGTTGGCCAGGGTTTTGACGGTGAGCGTCTTGGCCAGGCCGGGCACGCCCTCCACCAGCAGGTGGCCCTGGGCCAGCATCGCCACCATGACCCGCTCCAGAAAGCGGTCCTGCCCCACCACCACGCGTTTGACCTCGTACAGGATCTGTTCCATCAAAGCGGCGGTGTCGGGGCTGTCTGTGCTCATGTCGGGGTTCCTGGGGTTGGGATGGCTGGGGGCTGTTGTTGCAGCATGGCGGCGCGCCGGCTCAGAATGGCGGCATGCCGAAGGCGGCTGCGGCGTTCTCGATCGGCACGGCAAAGCCAATGCCGATGAAGGTGCGCATCCGGGTCGGGTTCAGGATGGCGGTGACGATGCCCACCACCTCGCCATCCATGGTCACCAGCGGCCCGCCCGAGTTGCCGGGGTTGGCGGCGGCGTCGAACTGGATCAGGTTGCCGATGTCCTGTCCGCCGTCGGGCGAGCGGAAGGTGCGCTTCAGGCCCGACACCACGCCCGCCGAGGCCGACGGCCCGATGCCGAACGGAAAACCCACCGCCAGCACCTGATCGCCGGGCTGCAGGTCGGCGGTGGAGCGCATGGTGGCGGCAAACAGGTCGTCAGGGATCTTGTCGGCCTGCAGCACCGCCAGGTCGTTTTCGGGCTGGGTGTTGATCACCCGGGCGGTCGACTCGAGGCCGTCGGCAAACACCACCTTGATGGTGTGGGCGCCCTGGATCACATGCAGGTTGGTCAGGATCACGCCCTTGTTGACGATCACCACGCCGGTGCCCACGCCCATGCCCTGGTCGTCGTCATCGTCCTTGCCCCGGGCGTAGGCCATGACCCGCACTACCGAGGGCAGGACGGTCTCGTAGGCTTTGGCGGCGGCTGAGGGCAGGGTGGTGCTTTCCAGTGTCTTGAGCACGGCGGCGTTGATGTCTTTTTGCGTGAGCACGCGTGGCGCACGGGCCAGCAGCAACGCGATGCACACCGCCAAAGCCAGGGCCAGCACGGCCATGGCTGACCACAGCAGGCGCGGGTCGGCGGGCGAGAGTTGCCGCAGTGCGGCTAAAGACCAGCGACCAGCGGCGCGTGATGGCTTGGTGGCGCCGCCGGGCGGCATTACCGCGCCACCTGGCGCTGGCGGTGCCGGATCGGGCTGACGGGATTGGCTGTAAAGGGCGGGCCTGCGCATGGCGATGCCTTTGTTTTCGCCATTGCACCCTTTGCATGGCCGAACCCAAACGGTATCACCAAACGCGCCGGCTGGCTACCGGCCTTGTTGATTTCCCGGGGTCACAGTGCGTTGAGGGGGATTTTGGCGTAAGCGATGCCGTTGGCTTCCTTCGGCGGCAGCTCGCCGGCCCGGATATTGATCTGCACCGCTGGCAGGATCAGCACCGGCATCTCCAGCGTCGCGTCGCGGCGACTCCGCATCGCCACGAACTGCTGCTCGGAGATGCCGTCGTGCACGTGGATGTTGTGGGCGCGCTGGTCGGCTACGGTGGTCTCGAACGACACGGGGCGGCCGTTGGGTGGATAGTCGTGGCACATGAACAGCCGGGTCTGAGGCGGCAGGCTCAATATTTTTCGGATGGATGCGTACAAAGTGCCCGCGTTGCCGCCCGGAAAATCGCAGCGCGCGGTGCCCACATCGGGCATGAACAGGGTGTCGCCCACAAATACGGTGTCGCCAAACTGGTAGGCCATGCAGGCCGGCGTGTGGCCCGGCACGGCCAGCGCCTGGCCCGTCATGTCGCCGACCGGGATGGTCTCGTTCTCGGCAAACAGGTGATCGAACTGCGAACCGTCGGCCTTGAAGCCCGGCTCCAGGTTGAAGATGCCCTTGAACACCTGCTGCACGGCGGTGATGTGATCGCCAATGGCGGTTCTGCCGCCCAGCTGCGCCTTGAGGTAGGACGCGGCGGTCAGGTGGTCGGCATGGGCATGGGTTTCAAGAATCCAGGCGACCTTGAGGTGGTTGGCGCGGACATAGTCAATGACCTTGTCGGCTGAAGTGTGGCGCGTGCGTCCGGACTTGGGGTCGTAATCGAGCACCGAATCGATGATGGCGCAGGCGGTCCCGGGACCCTGATGCACGACATAGGTGACGGTCCAGGTGGCCGGGTCGAATATGCCGTGGACTTGCGGGTTGAGGTGCGGCGCGTTCATGGGGCTCCTTTCAGTTAAATTTCGGATAGTCTATTTACAAACAATATATTTGTCAATATAATATTGGGCATGATGAAATCAGTGGGTGATGTGGGTGATCAATGGGTGTGAACCCACCGCAGTGCTTTCAAGCCGAGCCAAGGAGGCCTCGATGAATTCAATGACGCTGGAGCTCTCGCACATGCAGGCGGCGGCCGACCAGGCCTGCCGGCTCATGAAGGTGCTGGCCAATGCCGACCGCCTGATGATCCTGTGCCAGCTCAGCCAGGGCGAAAAACGGGTCGGCGAACTGGAGGCGTTGCTGGGTATCGTGCAACCCACTTTGTCGCAGCAACTGACCGTGTTGCGCGATGAGGCCTTGGTGAGTACCCGCCGAGATGGCAAGGCCATCTATTACCAGCTCAGCAGTCCGCAGGCGCTGGCGGTGATGGAGGTGCTGTACGTTCAATTTTGTGGACCTTCTAAGGAGTAGACGATGGGAATTGATTGGGCTAATTTCACGCCTTGGGCGTCTCTGGGCGGCGGCCTGGTGCTGGGGCTTGCGGCTGCGATGTTCATTCTGTTGAATGGCCGCGTGCTCGGTATCAGCGGCATTCTTGGCGGCCTGTTGTCACCCCGGATGGGCGATATCGGCTGGCGGCTGGCCTTCCTGCTGGGCATGGCGGCAGCGCCCACGGTGTTCGGCTGGCTGGCACCAGCCGGTTTTCCGGCAGCGCCCCGCATTGAAGCGGGTTACGGCCTGATCGTGCTGGCCGGGCTGCTGGTCGGCCTGGGCACCCGCTATGGCTCCGGTTGTACCAGTGGCCACGGCGTGTGCGGCCTGTCGCGCCTGTCGCCCCGCTCCCTGGTGGCCACGCTGAGCTTCATGGGCGCGGGCTTTGCCATCGTGTTTGTCATCCGCCATCTGTTCTGAGGAGCACTGTCATGCAAAAAATCACTGAATTCGTGGCCGGCCTGCTGTTCGGCATGGGCTTGTTGCTCTCAGGCATGGCCGACCCCGGCAAGGTCTTGGGTTTTCTGGATCTGTTCGGCCTCTGGGACCCGTCGCTGGCCCTGGTGATGGGGGGCGCCATTCTGGTTGGCGTGTTCGCATTCGCCGTGGCCAAGAAGCGCACCACCAACTTCCTGGGCGGTGCCCTGCATCTGCCCAAGGCCAACCAGATTGACCGCCGGTTGGTGATCGGGGCCCTGCTGTTTGGCGCGGGCTGGGGCCTGGCGGGCTTTTGCCCGGGACCTGGCCTGGTGTCCATGTTCTCGGGCCAGCCCAAGGCGGCTGTGTTTGTGGCGGCCATGGTGGCTGGGATGATCCTCTTTGAGGCGGCTGACCGCTACGTCCACCAGCCTCGGGCCAAGCAGGCCAAGGCGCCCTGAACCTCACTATCAGGAGCGATGTCATCGCACGCCAATCATTGACCGCCTTGCTGCCGTCGCTGCCGGTGCTGGACTGGGGGCGCCGCTACCACCGGGCCGCGCTGGTCAGCGACCTGGTGGCGGCTTTGATCGTGACGATCATGCTGATCCCGCAGAGTCTGGCCTACGCCCTGCTGGCCGGCTTGCCGCCGGAGGTGGGTCTGTATGCCAGTGTGGCGCCGCTGCTGCTCTATGCCATCTTTGGCACCAGCCGGGTGCTGGCGGTGGGGCCGGTGGCGGTGGTCTCGCTCATGACCGCGGCCGCCATTGGCGAGCATGCCGCCGCCGGTACCCCGGCCTACTGGGCGGTGGCCATCACGCTGGCATTTTTGTCGGGGGCGATGTTGCTGCTCATGGGCATCTTACGTCTGGGCTTTCTGGCCAATTTTTTGAGCCACCCGGTGATTTCCGGCTTTATTTCCGCCTCGGGTCTGCTGATCGCCGCCAGCCAGCTCAAGACCCTGATGGGCGTCAAGGCCGAGGGTCACAACTTTGTTGAGCTGCTGCAGGCCCTGCTGCTGCAGGCGCCCAACACGCACGGCCTGACGCTGGCGGTGGGGGTGCTGGCCACGGCGTTCCTGTTTTGGGTGCGCAAAGGCCTCAAGCCGCTGCTGGTCAAGCTGGGTCTGAGTGCCGGAATAGCCGATGCGCTGGCCAAAGCCGGCCCGGTGGCCGTGATTGTCGTCACGGCCGTGCTGGCCTGGGCTTTGGACTGGCAGGGCCAGGGTCTGAAGATCGTGGGCACCGTGCCCCAAGGCCTGCCGCCCCTGACCCTGCCGCTGTGGGACCTGGCGCTCTGGCAAGCGCTGGCGGTGCCGGCCCTGCTGATCAGCGTGGTGGGCTTTGTGGAGTCGGTGTCGGTGGGCCAAACCCTGGCCGCCAAACGTCGCCAGCGCATCGAGCCTGACCAGGAGTTGGTGGCCCTGGGTGCCAGCAACCTGTCGGCGTCGCTAACGGGGGGCTTTCCGGTGACCGGTGGCTTTGCCCGCTCGGTGGTGAATTTTGATGCTGGCGCGCAAACACCGGCAGCCGGCGTCTACACCGCGGTTGGCATCACGCTGGCCTCCCTGTTTCTGACGCCGGCGCTGTATTACCTGCCGCAGGCCACGCTGGCTGCCACCATCATCGTGGCCGTGCTGTCACTGGTGGACCTCGGTATCCTCAAGCGGACCTGGGCTTATTCCAAGACGGACTTCATGGCGGTGCTGGCCACTTTGCTGATGACCTTGACCCAGGGGGTTGAAGTCGGGCTGGTGGTGGGCGTGGCGGTGTCGCTGGCGCTGTTGCTGTACC
>JBEGOC010000068.1:0-9525 GCA_041182225.1 Pseudomonadota bacterium | reverse complement strand
CGGTGCGGCCGGTGGTGCGGCGCATCAGCTCGTCCACCTCGATGTCGAGCCCGTGCTGCGCGGCGAAGGCCACCCAGCTCTGCTTGTGGTGGCCCATGGAGTCGATCATGGTGCCGTCCATATCAAAGATCAGCGCCTGTACCGGGGCGACCGGGTGTTGCCAGTTGCTCATCACACGCCCTGCTTGAGCGAGGCCTGGATGAAGGGGTCAAGGTCGCCGTCCAGCACTTTCTGCGTGGCCGAGGTCTCGTAGTTGGTGCGCAGGTCCTTGATGCGGCTTTGGTCCAGCACATACGAGCGGATCTGGTGGCCCCAGCCCACGTCGGTCTTGGTGTCTTCGAGCTTTTGCTGCTCTTCCATGCGTTTGCGCATTTCAAAGTCGTACAGCCGACTGCGCAGGCGCTTCCAGGCGACGTCGCGGTTGCTGTGCTGACTGCGGCCGTCCTGGCATTGCACCACGATGCCGGTGGGGATGTGGGTCAGCCGCACCGCCGAGTCGGTCTTGTTGATGTGCTGGCCGCCGGCGCCGCTGGCGCGGAAGGTGTCGGTGCGCACATCAGCCGGGTTGATGTCGATTTCGATCGAGTCGTCCACCTCGGGGTAGACAAAGACCGAGGCAAACGAGGTGTGCCGGCCGCCGGAGGAGTCAAACGGCGACTTGCGCACCAGCCGGTGCACGCCGGTTTCGGTGCGTAGCAGGCCAAAGGCGTACTCGCCCTCGACCTTGATGGTGGCGCCCTTGATGCCGGCGGTGTCGCCGGCGGACTCGTCCTCAATGGTGGCCTTGAAGCCCTTGCGCTCGGCGTACTTCAGGTACTGGCGCAGCAGCATGCTGGCCCAGTCGCAAGCCTCGGTGCCGCCTGCGCCGGCCTGGATGTCCAGAAAGGCATTGAGCGGGTCGGCCGGGTTGTTGAACATGCGGCGGAACTCCAGCCCCTCGATGGTTTCGCTCAGCTTGGCGGTTTCGGCCTCGATGGTCAGCAGCCCAGCCTCGTCGCCATCCTCCTTGGACATGTCGTAGAGCTCGCTGTTGTCGGCCAGCTCACGCGTCAGGTCATTGAGCGTGAGCACAATGCTGTCGAGCGATTTTTTCTCGCGCCCGAGCTCCTGAGCGCGTTTGGGGTCGTTCCAGACCGAGGGGTCTTCGAGCGAGGCGTTGACCGTCCTCAGGCGTTCGGATTTGGCATCGTAGTCAAAGATACCCCCTGAGCGCGGCAGTGCGTGCGCTCAGATCTGCCAATTGGGTGCCAATGAGGTTGATGCGTTCTGCTTCCATGATGGGGATCCTGATCGTTGCGGGTGGTTGTGAGGCCGGATTTTCTCACGCCGCCCGGCCTCAGGCGATGAAGCCTTCGATCAGTGCTGCCAGCCGCTCGGGCTGGTCGTGGTGCATCATGTGGCCGGCTTCCTCAATGCGCACGATCTGCACCTGGGGAATGGCACGCATCCGCTCGTGGTGCTCGGCCAGGGTGTAGCGGCCCTTCCACCAGGTTTCAAACCGTTCATCGGCCGCTTCGACCATCAGCGTCGGCATGGTGATGCGTGAGTGAATGGCCCGTACCTCATCCACGCGGTACAGGTAGGCATTGGGCAACTTGTGGGCGGGCTCGCCCAAGATCTGCCACTCGCCGGCCTCGTTTTTCTGGGCCCAGTGCTGGGCCAGCCAGTCGGCCTTGTCTTGCCCCAGGCGCGGGTTGGTCTTCATCAGGCGGCGCGCTACGCCGGCGGGTTCGGTGTAGGCGCGCAGGGCCAATTCGCCGCGGTGCAGCTGCTTGAGCTCGTCGATCCAGCGGCCAAAGCGGTCCGCCGCCTGGTCGGGCGTGGTGGCGGGCATGCCGAAGCCCTCCAGGTTGACCAGACGCCGCACCCGTTGCGGCCGGATGCCGGCGTACTGCATCGCCACGCCGCCGCCCATGCTGTGGCCCACCAGGTTCACCGCATGGCCCGGCGCGTAATGGTCCAGCAGGAACTCCAGGTCGGCCAGGTAGTCGGGGTGCCAGTAACTGTCTGCGCCACCACCACCGGTCAGGCCGAACCCCCGCCAGTCGGGCGCAATCACGTAGTGCGCCTGGCTGAACGCATCGACCATGAACTGGAAACTGGCCGCCACGTCCATCCAGCCGTGCACCATCACCAGCGGAACCTTGCCCGGCGCGGGCTCGCCCCACAGCCGGACGTGGTACTGCAACTGGCGGATGGGCACAAATTCACTGCGGGAAGGGCGTTTGACTTGGTACATTTGACCCATCATACGGAGCATGATCCTGAGCGTCAGTCAAAACAGGGACAAGTCGGTGAGGCCTGCCAACTCGTGATCGGCACATAAAGGGTGCGCTTTTGCTGGTAAGAAACCAAAGACATCAACAACACGCTTGACATCCTTGATGTTGGTATATACCATGAGATATACCGAACTTCGAGAGGTTCACCATGCACCAAACCGCCAAGATTTTCACCACGGGCCGTAGCCAGGCCGTTCGCCTGCCGTTGGCTTTTCGCTTCGATGCGGCCGAAGTCTTCATCCGCCATGACCCTGTCACGGGTGATGTGGTGCTGTCGCCTAAACCGACCGACTGGCAAGGTTTGCTCGATGTGGTCGCGCAAAACACTGACCAAGACCTGCTGATCGAGCGTCGTCAAACCCATAGCCGACGCGATCCTTTTGAAAGTTTGGCTGAATGAGCCAACGCTACCTGTTGGACACCAATGTGGTCAGCCACATCATGCAAGGGCGGGACGCCGACCTGCTGGCGCGCCTGACGCAACTGCCCGTGGGGCGGGCGGTGCTGTCGAGTATCACGCTGGCCGAGTTGGAGTACGGCCTGCATCGCAAAGGCCAGCCGCAACGGCTCCGAAATGCGTTGACCCAGGTCCTCCTGCGCATGGACGTTCTGTCTTGGGATGAAAACGTGGCCACCTGTTACGGCGAATTTTGCAGCACGCTGGAGTCGCAGGGCATCAACCTGAGCGACTTTGACATGATGATTGCAGCCCACGCCGTCGCGGCCGATGCCATTCTTGTGAGTCGAGACAAGGCGTTTGCTCAAGTGCCGGCTGAACGGCTGAGCTTGGAAATATGGTAGCCGGTTTCCCATTCCTGCAGGGTGGTGTCCAGGGTGTCAGACTTCGTTGCTTGGGGTGACTTGATGATTCGCCGTGACGCTTATCCAACGCTGCACAGCCGCTTTGGCTGGCAGGTGCCCGAGCGCTTCAACATGGCGCAGGTCTGCAGTGCGCGCTGGGCGGCGGCGCCAGACGCTACCAAAAGAATAGCTATCCAGTCAATGGATACGAGAGGTTCAGCCACTTTTTATACCTATGCCGAGCTGCAGGCGCAGGCCAACCGGCTGTCCCAGGTGCTGGCCGGGCTGGGTGTGGCGCGGGGCGACCGGGTGGCGATTGTGATGCCGCAGCGCTTTGAGACGGCCGTGGCCTACATGGCGGTGCTGCAGATGGGGGCGGTGGCGATGCCGCTGTCCATGCTGTTCGGCCCGGATGCGCTCGACTTCCGGTTGCAGGACAGTGAGGCGGTGCTGGCGATTTGTGACGAAAGTTCCATCGACAACCTGCTCTCGGTGCGGGGCCACTGTCCACGGTTGGGCCGGGTGCTGGGGGTGGGTGCCGCCGCAGCCCGGGCTGATCTGGACTACGCGCAGGCCCTGGCCGGGGCGCCAGACCGCTTTGCGGCGGTTGACACCTCGGCCGACGAGGCTGCCGTGTTGATCTACACCAGCGGCACCACCGGCAACCCCAAAGGTGCGCTGATTCCGCACCGCGCCCTGATCGGCAACCTGAGCGGCTTTGTCTGCAGCCAGAACTGGTTTGGCTTTGACGGCCGCACCAATGCCGACAGCGCGGCCGTGTTCTGGAGCCCGGCCGATTGGGCCTGGACCGGCGGTCTGATGGACGCGCTGCTGCCTACCCTGTACTTTGGCCGCCCGATCGTGGCCTACAGCGGCCGCTTCAGCCCCCAGGCCGCTTTTGAGCTGATGCAGCGCTTTGGCGTGACCCACACCTTTTTGTTCCCGACCGCGCTCAAAGCCATGATGAAAGCCTATCCCGGCAGCCCCGGCCGCACGGTGCGCGAGCAGTTCGGTCTGCAGCTGCAGGCCATCATGAGCGCAGGCGAGTCGGTGGGGGACGCGGTGTTTGAATACTGCCAGGCCCAGTTGGGCGTGACGGTGAACGAAATGTTCGGCCAGACCGAAATCAACTACATCGTGGGGAATTGTGCCCCCACGCTTGTCGCTCCGCGTACTACGCTGCCCCCCGAGGGGGCGCAACCCGCCTTGGGGCGGCCCGGCGGCGGGTTGGGTCCACCTGTTGGCGTAGGTTGGCCCGCCAAGCCCGGCAGCATGGGCCGGGCCTATCCCGGGCACCGGGTGGCGGTCAGTGACGAGGCGGGGCAGGTGTGTGCGCCAGGGGTGGTGGGCGACGTGGCCCTGCACCGGCTGGATGTGCACGGCGACCCAGACCCGATTTTTTTCCTGGGTTACTGGAAAAACCAGGCTGCCACCCAGGCCAAGTTCACCGGGGACTGGTGCCGCACCGGCGACCTGGCGACCTGCGACGCCGATGGCTACCTGTGGTACCAGGGCCGGGCTGACGACGTGTTCAAGGCCGCCGGTTACCGCATCGGCCCGGGCGAGATCGAGAACTGTCTGGTCAAGCACCCGGCGGTGCTCAATGCCGCCGTGGTGCCCAAGCCCGACCGTGAGCGCGGCGCACTGGTCAAGGCCTACGTCGTCATTGCTCCTGAATATGTAGCAAAGAAACCAAGTGGTACAAGGGCTAGAGCCCAATTTGATGCTCAACTGGTAGCCGACCTGCAGGCCCATGTGCGGGGCAAGCTCGCGCCCTACGAGTACCCCAAAGACATTGAATTTGTCGACGCCCTGCCCATGACCACCACCGGCAAGGTGCAGCGCCGCGTGTTGCGTCTGCAAGAAGAAACCCGCGCTCGGCAGTCGGGCATCCTCCCCTGAAAACAGCAAACCCCCGATGGACCTGAAAAAAAACAATCTTGGCCGCAGCGATCTGGCCGTCACCCCGATCTGCTTGGGCACCATGACCTTTGGCGAACAGGTGGACGAGCCGCTGGCGCATCAGATCATGGCGCGCAGCCTGGAGCGCGGCGTCGACTTCATGGACACCGCCGAGATGTATTCGGTGCCGACCCGGGCCGCCACCTATGGCGCCACCGAGACGATGATTGGCCACTACTTTGCCCGCAACCCGGGTGTGCGTCAGCGTTGGACAGTAGCCTCCAAAGTGGCGGGCCCGTCGCGCGGCATGGACTGGTTGCGCGGCGGCAGTGACAACTTGACGGCTGCGGACATCGTGAGCGCCTGCGAGGACAGCCTGCGCCGCCTGCAAACCGACGTGATCGACCTGTACCAGATCCACTGGCCGGTGCGCCATGTGCCGGCCTTTGGCAACCCCTATTTCAATCCAGCCAAGGTCCGAGCCGACCTGTCCAGCACGCGTGAGCAGCTCGAAGGTCTGGCGCGCTTGGTCAAGGCCGGCAAGGTGCGCGAGATCGGACTGTCCAACGAAACCCCCTATGGCGTGATGGAATTCACCCGCGTTGCTGCTGAGCACGGCCTGCCGCGCATCGTGTCGGTGCAAAACCCCTACTGCCTGATCAACCGCAGCGTGGACAACGGTTTGGATGAAGTGATGTACCACGAGCAGGTGGGCTTGCTGGCTTACTCGCCGCTGGGTTTTGGCCAGCTCACTGGCAAATACGACAGCTCGGGCCATGTCGGTGCCGATGCCCCGCAGGGAGGCCGCATGCAGCGCTACGAATCGGTGCGCAAGGGCCGCTGGGGCCGGGCTGAATCCTTGGCGGCGGCGCGGCGCTACAACGCGCTGGCGCTGCAGCACGGCCTGACGCCCACCCGCATGGCACTGGCTTTTTGCTACACCAGCTGGCGCGTGGCCAGCACCATCCTGGGCGTAACCAACGTGGCCCAGCTTGACGAGTGCCTGGACGCCTGGGACACGACCCTGTCGCCCGAGCTGCTGGCCCAGATTGACGCTGTGCGCTGGGAATTGCGCGACCCAGCCAACTGAGGGCTGTTCAAATCCCGGCCGGTTTCTGGATGCTCAGGCTGCGGTCGCGCACTTCCAGTTGCAGGTCGCGAATCTGCCCGCGGTCCTGCACGGTCAGGGTGAAGCTGCCGGCATCCAGCGGCTTGGCCCAGACTTTTTTATAGAGGCGGGCCAGCGAGCTCAGCACCTCGCCGTCCATGCTCAGCACCACATCACCCGGGCTCAGGCCGGCCTTGTCCGCCGGGCTGTTGGGCGTGACACGGGTGACCTGGATGCGGCCGTTGCGCTCCACGGCATTGATGCCAAGCCAGGGTCGGTGGCTGCCGGCCGTGCTGCCGGTGGCCAGCATCTCGGGCAGGATGGTGTTGAGCAGTTCCGACGGCACAAACATGTTGCCGGGCAGGGCGCGGGGGTCAGTCTCGCGCAGCACGTCCTGCATGTACAGGCTGCCAATGCCGACCAGTTCGCCCTGCGGGTTGAACAGCGCGGCGCCGGAGTGGTTGGCCACCGGCGGGCTGGCGTACAGCGCCTTGTCCAGGTGGTATTCCCAGTAGCCGGTGAACTGGCGCACGTCCATCAGGCGGGTCGGGCCGATCGCCTCGGCGTTGTCACCCGTGGCGACTGCAAAGGTCTGCCCGACTTCGGTGGACGCCACCTGCCCGATGCTGACCGGCTGCACGTTGCTCAGAGGGACCAGTGGCCGCAGCAGGCCCAGGCCGGTGGCCGTGTCATAGGCCACGACACGCGCCGGGTAGGTCTTGCGGTCCACCGTACGGATGTCGATCTGATCGGTTTCCAGAATCAGGTAGCCGATGGTCAGGATCAGGTCGTCCGGGCCGATCACCACGCCGCTGCCGCGCCGCACCTGGCCCAGCGTCCGGGCCGATGGCGCGCCCTCGATGGCGCGTGTGGTTACCTGTACCACGGCGGCCCGAGCCTGGCGCAGGGTGGCGGCAGGGGGCGCCGCGCCCTGGCCGGGCTGCGCGGTGGTTTGGCCCCAGGCCACGGCACTCCACCAGCACAACAGGCTGGCCAATACGAACGACACGCTGGTTCGAACCACAATTTCACCCCCGTTTGATGTTGGCGATCAAGCCACTATACCCAGAGCCGACAGACACCGGCGCTGCAAGGGTAAAGGCCCTGGCGCCGCAGACCATGATCCAAATCGTGAGGCGCCGCGAAGCTGCGCTGCAGTGGACAATTCCATCCATGGCAAAAAAAGAACATGTTACCGAAACCCCCGCCACCGCCTTGCTGCGGACGAACCAGGTGCCTTTTAGCGAGCATCCCTATGAGTACCAGGAACATGGCGGCGCGCAACACAGCGCCGAGGTGCTGGGGCAGGATCCGTTCACCGTGGTCAAGACCCTGGTCATGCAGGACCAGGACGCCAAGCCGCTGCTGGTGTTGATGCACGGCAACCGCAAGGTGTCGACCAAAAATCTGGCGCGCCAGATTGGCGCCAAGGCGGTGGCACCCTGTGCGCCCGAGGTGGCCAACCGGCACAGCGGCTACCTGGTGGGCGGCACCTCGCCGTTTGCCACGCGCCGCGTCATGCCGGTGTACATCGAGGCGAGCATTCTGGAACTGCCGCGCATCCTGATCAACGGCGGCCGGCGCGGCTACCTGGTGGGTATCGACCCACAGGTGTGCGTGCAGTTGCTCGGTGCCAAGCCAGTCAGCTGCGCCTTGGCCGACGCCGGCGTATGACGCCGCTGAGCCGGCCCGCACTCAGAGCGCCAATCACGTCCACAGCGCCCATAGCGCCCACAGCGCCCGCAGCACGCTGAGCAGCGCGATCAGGATCAGCAGGTTCAGCACCCGGCGCCGAAACTGCTCGGGCGATACCCCTCGCAGGGACCGGTTGCCGAGCCAGATGCCGGCCAGCATGGCGGGCGTCAGCCACAGCGCCCAGCGCAGGGTGTCCGGCCCCAGCAGGGTCGGCCCGTGCTGCACGCCCGCCGACAGCAGGCCGGCCCAGGCCAGCGCGTACAGGTCGGTCAGCAGGAACAGCAGCACCAGGGTCGCGCGCATCACGCCAGGGGCCATCTGTGTGGTGCTGAGCAGCACGGCCACCGCAATACCGCCGATCGCCGCCACCCCGTTGACCAGCCCCGACACCAGCCCGGTGACCAGGCGCGTGCCCCGGGTCGGCGTCAGCGCCAGTCGCCAGCCGCTGCGCAGCAGCAGCGCCGCCACCAGCAGCAGCAGCCCGATCAGCAGCCGCAGCGGGAGCTCGTCAAGCCATGCCAGCACTGCAATGCCCAGTGGAATGCACAGGGCATTGCCCAGCGCCAGCCAGCTCAGCCATGGCCAGTCCACCTCGCGCAGCGCGGCGCGCAGCAGCGTCAGGCTGGCCAGCACCTCCAGCACAAAAATCGGCGGCACCACCTGGGCCGGCGGCGCAAATAGCGACAGCCCTGCCACACACAGTGCAGAAAAGCCAAAACCGGCAAAGCCCCGCACCACGCCGGCGGCGGTCACGATCAGCAGCGCCGCCAACAGTAGGACGGGTGGCAGGGGTGGTGGCAAGAGCCAATCCACGGGTTGACCCATACCCGGACTCAACCCGGCATGGGTGGGTACAGGTCGACCAGCTTGAGCCGTTGCACCTTGCCTGAGGGGCCGCGCGGCAGGTCGGGGACCCATCGGAACAGCTTGGGCGTCTTGTAGCGGCCCAGCGCCGTCAGGCAAAAGGCCCGCAGCGCCGCCTCATCGGCATGCTGGCCGGGCCGCAGCACCACGCAGGCCATGATCTCCTGGCCGTAGTGCGGGTCCGGGATGCCGACTGCTGCGGCGTCCAGCACGGCGGGGTGTTTGAGCAGTGCCTCGTCGATCTCGCGCGGCGCGATGTTCTCGCCGCCCTTGATGATCAGCTCCTTGATGCGGCCGGTGACGAAAAAAAAGCCATCGGCGTCGCGGTGGCCCAGGTCACCGGTGCGCAGCCAGCCGTCCGGGGTGAAGGCGGCAGCCGTGGCCTCGGGGTTTTTGTAATAGCCGCGCATCACATTGGGGCCGCGAATGGCCAGTTCGCCGGTCTGGCCGTCGGGCAGCTCGGCCAGGGCGGCGTCAATCACCCGGGCCTCGCAGCCCGAGGCCCGCCCGACCGCGCCCAGCTTGCGTCGGCCGGGGGCGAGCGGGTTCGAAAACGCCGGTGCCACGGTTTCGGTCAGGCCCATGGTTTCAATGATGCCCAGGCCAAAGCGCGCCTCGAAGGCGCGCAGGTGCTCGGGCGGTAGCGCGGCCGAGGCCGAGCGGCAAAAGCGCAGACCTCGGGTTTGCGCCGGGGTGGGCGCAGCGCCTTCGAGCAGGTAGGCGATCATGGTCGGCACCACGTTGAGCCAGGTGCAACCGCTTTGGCTGGCCTGCGCCCAAAAGCGCGCTGCCGAAAACTTGGGCGGCATGGCCAGGCTGCCGCCGTGGGCCAGCGGCGCCAGCATGGTGACCGCAAAGGCGTTGATGTGGTAC
>JBEGOC010000067.1:0-10652 GCA_041182225.1 Pseudomonadota bacterium | reverse complement strand
GTGTCCGAGGTGAAATGGTTGATCGACACCACGCAGGGCAGGCCGTAGCGGTTGCGGATGTTGTCCACATGCCGCTCCAGGTTGGCCATGCCTTTTTCCAGTGCCGCCAGGTTGGGCGTGTTGAGGTCTTTGGCATCCACCCCGCCGTGGTGCTTGAGCGCGCGCAGAGTCGCCACCACCACCACCGCATCCGGGCGCAGCCCGGACTTGCGGCACTTGATGTCAATGAACTTTTCGGCGCCCAGGTCGGCGCCAAAGCCCGCCTCGGTCACCACATACTCGCCGAGCTTGAGCGCGGCCTGGGTCGCCGTCACGGTGTTGCAGCCGTGGGCGATGTTGGCAAACGGGCCGCCATGGATGATCGCCGGGTTGTTCTCCAGCGTCTGTACCAGGTTGGGCTTGATCGCGTCTTTGAGCAGCGCGGCCATGGCGCCCTGGGCGTTCAGGTCGCGGGCGCGGATCGGTGTCTGCTCGCGGGTGTAGCCGACGATGATGTTGCCCAGCCGCTCCTTGAGGTCACGGCGTGAGGTAGCCAGGCAGAAGATGGCCATCACCTCGGACGCCACCACGATGTCGAAGCCGTCCTCGCGCGGGAAACCGTTGCCCGGGCCGCCGAGCGAGACCACGGTGGAACGCAGGGCGCGGTCGTTCATGTCCATCACCCGGCGCCAGACGATGCGCCGCACGTCGAACCCCAAGGTGTTGCCGTGGTGGATGTGGTTGTCCATCAGAGCGGCCAGCAGGTTGTGCGCCAGCGCAATGGCGTTGAAGTCGCCGGTAAAGTGCAGGTTGATGTCCTCCATGGGCACCACCTGGGCATAACCGCCACCGGCCGCGCCACCTTTCATGCCGAACACAGGCCCCAGCGAAGGCTCACGCAGCGCGATCACGGTGCGCTTGCCGATCCGGTTGAGCGCATCCCCCAGACCCACCGTGGTGGTGGTCTTGCCTTCGCCTGCCGGCGTCGGGCTGATGGCCGTAACCAGCACCAGCTTGCCATTGGACGTCTGGTTGTTTTTGAGCCATTGCAGGTCGATCTTGGCCTTGTAATGGCCATAGGGCTCCAGCGCCTCGGGCGGGATGCCGAGCCGGTCCTGCGCCATCTGGATGATGGGTTTTAACGTGGCTGCCTGCGCGATTTCGATGTCTGAACCTATCACAGTGTCTCCTTGTGTTGCTTGAAGCGGCCGTACCCGGACGCCCGAAACATTTTGAAGATTGCCGCTGTCGCCCACAATCGTCAATGCGTCACTCACTATCCCGGCGGCGCCACCCTCTGCGCGGCTATAGTGCCGACACCATGTTCATCGCCGCCAAATTGCTGCAGTTTGCCACCCAGCCGCTGGCCTGGGTCGCCCTGCTGCTGCTGGGCGCACTGATCGGCCTGCATGGGCGACGGCGCTGGGGCCTGCGGCTGGGCTGGGCGGCCTTGGCGGTGCTGCTGCTGCAAGGCTGGGAGCCCCTGCCCGACGCCCTGATCCGCCAACTCGAGGCGCGCCACCCCGAGCTGGCTGCCAGCGTGCCCCTGAGCGGCTATGCGGGCGTGGTCCTGCTGGGCGGCGCCCTGGAGCCGGCCCATGTCTGGCAAGGCCACGGCCAGCCGGCCCTCAACGAAGCCGCCGAGCGCATGACCGCCGCCCTGCCCTTGTTGCAACAGGCGCCGGGGCTGCGCCTGCTGTTCACTGGCGGGGACGGTGAGTTGTTTGCCGGGAGCCTGACGGAGGCCCAGCGGGCGGCCCGGTTTTTTTCCCGCATGGGCGTTGCGCCCGAGCGGCTGCTGCTGGAATCGGCCTCGCGCACCACCTACGAGAACGCGGTGTTCAGCGCACGGCTGCCTGGCGTGGACCCCAGGCGGCCCTGGCTGCTGCTGACCTCGGCCTGGCACATGCCGCGGGCCATGGCGGCTTTCCAAAAGGCGGGCTGGAACGTCACGCCCTACCCGGTGGACTACCGCACCGGCAACGCCACGCCCTGGACCGAGTACTCGCTGGCCGAGGGCGCCCGCAAGTGGCACCTGCTGCTGCATGAGCTGGTGGGTCTGCTAACTTACCAGCTGACAGGACGAGCCTAGGCGTCACCCTGCGGTAATCGGGTGCGCGTAGCCAACACCTTGTCGATGCGCTTGCCGTCAAGGTCCACCACCTCGAACAACCAGCCCGCGCATTCGATGCGCTCGGCCACCGCCGGCAAGTGGCCGGAGACCGACATCAGCAGGCCGGCCACCGTGTTGTAACGGCCGCGGTCCTCCTGGGGCAATTCGTCCAAACCCAGGCGCACCTTGAGTTCGCCCACCGGCATCAGGCCATCCAGCAGCCAGCTGCCATCCTCGCGCTGGGTGGCCCAGGCGTCAATCTGGGCGCCCGGCTGTAATTCGCCGGTGATGGCCTGCAACAGGTCCAGGGGCGTGAGCAGCCCTTGCACCACGCCGTACTCATCGACGACGAACACAAACCGACCCGAGCGCGCACGAAACTGCTCCAGCAATTCCATGCCACTGAGGGTTTCCGGCACAAAAGTGGCCGGCGTGGCGTGGGGCCCGATGCCGCCCGGGGTATCGGCGCCCAGTTCCAGCAAGCGGGCGACGCTGATGACGCCGACCACGTCGTCGAGTGAGCCGCGGCACACCGGGTACCAGGAATGTGCACCCTTCTTGCCCACCATGTGCAGGCTCTCGGCCACGGTCTGCCCGGCTTCAAGCCACTCGACATCGGTGCGTGGTACCATCAGCGAGGTCAAAGGTCGCTCGTCAAGCTGAAACACGTTCTGCACCATCTGGTGCTCGTGCTGCTCGATCACGCCCGCGTCCACCCCTTCTTCCAGGCTGGCCGTGATTTCCTCCTCGGTCACGGCACGCGCGGCAGTGGTGTCGATGCGCAGCAGCCTGAGCACGCCAGCGGTGGTGCCGGACAGCAGCTTGACAAAGGGCTTGGCGACAGTCGCCAGCCACAGCATGGGGCGCGACACCCAGCGCGCCACAGGCTCCGGGTACAACTGGCCGATGCGCTTGGGCACCAGTTCACCAAAGATGATGGTGATAAAGGTGATGGCGGTGACCACCAGTGCCGTGGCCGAGATGGCTGCGGCCTTGTCGCTGGCGCCGAGCTGGTGCAGCCAGGCCGCCACGCCCTCACTGAAAGCCGCCTCGCCCACGATGCCATTGAGCACGCCAATCGAGGTGATGCCAACCTGCACGGTCGATAGAAACTGGTTCGGGTTGCCCAGCAGGGTGAGCGCCGCCTGTGCCCCTTTGTCACCCGCTTCGGCCATGGCGTTGAGCCGCGCCTTGCGGCTGGCGGCCAGCGCCAGCTCGGACATGGCAAACACGCCGTTGAGCAGGGTCAGAAAAACAATCAGCAGAACGTCCATGCATCAGGGGCGAAAATGAACACCATGGCACTTTACTTGATCGGCGATATCCAGGGTTGCGACGAGCCGCTGCAGCGGCTGTTGGCCGAACTGGCGTTTTCGCCCAGCCGCGACACGCTGTTTGTGCTCGGGGACCTGGTCAACCGCGGGCCGCACTCGGCGCGTGTGCTGCGCCGCCTGATAGGCTTTGGCGATGCCGCACGCTGTGTGCTGGGCAACCACGACCTGCACCTGCTGGCCCTGGCGCAGGGTGCCCGGCCACCCCACCGCAGCGACACCGTGGGCGACATTCTGCAGGCGCCCGACCGCAGCGTGCTGCTGGATTGGTTGCGCTGGCAACGCCTGGCCATGCTGGAGCAGATTCAAGGCCACCCGGTGCTGATGGTGCATGCCGGGGTGTTGCCGGACTGGACCGCCGCCCAGACCATGGCGCGCGCGGCCGAGGTGGAACAGGTGCTGCGCGGCGACGCGGCCGGCAGATTTTTGCAGCAGCTCTACGGTGACGAGCCCGCAGCCTGGGACGAAGCCTTGGAGGGCATGCCGCGCTGGCGCATGATTGTCAATGCGCTGACCCGCCTGCGGTTTTGCGATGCAGCGGGCCGCATGGAGTTTGCCACCAAGGAGGGGGCGGGCGCGGCGCCAGCCGGCTACCAACCCTGGTTTGATGTGGCAGGCCGACAAACCGCCGAGGTGACAGTGGCCTTTGGTCACTGGTCCAGCCTGGGGCCGATGCAACGGCAGGATGTGCTGGCGCTGGACACCGGTTGCGTCTGGGGTGGTTGCCTGAGCGCGATGCGCCTGGGCGGGAACTTGGGCGCAACTGCCAGTCAGCCGCTCGCGTGTGAGCTGATTCAGGTCAAGTGCCAACCGGCGCAGCAGCCGTTTTAGCCGGCCGACGCCAGCTTCACTCGGCCTTGAACAGTGCTGCGATCCGCCGCTTGGGTTTGATGTTGGCCGACACGCTGCGGGCGCCGGGCCGTGCGGCACTCGCTTCCCAAGCCGGTGCGGCATCGGTCACGGGCGCGGCTTCATAGGGCTTGTCAAAAAACGGGTCGCGTGATGCCGGCGCCGGGCGCGGGCTGCGCTCTGGCCGGGGGTACTGCGCGGCCTGCGTCGGCTCGCGCGCGCCGGCATCGCGATGGCCGCCTCGCCGGGGCTCCTCATGCGCGCCTTCGGCGTACATGCGGCGGCCGTCGTTGATGCGGCCCTGCTTGCGGATGTCGGGCTGGTCTTCGTCGAACTCGATGGCCTCCAGGTCAATTTTGACCTTGATCAGCTTCTCGATGTCAGCCACCAGCCGGGCATCGCTCTTGGAGACAAAGCTCACCGCCAGACCCGAGGCACCGGCCCGGCCGGTGCGGCCGATGCGGTGCACATAGTCCTCGGCATTGAAGGGGATGTCGAAGTTGAACACCGCCGGCACGTCCTTGATGTCCAGGCCGCGCGCGGCCACATCGGTACACACCAGCAGATCGACCTCGCCCTTTTTGAAGGCGTCCAGCGCCTTGAGGCGCTCGTCCTGGCTCTTGTCGCCATGCAGGGCCGTGGTGTTGAGGCCTTCGCGCTCCAGGGAGCGGGCCAGCCGGGCACAACCGAGCTTGCTGTTGACAAACACGAAGGCCTGCTTGAGGCCGCGGGCCTTCAGGATCTGGTGCAGCGCATGGCGTTTGTCGTCGTCGCTCACGCTGTAGAAGTGCTGCTCCACGGTGGAGGCGGTGGCGTTGGAGCGCGCGACCTCGATCGTGACCGGGCTTTGCAGGTAGCTGCTGGCCAGGCGCTTGATCTCGGGCGAAAACGTGGCAGAAAACAACAGTGTGGTGCGCTGCTTGGGCAGATAGCTCAGGATGCGCTGCAGGTCGGGCAAAAAGCCGATGTCGAGCATGCGGTCAGCCTCGTCGAGCACCACGTACTCCACCTGGCCCAGGACCGCGTTCTTGGCTTCGATGTGGTCCAGCAGCCGCCCGGGGGTGGCCACCAGCACCTCCACGCCTTTTTTCAGCTCCAGCGTCTGCGGTTTCATGTCGATGCCGCCAAACACCACCGTGCTGCGCAGCTGGGTGTGCTGGGCGTAGGATTTGATGGCCTGGGCCACCTGGTCGGCCAGTTCGCGCGTGGGCAGCAGCACCAGGGCGCGCACTGGGTGCCGGGCCGGCGAGGTGGAACTGTTTTCGTGTTTGAGCAGGCGCTGCAGCAGCGGCAGGGCAAAGGCCGCTGTCTTGCCGGTACCGGTCTGGGCGGCACCCATCACGTCGCGGCCCTGCAGCACAACGGGAATGGCTTGCGCCTGGATCGGCGTCATGGCGGTGTATCCCATCTCGGCCACGGCGCGGGCCAGTGGTGGGGCCAGTTGCAATTGGGCAAAGGCCATGATGGGGGTGTCGGCGGCCAGCACAGGCGCCGCAGCGGGAGCCCGGTCGAGGGTTACATCAGAAGTCAGATCGGTCATTCACAGCCAAACTCAGGTGCTATCGAACCGATAGCTGATTATGCCCAGGGAATCAGGGCAAACCCTGATTATCCTCCATCCACCGGACGCCGGTGGCGGGGCCTGGTTTTACGCCTTGGGCAGGGTCACGCCGCGCTGGCCCTGGTACTTGCCGCCACGGTCCTTGTAACTGGTCTGACAGACCTCGTCACTCTCAAAAAACAGCACCTGGGCACAGCCCTCGCCGGCGTAAATCTTGGCCGGCAGCGGCGTGGTGTTGGAGAACTCCAGGGTGACAAAACCCTCCCACTCGGGCTCGAATGGCGTCACATTGACGATGATGCCGCAGCGGGCATAGGTGCTCTTTCCCAGGCAGATGGTGAGCACATTGCGCGGGATGCGAAAGTACTCCACGGTACGGGCCAGCGCAAAGCTGTTGGGCGGGATGATGCAGACCTCGTCATGAAAATCAACAAAGCTTTTTTCATCGAAATTCTTCGGGTCAACCACGGTACTGTGGATGTTGGTGAACACCTTGAACTCGGGCGCGCAGCGGATGTCGTAGCCGTAACTGCTGGTGCCATAGGAAATGATCTTGTGGCCGTCGCGCTCGCGGATCTGGCCGGGCTCGAAGGGCTCGATCATGCCGGTGGTCTCGGCCATGCGGCGTATCCATTTGTCGCTCTTGATCGTCATGGGAACAAATCTCCTGGGTTGGTCCGATTGTAATCTTCAGACCGAAATCGCTATCACTTCAATAGCTACTCAACCAATGGCGACAAGGGCTGGCAGCCTAAATCGCTTGTGAAATCACGGTACGCTCGACCGCCCGGTCGTCCCCCAGCACGATCAGCGCAAACAACAATTCATCCAGCGTGGCTGCGCGGTCGGTGCGTCGCGCCAACAAGGGCGTGGCCTGCGGGTTGAGCACCACAAAGTCCGCCTCGCAGCCCGGCTGCAAGTTGCCCACGGCCGGGCCACCCGCACGGCCGTCCAGGCCCAGCGCCTGCGCTGCACCGGCGGTGTGCTGCCACCACAGTTGCTGCGGCGACAGCGACAGACCCGGCTTGGTCTGCCCCTCACGGCCCACAACATAGGCGCCGACCATGGTGTGGAAGGGGCTGAACGAGGTGCCGCCACCCACGTCGCTGGCCAGACCGTAGTGGAAACCAGCCCGGTCAGCGGCGGCGTAGTCAAAAAAGCCACTGCCCAAAAACTGGTTGCTGGTCGGGCAGACAGCAGCCGCGGCGCCAGTCTCGCGCATTAAGGCCCGGTCGTCGTCGTCGAAATGAATGCAGTGGGCATACACGGCGCGCTCGCGCATCAGGCCAAAGTCGGCATACGTGGCGAGGTAGCTGCGCGACTGCGGGAACAAGGCACGCGCCCAGGCGATCTCGTCACGGTTTTCCGCCACGTGCGACTGGATCCAGGCCTGCGGGTAGCGGGCGGCCAGTTCCCCGGCGCCGCGCAACTGGGCGTCGCTGGAGGTGGGGGCAAACCGCGGCGTGATGGCATAGCCCAGCCGGCCCACGCCCTGCCACTGCTGCAACAGGCGCTCGGAATCGATCAGGCTTTGCTCGGTGGCATCGGCGGCAGGTCCGGCGCGGTTGAGCAGGCCGAGCGGCGCGTGGCGGTCCATCAGGCACAGGCCGCTGATGACCCGCATCTGGCGCTGCTGCGCGGCGCTGAACAGGGCCTGCACCGAGGCCGGGTGCGAGGTCGCAAAGGTCAGCGCGGTGGTGACGCCGTGGCGCAGTAGCTCGTCCAGAAAAAATTCGGCCTCGGCGGCGCTGTAGTCCGGCGACTCGAAGCGCTGCTCTTCAGGAAAGGTGTAGTTCTCCAGCCAGGGCAACAGGCCGGCGGCTGGCGAGCCGATGACGTTGGTTTGCGGGTAATGCAGGTGCAGGTCGACGAAGCCCGGCGCAATCAGGCGGCCGGGCAAGTGCGCCACCACCAGGCCGGGGTAGCGCGGCGCCAGCGTGGCCCAGGGCCCCACCGCTTGCACCACCTGGGTGCCACGGGCATCGGGGCCGACCACCAGCAAACCGTCGGCCTCATAGACGGCAGACTGCTTTGGATCGGCGGCCGGGTCAAAGCGCAGGAGCGCGGCACGGTAGCCTTGCATGGCGGCTGCTGCGTCAGGCAAAGGATTCAAACACCGCGTCAAGCCGCGCCACATGGCCGCGGCGCGCGCCCGCGTCGATGAAACTGGCGTCAAAACTGTTGCGCGCCAGCGCATAGGCGTGGGCGGCGGTCATGGGCAGCGCGGCGAAGGTCTGGCTGAAATTCTGGTTCAGGTAACCACCAAAATAGGCCGGGTCGTCGGAGTTGACCGTAGCCATGATGCCGGCGTCCAGCAGTCGCTGCAGGTGGTGCTGCGCCAGCGTGTCCACCACCCGCAGCTTCAGGTTGGACAACGGGCAGACGGTGAGCGGGATGCGGTCGTGTACCAGGCGCTGCATCAGGACCGCGTCTTCGACGGCGCGCACGCCATGGTCGATGCGCTCGACCTTGAGCACATCGAGCGCGCTCCAGATATAGGCCGGCGGCCCCTCCTCACCCGCATGCGCCACCAGCCGAAAGCCCAGCTCGCGTGCCCGGGCAAACACGCGGGCAAACTTCTCCGGCGGGTGGCCGACCTCGCTCGACGCCAGGCCGATGCCCAGAATCTTGTCGCGCAGCGGCAGCGCCTGCTCCAGACACTCAAAGGCCTCGGCCTCGCTCAGATGGCGCAAAAAGCACAGGATCAGTGAGGCCGTCATGCCGAAGCGGGCTGGCGCATCGGCGCAGGCGCGGTGCAGGCCGTTGATCACCACCTCGGCGCTCAGGCCGTGCCCGGTGTGGGTCTGGGTGTCAAAGAAAATTTCAGTGTGCAGCACCTGGTCGGCCTGGGCCCGCGCCAGGTAGGCGCTGGTCATGTCATAAAAATCCTGCTCGGTCTTGAGCACCAGGGTGCCGGCGTGGTAGATGTCCAAAAAGCTTTGCAGGTTGTCAAACACATAGGCCTCGCGCAAGGCCTGCACTGAGGGGTAAGGCAGCGCCACGCCATTACGCGCGGCCATGGCAAACATCAGTTCGGGCTCGAGCGAGCCCTCGATGTGCATGTGCAGTTCGGCCTTGGGCATGCGCTGCAACAGCTCGGGCAGACGCTGGGCCGGGATGTGGTGGACAAATGACGGCAGGGTGTGCATCAGCAGACTCCGAAAGTAATTCCCAAATGACTCAGGTGGCGGCGGTAAGCCACCGAGGCCTTGTCGGCCGCCGTGTGCAGCTCGGCGCGCGGCGCCAGCGGCAAGGCCTTGGGCCGCTGAGACTCCAGCACCGGCTTGTCCTGCCCGAAGATGGTGTCCTGAAAGGCCCGCAGCGCCACCTCGTCAGGGGCCGCATCGGCCACCGCCAGCCGGAACCAGACCCGGCAGCTCTCGGGCGTGAGCGGGCAGATGAACAGCCCGATCGACTCACGAAACGCCGGCAGCGCCACACTGTGCGCCGGCGGCACCTTGGTGAGCACGGCCGTGAACGGCCCGGTGACCTCGTAGCTGTAGTCGATCAGCGCGGCAGCCGTCGCGTGCACGCTGGAGCGCGGCTGCCAGGCCCGGCAACCGGTAGCGCGCAGACCCTTCGCCGTGGCCTCGACCTGGTAGAGCGGGATCTCGGTGGCCTGACCCACCGCGCCGTCCGGCAGTTCCCTCATGCCCAGCCAGCCCTCGTGCACGAAGCCGAAATGCGCCATGTCCAAAAAGTTTTCCACAATGCGGCCGGCGCTGGTGGCCACCTCGTAGGGGCCGCAGTTGAGCTTGTGCAACCGGGCATCGGCCTCAGCCTCAAACTGCGGCAGGTCCGGCAACGAGGCCGGCCCTTCAGCGTCCAAGCGAACCCACACCAGCCCGCTGTACTCACGCGCCGCAAACACCCGGGCCCGGTACGAGGCCGGCGGCGTGAACGCCGGCAGGGCCGGTACCTGCGCACACTGGCCCGAGGCCTCGAACTGCCAGCCGTGGTAGGGGCACTCCAGCCGACCCGCGCAAACCCGCCCCAGGGAGAGCCGGGCGCCGCGATGCGGGCACTGGTCGGCCCAGGCTTGGACGGCGCCGCTGGCATCGCGCCACAGCACCAGCGGCTGTTCCAGCAGCAGGGCCGCCCGCGGCTCTGCGGCAAGTTCGGCAGCACTGGTCACCGGGTGCCAGTGCTGGTGCTCGATCGGGGCCGACGTCGCGCTCAAGGCAGCTGTCCGCTCAGAACCAGGGGGCCTGCAGACCTTCGGCAGCAATCACCCGCTGCACGGCGGGCCGCTCAAACACACGCTGCAACCAGGGGCCGATGTGCGGTAATTCACGCGCCTTGGGGCCGGCAAAATTGCGGGTCCAGCGGCACAGCATCATGGCGTGGATGTCGGGCAGGCTATAGCTATGGCCCAGCAACCAGGGACCGCCCTGCATGGCCAATTGCGATTCGATCTGCTGCACCAGCGCCATCACGCGCTGCTCGGCATGGGCCTTGACCTGGGCAATGGCCTCGGTGCTGACGGCCCAACGCTCGGGGTGGAAGTAGATGTTGGCGGCCGGCTGCAAGGTGCCGGAGAGCCAGGCCATCCATTTGTAGGCCTGCGCCCGGTCGGCCGTGCCCAGCGCGGGCATCAAGCCGGCAGCCGGATGGCTGTCGGCCAGGTGCAGACAGATCGCTGCCGATTCAAACAGCACCAGGTCGCCATCGACCAGCACCGGCACCAGCCCGTTCGGGTTGAGCGCGCGGTAGGCTGGCGAGCCGAGCTGACCACCGGCCTGGTCCACCTTCAGCAAGGCATGGCCGCAGCCAATTTCTTCGAGCGCGATGTGCGGCGCCATGCTGGCCGAGCCGGGCA
>JBEGOC010000066.1:0-3358 GCA_041182225.1 Pseudomonadota bacterium | reverse complement strand
GTCCGGCGAATAAGCCCGTGGATCGCTCGGTCGTCACCGCCTATGTGGCCCTGGGCGCGAACCTGGGCGACGCAGCGGCCACCCTGCGCTGGGCCCTGGCGGCCATCGGCGAGCTGCCGGGCTGTGCGCTGACGGCGCAATCAGCGCTGTACCGCACGGCACCGGTGGACTCATCCGGCCCCGACTACCTGAACGCCGTGGCGGCCATACGCACCACCTGTACGGCGCCGCAACTGCTGGCCTTGCTTCACGGGCTGGAGCGCCAAGCCGGCCGCGAGCGCCCCTACCGCAACGCCCCGCGCACGCTGGATCTGGACATCCTGCTGTACGGCGATGCCCAGGTCCACAGCGCAGCCCTCACCATCCCCCACCCGCGCATGACGCAGCGCGCCTTCGTGCTGGTGCCGCTGGTCGAAATTGCGCCCGACCGGGTCTCGGCGGCACAACTGCAGGCCGTCGCGGCACAGGCATGCCAGCGCCTGTGAAGCCCGGGGACATGGCAGCCCCGCCGGCCCGAAGCTTTGCCGTCAGTCTGGCGGCCATGATGGGGATTTGCCTGGCCTTCATGCTGACCGCGCTCAACACCTCGGTGGTGGGAACAGCCATGCCACGCATCGTGGCCGACCTGCAGGGTTATGAGCTGTACCCCTGGGCGGCCTCGTCCTACCTGGTGGGCAACACGGTGATGATCCCCATCATCGGCCGGCTGGGCGATCTGTACGGCCGCAAACTCTTTTTGCTGGTGGCGGTGGTGCTGTTCGCACTGGCCTCGCTGGCCTGCGGTCTGGCGCAAAGCATGGTCCAGCTCATCGTGGCCCGGGGCGTGCAGGGCCTGGCTGGCGGTATTTTTTTGGGTGTGGCTTCGGCCAGTGTGGCCGACCTGTTTCCCGAGAGCGCCGAGCGCCTGCGCTGGCAGGTGTACATGTCGGCCGCTTACGGGCTGGCCATGGCGGTGGGACCCTGGTTCGGTGGCTGGGTCTCGGAGCACGCCAGCTGGCGCTATGTGTTCTACGCCAACCTGCCGATTGCACTGGCGGCTTTTGCGATGGTCTGGGCCTACCTGCCGCATGTGCGCCAAGGCGACGGCGACCGCCGGCTAGATGGCTGGGGCGCGGCCCTGCTGACGGCTGCGGTGTGTGGCCTGCTGTTCAGCGCCGAGGAAAGCCAGGCCCATGGGCTGCTCAACGGCTTGTCGGCAGGTCTGTGGGTGGCCACGGTGCTGCTGACCTGGGCATTTTTGCGCCACCAGTACCGCACCCCGGCGCCGGTGATACCGCCCGATGTGATGGACAACGCCGTAGCCCGGCGCCTGATGCTGCTCAGCGCTGGCTCGGGCATGACCATGTTTTTACTGGTGTTCTACACCCCGCTGCTGCTGCAGGGCAGTTTTCATCTGTCGCCCAAAGAGGCTGGCTATGTGATGACGCCGCTGCTGGTTTTCATCACCGTGGGCAGCATTGCCAATGCCCGCATCCTGCCCCGGCTGCGCCGCGCCGAGCGCCTGATCACCTTCGGCCAGGCCGGCATGGTGCTGGGCTGTGTGCTGCTGACCCAATTGACTGCACACACGCCCCTGGTCTGGATGATGCTGGTGTTCGCACTGTGCGGCATCAGCCTGGGCTTTCAGCTGCCCAATTTGACGCTGCAGATGATGGAGGCGGTGGGCCGCCAGCACTTTGGCGTGGCCGGCGGCCTGTCGCAGTTCACCCGCACGGTGGGCAGCATGGTGGGCATCGGCCTGGCCAGCGCGGTGGTCAACACGGTGTACGAGGCGCGTATTGCCCTCACTGCTGCGGCATCTCACATCGCTCACCCCCGGCTGTTGGAACTGCTCGCCACGCCGCAGCTGCTGATCCGTCAGCAGGACGAACTGGAGATGCGCGCCCTGGCCCAGGGCCTTCACCTGGACCCGGCGCTGCTGCTGGATGCCGCCCGCCAAGGACTGGCCCAGGGCACGCAGGCGGCGTTTTGGTTTTGCGCTGGCGTGGCCGCATTAAGCACTGTGGTCAGCTTGGGGCTGCCTCGGTATTCGATCCGGCCTGACAACAGGCCAGACCTTTAGTTCAAACGTTCAAGCGATCTCCGCAATCATCTCGATTTCAACGCAGGCCCCCATCGGGATCTGGGCCACGCCGCGAGAAACGGTGCAGGGGTGCCGATTGACATTTATGCTCTTTAAGATATATTTCAAACCTGATGCCAAACGAAAAACCGCTTGAATGGATCGGTAGCAGCCACAAAGATTTGATGGCCTTGCCTGCTGACGTTCGGCGACTGTTCGGCTTTGCTCTTTCGCTGGCACAGTCGGGCGACAAGCATGATGCAGCCAAAGTGCTCAAGGGCTTTGGTGGTGCAGGGGTGCTTGAGGTGGTGGAAGACGATGTTGGCGGCACCTACCGGGCCGTGTATACGGTCAAGTTTGCTGATGCAGTTTTTGTCCTTCACTGCTTCCAGAAAAAAAGCAAGCGCGGCATCGCTACGCCGAAAGAAGATATGGACATCATCCACGCCAGGCTGAAAATCGCCGAAGCGTATGTCAAGGAGTTGCGGAAATGAAAACCCGAATTATTGATGGCGTTGAAGTGCATCGTGGTACCGGCAATGTGTTTGCTGACCTTGGCCTAGCCGATGCCGAAAAGCTCAAGATCAAAACTGGCTTGGTGATCGAAATCAGGAAAGCCATGAAAAACCTTGGCTTGACGCAGCAAGAGGCAGCCAAGCGGATGGGCATTACCCAGCCCAAAGTCTCTGACATGATGCGCGGCGATTTCACCAACCTGTCTGAGCGCAAGCTGATGGATTGTCTTACACGGCTTGGCTACGACATTGAAATCAAGGTCCGCCCAGCTCAAGCAGAAGTCGGGCATTTGATGCTGGCCTTGGCATGACAGTCACACGAAAACACCGGTTTCTCAAATGTCATTTCGGCACTGGGCATGAAATGGCCCAGGAGCCTTGTGCTGATTGACTTTATTACTACGTTTTTAAGAGCGAACTCCGCCTATCCAGGCCGCCATGCCATGGTCGTGGCCTCTGGGGGATTTAATTGGAATCTGACCCCGATTACCCGACGCTGACCGGCTTGACCGAGATGACGCCCGCTCAGAAGTCGCTATTTGCAGCTTTGGAGTTGGGTAAGCGTCCGGGCATGCCGCCCTTGATTCAGGGCGAGGAGTAAAGGATGCTCGTGTCCACCTGAATTTTGGTGGACACGTGAACACTATCCCTGCATCCCTGTTGGAAGCCGGACGCGCCCGGCGCCGGTACTCGAAGGAGTTCAAAGCGGAACTCGTTGTGCAATGTCGTGGACTTGGCGTGTCCATGGCCCGCGTGGCGATGGCTCACGGCATCAACGCCA
>JBEGOC010000065.1:0-18378 GCA_041182225.1 Pseudomonadota bacterium | reverse complement strand
TTCCTGCCCCTGTGCCACATCGCCGAGCGCATGAGCACCGCCTACAACCCTTTGGCGCAGGGCCAGACCGTGCATTTCCCCGAGAACGCCGGCACCGTCTTCAACGATGTTCGCGAGGTCGCGCCCCACGTGATCTTCGGGCCGCCGCGCTTCTGGGAAAAAATGTATTCCCAGGTCACCCTCTACATGCAGGATGCGCTACCGGTCGCACGCAAGGTGTATGCCCAGGTGCTGGCCGAGGGCGCCGCCATGGCGAAGGCCCGGCTCGACGGTCAGCCCATCACCGGTTGGCGTGCCAGGCGCTATGCCTGGCTGCAAAAGCTGGTGTTGTCCAATTTGCGCAGCTTTCTGGGCTTGCAGAACATCAAGACCGCCATGACCGGCGCCGCACCCGTGCCGCCAGACCTGTTGCGCTGGTACATGGCCGTGGGCATTGACCTGCTGGAGGCCTTTGGCATGACCGAAACCTGCGGCTTCTGCACCTCAATGCCGGCCGACCGCATCCGGATCGGCACCGCCGGGGTGTGCGCCCAGGGCACCGAGATTCGGCTCGGCGCCGATGACGAGGTGCTGGTTCGGGGGCCCAATGTCTTTGCCGGCTACTGGAACCTGCCCGAGAAAACCCGGGAGACCATCGATGCCGAAGGCTGGCTGCACACCGGCGACTGCGGCGCCATCGACGCTGACGGCTTCCTGAGCATCAAGGACCGGCTCAAAGACATCATCATCACCTCCGGCGGCAAAAACATCACGCCCAGCAACATCGAGAACCACCTCAAGTTCAGCCCTTACATTTCGGACGCCGTCGTGATTGGTGAGGGCCGCCACTACCTGACCTGCCTGGTGATGCTGGACCAGGACAACGTGGCCAAGTTTGCCCAGGACCGGCAGGTGCCCTACACCGACTACGCCAGCATGACGCGCGCCCCCGAGGTGCTGGCCCTGATCCAGACTGAGCTCGAACAGGTCAACACCCGGCTGGCCCGGGCCGAGCAGATCAAGGACTTCCGCATCATTGCCCAGCTGCTGACAGCCGAGGACGACGAGCTCACGCCCACCATGAAGCTCAAGCGCAAGGTGGTGGCCAGCAAGTACGCCAGCGTGATTGCCAGCATGTACGCCACGCCCTGAGGCAGCACCGGACACCAACATTTTTTTGCCTGTCGATCAACCAGAGAAGGAGACCGTGATGAAGCGTTATTTCAAATTTTTACCAGCTGCCCTGCTGGCGGCGCTGCTGGGGGCTACGGCCCACGGCGGCGGGGTGTCAGACAAGGAAATTGTGCTGGGCACCCATATGGACCTGTCGGGCCCGGTCGCAGCCGGCATGCCGCACCTGCGCAACGGCATGCAGATGCGAATCGATGAGGTCAATGAGGCGGGCGGCATCAACGGCCGCAAGCTGCGCATGGTGGTCGAAGACAACGGCAGCCAGCCCCAACTGGCGGTGCGCGCCGTGGACAAGCTGATCCGCAGCGACGATGTCTTTGCCATCGTCAACCCCTTCGGCTCCGGCCCGAACGCGGCCACGGTGAAAAAGGCGGTGGATGCGGGCGTGCTGTATTTCTCGCCTTGGGCCGCGTCCTCCGTGGTGCAGCAAATTGCCGGGAAAAGCCCCCTGCTGTTCACCACCACGCCCAACTACAACACCGTGATGCACAAAGGTGTTGACTGGATGATCAAGAAGCACGGTGCCAAAAAGGTGGGCTATATCTACCAGGAGGGCCCGCTCGGCGACCTGATGGGCGCTGGCGTCAAGTCGGCGATGCAGGCCAACGGCCTGACCCTGGTCGCTGAAGCCGGCTACAAGGTGGCCGACATCGACTTCTCGTCCCAGGTGGCCCGCATGAAAGCCGCCGGCACCGACCTGATCGTGATCGCCACCGTCACCCGCGAAACCGTGGGCATCATGTCGGAAGTCAAGAAGCTGGGCTGGACCGATGTCAAGGTGTTAACCGGCAACCCCGGTCGCACCGGCATCGTGCTGCAGCTGGGCAAGGACACGGTGGAGGGCCTGTATGGCGTCGGGGTCTGGAAGGCCGGCACCGATGCCCCCGAGGTCAAGGGCTGGAAAGACAACTTCAAGAAACGCTTCAACAACATGGAGCCCGATGAAAACGCCCTGCTGGCCTACGTGTACACCGACTGGTTCATCAAGGGCCTGACGGCTGCCGGCCGTGACATCACCGCCGAGAAGGTGGGCCGGGCGCTGCAAACCACCGGCTACGATGACAAGGGCCTGATCTTCTACGGCCCCAAGAGCTTCAAGGCCAACCACATCGACCCGGAAACAGTGCGGGTGGACCAGGCCACCGGCGGCCGCTGGGTCTCGGTCAGCGACCTGCTACCGTGAGCACTGGCCCGGTCCTTGGATGGCGACCATCATGACCAGCCCGGCCTTCGACCCGGCACGCCTTGGACCGCCAGCGGGCGCCCGGGTGGCGGTGGTGGGCGGCTGCGGCGGCATGGGCCGCGCCTTGGTGCAGGCGCTGCTGGACACGGGGGTGGCTGTGGCTGTGCTGGACCTGCCCAGCTCCCTGGCGCAAAACCCGCCACCGCCGCAGGTGCTGGCGATCGGCGTGGACGGCAGCGACGAAGCCAGCGTAGCGGCTGCCTTTGACACCCTGGGTCAGCACTGGCCGGTGCTGGACGGCTTTGTCAACCTGGCCGGCTTTTTCAAGGGTTGGCAGCCGATCACCGAGCTGCCCGTGGCCGTTTTCGACGAGATCATTGCCGGCAACCTGCGGTGCCACTTTCTGTGCGCCCGGGCTGCGCTGCCGCTGCTGCATCGATCGGCCCATGGGGCGATGGTCAGCGTGGCCTCCACCATGGCGGTCGACGTCGTCAAGGGCTATGCCCATTACGGGGCAGCCAAAGCCGGCGTGGTGGCCTTGACCAAGGGGCTGGCGCGCGAGAATGCGCCACGGGTTCGCGTCAACGCCATTGCGCCAGGCCTGACCAACACCGCCTTTCTGACCGGCGGCACCGGGCGGGCGCAGATCTTCGACGGCATTGACGCCGACAAATATGGCAAGCGGGTGCCGATGAAGCGCATGGCCCAGCCGCTGGACATGACCGGGCCTATCCTGTTTCTGCTCGGTCCCGCCGCGGCGTTCGTCAACGGTGAAATGCTGATCGTGGATGGCGGCGTCTACACCCAATAACCCGGGCGGCGCCAGACATCACGGCGCCACGCCGACACCTGAAGACTGGGGCCTGGCGCTGCGCGGTAGCCATCTGGCACTGGCCATCGACCGGATCACCGAGCCCTGGTCCAACGCCATCATCCGTGCGGCTTTTCTGGGCGCGCGCCACTTTGAAATGTTCCAGCAGGCTCTGGGCGTGCCGCGCCAGACCCTGAGTTTGCGCCTGAGCGCCCTGGTCCGGATGGGACTGCTGCGCCGGCAGCGGTACCAGCAGCAACCCGCACGCGACGAGTACCGCTTGACGCCACTGGGCAAAGACCTGTACGGCAACGTGCTGGCCAGCTGGCTCTGGGACAGGCGCTGGGGCGACCCTCATCAACTGATGCCGCAACGGCTGGTGCACCAGCGCTGCGACCATGCCTGCAAACCGCTGCTGGTGTGCACACAGTGCGACCAACCCCTGTCGCTGGCCAGGATGCAGCCGGTACTGCTGCCCTCTGGCGCCCCGGTCAAGTCGCGGACCGAGCGCAACCGGCGTTGGCGCAGCCCCCGGTCGGCGCAAGGAGCCGACCTGCAGCGCGACCTCCTGGCCGTCATTGACGACCGCTGGTCGCTGCTGCTGGTGGCCACCATGACACTGGGGCTGGGCCGTTACGAGGAGTTTTTGCGGGCGCTCGAGATCAGCACAGCGGTGCTGGCCCAGCGCCTGCAGCGGCTGTGTGCCCTCGAACTGCTGACCCGGCAGCCCGACCCGAATGATGCCCGCCGCGCGGTCTACCGCCTGGCCCCGGCCGGGCGCGCCTTGTTTCCCTACCTCTTGACCCTGAGCGCCTGGGGCAGGATGCAGACCACGGAACCTGACACGCTCGCCTGGGTCCATCGCAGCTGCACGCAGGCCACGCTGGGCCGGGTGGCCTGCAACCACTGCCGGGCAACGCTGCTGCCACAGCAGGTGTTGCGCCCGGCCGCGCTGTCCAGGCCGGCACTTACTGGCTGATGCGCAGGGTCGCGTCGGCCCGCCGGTGCAGGTCGGGCAGTAATTCCAGACCCAGCCCGGGTTTATCGCTCAGGCTCAGCATACCGTGCTTGACCACGGGCAGATCGGTCACCAGTTCCTTGTACCAGCCGCTGTAGAAAGCCCGTACGCTCTCCTGCACCAGGGCGTTGGGCGCGTGCAGCGACAGGTGGCTGGAGGCGGTCCAGACCACCGGCCCGGTACAGTCATGCGGCGCCACCGGCAGTTGCCAGGCGTCGGCCATGGCGGCAATCTTGCGAGCCTCGCTCAGGCCGCCACACCAACTCAAATCCAGCATCACCACGCCGGCCACGCCGGTCTGCAAATAGTCCTTGAAGGCCCACTTGTAGCTCAGGGTTTCGCTGGCACAGATCAGGGCCTCGCAGTCGCGCGCGTACTGCTTGAGCAGGTCCAGGCTGTCCATGCGGATCGCGTCTTCGTGCCAGAAGGTGTTGAAAGGCTTGAGCGCACGCGCAATCTTTTGCGCCATCGGCAACCGCCACAGGCTGTGGAACTCGACCATGATGTCCATGCGCTCGCCCACCGCCGAGCGGATCTTGCGAAACGGCTCCAGGGCCAGATCGAGGTCGGCGTTGCTGATGTACTGGCCGTCGCTGCGCTCGGCGGCCGGGTCAAACGGCCAGATTTTCATGGCCGTGATGCCCTCGCTGAGCAACGACTCCGCCACCTCGTCGGCCCGATGCAAAAAGCCTTCCAGGTCTTCGTACGGCCCCTGGTGTTGCCCCAGGCCCCAGTTGGAGGTGCTTTGGTTGACCGTATTGCGCACATAGCGGTAGCCGGCACAGGTGTTGTAAACACGGATGTCATCGCGGCTCTTGCCACCCAGGGCAGTGTGCAGCGGCATGTTGGCGGCCTTGCCGAAAATGTCCCACAACGCGATGTCGATGGCCGAGTTACCGCGCGTTTCAGCGCCGGAGCCACGCCAGCCCAGGTAGCCGGTGAGCTCCCGACCGCGCGCCTCGATCGCCAGCGGGTCCTTGCCCAGCAGCTTCGGGCCGGCCCATTCATGGATATAGGCCTCCACCGCCTGCGCCCCCATGAAGGTTTCGCCCAGACCGACCAGGCCCTCGTCGGTGTAGACCCGCACCCAGATGATGTTGGGGAATTCGTCGAGCCGCAGGGTTTCGACTTTGGTGATTTTCAATTCGGGCTCCAAAAAAAACCGCAGGTGTCGCCACCTGCGGCCGGGTTTGACAACGCAGGGGGGAGGTTAGCCGCCGCGCGCTTTTTTCAGGCCGTCCAGCACCATGTTCACGGCTTCGGCACCAATGGTGGGAATGTTGCGGTCGTAGACCGGCTTGACCTTCTGGAACATGCGAAGCTGCTCGGCCGGTGTCACCTCATTCACAAGCATGCCTTTGGTCTTGAGCGAACTCAGTGACTGCTCATTGAGGCTGCGGTTGGCGGCGCGTTGCACCTTCTGGCCTTCCATCGCAGCCTCGCGCAGCACGGCCTGTTCCTGGGCGTTGAGCTGGTCCCACAGCTTCTTGCTGTAGAGCACCAGGAACGGGGTGTAGGCGTGGCGCGTCACGCTCAGGTACTTTTGCACCTCGTTGAGCTTGGAGGTTTCAATCGTGACGAAGGGGTTTTCCTGGCCGTCGATGGTCTTGGTCTCCAGCGCGGTGAACACTTCACCGAAGGCCATGGGCACGGCATTGGTGCCCAGGGTCTTGAAGGTGTCCAGAAAGATGTTGTTCTGCATCACGCGGACCTTGACACCGTCAAAGTCTTCCGGCTTGGTCACCGGCCGTTTGCTGTTGGTCAGGTTGCGGAAGCCGTTTTCCCAGTAGGCCAGGTTGACCAGGCCCGCATCTTCAAGCTTCTTGTTGAAGTAGGCGCCGGCAGGGCCATCCAGCACCGCGTCGGCCTCTTTTTCATTGGCAAACAGGAAGGGCAGGTCAAAGGCACCCAGCTCTTTCACGATGCCGACCAGCGGAGAGCTGGACGTGCAGACCATTTCCTGGGTGCCGGCCCGCAAGGCCTGGGTGGCCGGGAGGTCACCGCCGGCCGAGCCGCCCCAGAAGGCATTGATCTTGATCTTGCCACCGGTCTTGGCATTGAGCACTTCCTGCATGCGCTTGACCCCCAGGCCCACCGGGTGGTCTTCATTGACGCCGTTGGTGAACTTGATGGTGCGCTCGGCAAACTGCGCAAAAGCCGAAGTCGCCACCAGCAGGGTGGCAGCGATCAGGGCCGAGGTGAGGGTTCTGCGTTTGAACATGGTTGTCTCCTTCAGGGTTTGACACAGGGGTTGAAAAAATCAGCGCATCAGCCAGTGCAGGGGCACCAGCACAATATCCGGGAACAGCACCAGCAAGAACAGCACCGCCAATTGTGCGCAGAGAAATGGCAAGACGCCCTTGAAGGCCTCGTCCATGCTCACGCGCGCCACGCCGCACACCACGTTGAGCACGGTGCCCACTGGCGGCGTGATCAGGCCGATGGCGTTGTTCATGATGAACAGCACGCCAAAATAGACCGGGTCGATGCCGGCCTTAAGCACCACCGGCATCAGCACCGGCGTCAGAATCAGCACCGTCGGGGTGAAATCCAGCGCTGTCCCCACCACCACAATCAGCACCATCATGATGAACATGAGCAGCATCTTGTTGCCCATGAACGGCGCCAGCATGCCGGCGACCTCGGTCGGGATGTTGGCCACCGTGATCAGCCAGGCGCTGACCATGGCCGCAGCCACCAGGAACATCACCACCGCCGTGGTTTTGCCGGCGGCCAGCAGCAGCCCGTACAGCGCCGACCATTTCAGCTCGCCATAGATGAATTTGCCCACCACAAAGCTGTAGACCGCCGCCACCACCGCCGCCTCGGTCGGGGTGAACACGCCAAACTTCATGCCGCCGATGATGACGATGGGCAGCGCCACGGCAAAGCCGCCCTGAGCCGTGACTTGCAGGCGCTCCGGCAAGGGCACCTTGCGGCCAGGCAAAACATTTTCTTTCTTGGCCAGCCACCACCAGGTCAGGCCGATGGCCAGGCCCATCAGCATGCCGGGCACGATACCGGCCAAAAACAATTTGGTGATCGAGACGTTGCCGGCCACGCCAAAGATGATCATGCCGATCGAAGGCGGGATCACCGGGGCAATGATGCCGCCCGAGGCAATCAGGCCCGAGGCCCGGCCCACGTTATAGCCCGCCTCCCGCATCATCGGGATCAGCAACGCGGCCAGGGCAGCGGTATCGGCCACCGCCGAGCCCGACAGCGAGGCCATGATGACAGCGGCAATCACCGTCACATAACCGAGTCCGCCCCGAAAATGCCCGACCCAGGCCATCGCCAGGTTGACAATGCGGCGGCTCAGACCACCGGCATTCATGAACTCGCCGGCCAGCAGGAAGAACGGCACCGCCAGCAGGGGAAAGTTGTCGGCACCCTCGACAAAGCGCTGCGCCAGGATCTGGCTGTCAAAAATCACCAGCCCACTGGTGGCCGCCAGATAGGCCATCAGCGTGACGCCGCACACCAGCAGCGCGTAGGCGATCGGCATGCCGATGGCCATGGCGGCGAGCAGGCTGACGATGAAGACAGTGACGGTCATGGCAGTGGGCTCAGGCTTTGGCAGGCTGCAGGGTTTTCTCGACCTCGGCCAGGCCTTCGGACTCCACCACCTGGATCAGCTCAGCCTCGGTGATGCGCCCGCTGAGCAGGCGGTACAACACCCGGATGTTCATGGTGCCCATCACCAGGCTCACCACATAGCCGATGCCGAAGACCCAGATCATGGACAGACCCGCCACCGGCGACACATTGGTCACCTGCAACTCATGCATCTTCCAGGTGCCCAGCAGAAACAGACCGTTGCAAAGCAGCATCAGGCTCTCACTGAGGAACAGGCATACCTTTTTGCCGGCTCGCGGCAAGTGCTTGATCAGGGTATCGACCCCGAGGTGGCCGCCCTCCCGCATCGCCACCATGGCGCCGATGTAGGTGAGCCAGATGAAGCAGTAGCGCGCCATCTCGTCCGAGATGGTGATGCCGGAGTTGAAGGCGTAGCGCAGGAACACATTGCCGAACACCATCACCACCATGGCCACCATCAGCAGCACCACCAGCAGTTCCAGCAGCTTGAAGAAATAACGTACCGCGGTCGCCATGTCATCTGCGCCACGGAGGGTGCCGGGTCGAGTTATAAAAAAGCTGGGTCATGAAGCACATAGTTTCAAAGTGGGACAGCGCTACCTTCGGGACACGCCGGCGGGCTCGCAATTTGATGATAAGGCGATTGCCGCCTCAGCCGCTTACGGGTAAACCCTGTTGCCCGGGCCCGGCCCTAGCCGCGAAAGCGTTTGCGCGTGAGCGCCAGCGCCAGCCAGAAGCCGCCCACCGCGTAGGCGGCCAACACCCCCAGATGCAGCCAGGCCTGCGCGGGCCACTGGTCCATGAACAGCGGCCGTACCAGGGCCACCGCATTGGTCAGGGGCAGGGCCTGCGAAACCACCCGCACCAGCGCCGGCAACTGCTCCAGCGGAAAAAAGACGCCGCTCAGGAACATCATCGGCGTCAGGCACAGCGTGAAGTAGTAGGTGAAAAAATCGTAGCCCTTGGCCAGTGCATTGAACACCAGCGCCAGGCAGCTGAAGGTGATGCCCACCCCCAGCAGAATGGGCCAGGCCAGCAGCAATTTGGGGCTGTGGCTGATGCCCAGCCCCAGCATCACCAGCAAAATCGCGCTCGCCGTGAACAGCGACTTGAAAGCCGCCCACAGCATCTCGGCCAGCACCACATCGTCCAGGCTGACCGGCGCGTTCATGATACCGTCCCAGGTCTTTTGCACATGCATGCGCGAAAACGCCGAGTACAGGGCCTCGAAGGTGGCCGCGTTCATCGCGCTCATGCAAATCGAGCCGCTGGCCAAAAACAGGATGTAGGGCACCTTGACCACATCGCCGCCGCCGGCCCCGGCAACACTCACCTGCCCGACCAGGGCGCCCATGCCGTAGCCAAAAGCCACCAGCCACATCAGCGGTTCGGCAATATTGCCGACCAGGCTGGGGATGGCCAGCTTGCGCCAGACCAGCAGATTGCGCAGGAACACCGGCCAGAAGCGCCACGACAGCCGGGGCGCCCGCCAGATGCTGTGCGGCAGCGGCATGTTTGTTGGGGTGCCCATGTCAGCTCCCCTCCCGAATCTGACGCCCGGTCAGCTTGAGGAACAGGTCCTCAAGGTTGGCCGGCCGGTGCAGGGTGCGCAGCTGGGGGTGGGCCGCCAGCGCCACCAACAACGGTTTGGCATCCCGGGTGTAGAAAAACAGTGTCTCGCCGCTTTGCTCCACCCGCACCGCCATGGACCGCAGCGGCGACGCCAGCAGCTCCGTCGCGCCGGCCCCGAACACCTCGACCACCTCGGGCTCCAGGTGCTCGGCAATCAGGGCGCGCGGCTGCCCCTCGGCGATTTTCTTCCCATGGTCCAGCACCAGCAGGCGCGAGCACAGGCGCTCCGCCTCATCCATGAAGTGGGTGGTGAGCAAAATCGATTTGCCCTGCTGCAGCAACAGCTGCAGGCGCTCCCACATCAGGTGGCGCGCCTGCGGGTCCAGCCCGGTGGTGGGCTCGTCCAGCAGCAGCAGGCGCGGGTCATTGACCAGGGCGCGCGCCAGACTCAGCCGGCGCTTCATGCCACCTGACAACTCACCCGGTTTGGCATGGGCTTTGTTAGTGAGCGAGGCGAACTCCAGCAACTCGGGAATGCGGGCGCGGATCTGGGTACTCTTCATGCCGAAATAGCGGCCGTAGACCAGCAGGTTTTCAGCGCAGGTGAAATCCGGGTCCAGCGTGTCGAGCTGGCTCACCACACCCAGCTGCGCCTTGATGGCCAGCGCGTCGCGCGGCATGTGGCCGCCCAGTGCCTCGATGCTGCCGGCGTCAGGCACCGACAGCCCCAGGCACATCCGGATGGTGGTGGTCTTGCCGGCGCCGTTGGGGCCGATCACGCCCAGGCACTCGCCCGGCGCAATCGAAAACGACAGATCGTCCACCACCGTGGTGTTGCCAAAGCGTTTGCTCAGGTGTTGTACTGACAACAGGGCGGGCTGCATGGTCCTGACCGCCGCCTACTGAAATGCCACTTCGGCGAAGCTGCGCAGCTTGCGGCTGTGCAGCTGGTCCACCCCCTGCTGGCGCAACAGGGCCAGCGCCCGGATGCCCACGCGCAAATGCTGGTCCACCCGCTCCCGGTAGAAATGGTCGGCCATGCCCGGCAGCTTGATCTCGCCATGCAGCGGCTTGTCACTGACGCAGAGCAGGGTGCCGTAGGGCACGCGGAAACGGAAGCCATTGGCCGCGATGGTGGCGCTCTCCATGTCCAGCGCCACGGCACGGCTCTGGCTGAACCGGCGCTGCGGCCCGTTGTCGGGCAGCAACTCCCAGTTGCGGTTGTCGGTGCTGGCCACGGTGCCGGTACGCATCACGCGCTTGAGCTCAGGGCCCTGCAATTGCGTCACCTGCGACACCGCCAACTCCAGCGCCACCTGGATCTCGGCCAGCGCCGGAATCGGCACCCACAGCGGCAGCTCCTCGTCCAGCACATGGTCTTCGCGCACATAGCCGTGGGCCAGCACATAGTCACCCAGCTGCTGCGAATTGCGCAGGCCGGCGCAATGGCCGAGCATGATCCAGGCGTGCGGCCTCAGCACGGCGATGTGGTCGGTGATGGTCTTGGCATTGGCCGGGCCGACGCCGATGTTGACCATGGTGATGCCGCTGCGGTCGGCGCGCATCAGGTGATAGGCCGGCATTTGCGGCAAGCGGGGTGGCGGCTTGCCCAGGGTGTCCGTCGCCTGAGGCGCGCTGCCGGCGCGGCGGGTCACCACATTGCCGGGCTCGACAAAGGCGATGTACTCGCTGGCCGGGTCGACCATGGCCTCGTGCCCCATGCGCATGAACTCATCAATGTAGAACTGGTAGTTGGTGAACAGCAGAAAATTCTGGAAATGTTCGGGCGCCGTGCCGGTGTAGTGCCGCAGCCGATGCAGCGAGTAGTCCACCCGCGGCGCCGTGAACAGCGACAGCGGCAAGGGCTCGCCCGGGCGGGGCTCATAGGTGCCATTGGCAATGCCGTCGTCCATGGCGCCGAGGTCGGGCAGGTCGAACATGTCGCGCATCAGTTGCCGCCGTTCGGCGCTGAGGCTGCCCTCCAGGTGGTCCTGCTCGGCGAACGAAAAATGCACCGGAATCGGCTGGGAACTGGTCCCGATTTCCAGCGCCACCCCATGGTTGCGCACCAGCAGGGTGAACTGCTCCAGGTAGTACTGTGCATACAGGTCAGGCCGGGTCAAGGTGGTCTCAAACCGGCCCGGCCCGGCCACAAAACCGTAACTCAGCTGGGCCGCGTTCGCCAAGCCCTGGCGCGCTACCGTGTCGGTCTGCACCCGCACAAAGGGGTAGCAGGCCCGCACATGGCCGGGCAGGGTCTCGCCAGCCACAAAGCGCCGCATGGCGTCGCGCAGATGGGCCAGGCTGGCGTCGTAGATGTGTCGAACCCGGGCCAGCGCAGCGGCGGGGTCGGTGAAACGGGCGGGAGCAATGAAACCGGGCAGGTGGGATGACATGCGGCTATTGTCCACGCTCCGGCGGTCCCGGGACAGGTCCGGCGGCAGCGCCGTTGGCGCAACAGCGCCCTGCGTCAACACGCACAGACCGGAAAACTGCCATACTGCGAGCCGTTTTTCGTCACGTGGTCACCGATGCTGAAGTTCACCTGCTGCGATGCAGCCAAATTGTTTGCCGCCAGCGGTCAGGTCCGGGTTCTGAACAAGATCACCCGCGGCTACGAGCGCGAGTGCCTGCGCGTCGATGCTGCGGGCCGGCTGGCCGGCTCGCCCCACCCGCGCGCACTGGGGTCCAAGCTGACCCACCCCTGGATCACCACCGACTACGCCGAAGCCCTGCTGGAGTTCATCACGCCGCCCTCCCAGGACCCGGCGTTTCCCCTGCAGTTTCTGCGCGAGCTGCACCGTTTCAGCGCGCCCCGGCTGGACGACGAGCTGATGTGGGCCGGCTCCATGCCCTGCCGGCTGGGCAGTGACGCCGACATCCCGATCGCCGACTACGGCCGCTCAAATGCCGCCCGCTTCAAGTCGGTCTACCGCGAGGGGCTGGGGCTGCGGTACGGCCGCCACATGCAGACCATCGCCGGTGCCCATTACAACTGGTCCTTACCGGCCGAATTCTGGCCCGTTCTGCAGGATTTGTGTGCTCCAGCCCAGGCAGGCGCCCATTTTGTCAGTGAGCGCTACTTTGGTCTGATCCGTAATTTTCTGCGTTACGGCTGGCTCATTCCCTACCTGTTCGGCGCCTCTCCCGCCCTGTGCGAGTCTTTCCTGCAGGGGCGCAAGTCGGACCTGTTCACCCTGACGCCCGGCACCTTGTACGGCCCGCACGCCACCAGCCTGCGCATGAGCGACCTCGGCTACCAGAACCGGGCACAGGCCAACCTGCAGGTCAGCTTCAACTCGCTGGCAGCGTACGCCGAGGCGCTGGAGTCAGCCATCCGCACGCCCGACCCGTTTTACCAGGCCATTGGCGTGCGTGAAGGCGGGCAATGGAAGCAGCTCAACGCCAACCTGCTGCAGATCGAAAACGAGTTTTACGCCGGCATCCGGCCCAAGCGCGTCGGCGAGCGCGGGGAGCGGCCGGCCAAAGCCCTGCAGACCTACGGCGTGGCCTATGTCGAAGTGCGGCTGTTCGACCTCAACCCAACCATCGACATCGGCATCGCGCCCGAGCAGGGCCGTTTTGCCGACCTGCTCCTGCTGATGTGCCTGTTTCGCGACAGCCCGCCGATCAGCAGCCGCGAACAGGCCGAGAACGACGAAAACAAGCGCCGCGTGGTGAACCACGGCCGCGCCCCTGAGTTGCAGTTGCTGGCCCATAACCGCGAGCAGCCCATGCGGCCGCTGGCCCACGCGCTGTTTGACGACATGCTGCCCTTTGCCGAGATGCTGGACGAGGCCTACGGCGGCACCGCATACACCGACACGCTGCGCCAGCTGCGCGAGCGCATTGACCACCCTGAGCTCACCCCCTCGGCCCAGGTGCTCGACGGCATCAGGCAGGCGGGTGGCTTTGCCGACTACAGCCTGGCCTGGGCGCAACGGCACCAGCAGCAATTGCTGGCCCAACCGCTGGACGCCGCCAGCAACGCGCATCTGGAGGCCAGCGTGCAGGCCTCGTTGAGCCAGCAGGCCCAACTGGAGGCGGCCGAGCAGGGCAGCTTCGAGGACTTTGTGGCGCAGTATTACGCCTGACCGCCCGCAACCCAGGCCACCAGAGTTTTAGGCCAAATCGGCTGCCAACCCTTATAAAATAAGGGCTTTCAGCTATACCATTGATAGCAAACTAACTGCCCTGCCCGGGCTGCCGCACTGCCATGTCCTCGCTTGAAACCCCCTCCCCGTCCACAGCCGTCCCGACCAGTGGCTCCGCGTTTGCCAGCCTGGCGCTGAGCCCGGCCACCCTGGCCAACCTGGAGCGCCTGGGCTACAGCCAGATGACGCCGATTCAGGCCGCCAGCCTGCCACCGGCGCTGGCCGGCCACGACCGGGTCGCCCAGGCCCAGACCGGCAGCGGCAAGACTGCCGCCTTTGCCCTGGCCGGGCTGGTGCGTCTCAACCCGCGCCGCTTTGCGGTGCAAACCCTGGTGCTGTGCCCAACGCGCGAACTGGCGGACCAGGTGGCGGTGGAAATCCGCCGCTTGGCGCGGGCTGAGGAAAACATCAAGGTCGTCACCCTGTGCGGTGGCGTGGCCCTGCGCGGCCAGCGTGCATCGCTGGAGCACGGTGCCCACGTGGCAGTCGGCACGCCAGGCCGCATCATGGATCACCTGGCGCGCGGCTACCTGAGCCTGGACGGGCTCAACACCCTGGTGCTCGACGAGGCCGACCGCATGCTCGACATGGGCTTTTTTGACGACATCGCCACCGTCATCAAGCAGTGCCCCATGGAGAGGCAGACCCTGCTGTTCTCGGCCACCTACCCCGAGGGCATCGGCAAGCTGGCCGCCCAGTTCATGCGCGAACCGCTGCAAATCACGGTGCAGGCGCCGCCGGCCGAGCGCCTGATCGAAGAGCGCTATTACGAGGTCACGCGCGACAACCGGCTGGACACCGTGGCACGGCTGCTGAACCACTTCCGGCCGGTCAGCACCCTGGCCTTTTGCAACACCCGGCAGCAGTGCAAAGACCTGGTCGGCGCGCTCCAGCAACAGGGCTTCAGCGCGCTGGCGCTGTACGGCGAGCTGGAGCAGCGCGAACGCGACCAGGTGCTGGCGCAGTTTGCCAACCGCAGCTGCTCGGTGCTGGTGGCGACCGACGTGGCGTCGCGCGGGCTTGATATCAGTCAGCTCGAAGCCGTGATCAACGTCGACATCACGCCCGACCCCGAGGTGCATGTGCACCGCATCGGCCGCACCGGCCGCGCCGGCGAGTCGGGCCTGGCGCTGAGCCTGGCCAGCCTGCACGAGATGGGCTTTGTCGGCCGCATCGAGCAGTACCAACACCGCGAATCGGCCTGGCACCCCTTGAGCAGCCTGACACCCGGCGGCAGCGGCCCCTTGCAACCGCCGATGGTGACACTGCAGATTCTGGGCGGGCGCAAAGAAAAAATCCGCCCCGGCGACGTGCTGGGCGCGCTGACCGCAGACGCCGGCTACACCCGCGAGCAAATCGGCAAGATCAACGTCACCGAGTTCACCACCTTCGTCGCGGTGCAGCGCGACATCGCTATGGACGCCATGCACAAGCTCAACGCCAGCAAGATCAAGGGCAAAAACGTCAAGGTCCGGCTGCTTTGAGCCGCCCACGCCAGAGATGGCACCAGCGGGCGGAGCACCTATACTTTGTGGCGGCCGGCCAGGAAGACACGGCATGTCACAGCAGCTGTTGCGGGCGATACATTGTTGAAAAACCAAGCGTCTAGTCAGCCTGATCCGGTGCCCGGCGCAACGGACTCAGTCTACCCATCCACGGCATCCTCTGTGGTCGGGCTGAGCAAGTCAGATTCGGTCGCCCTCACCCGCCGGCTCATCGACCATATCCTGGCAAGCCTGCTGCTGGTGCTGGGCATCGCCTTGGTTTTGCCGCAGGCCTTTGGCAATGCACCGGGCATCCGCCTGGTGACCTTGCTCGGGATCTTGATGATCCTCCCAGCGCGCCGCTTGTGCCAACGGGGTCATCCGCAGCGGGCCATGCTGGTGCTGGCGGCCACCTACTGGCTGCTGCTGGCTACCGTCGCCTGTCTGACTCAAAAACCCATCTCCACGGCCTTTCCCTTTCTTGGCATCCTCCCGGCTGTCGCCATGGTGGCCGGCATGCGTGCAGCCGGGGCATTCGGCGCTTCCTTCGTCACCTTGGTCGCCTTGCTGATTTTTGGGCGCGACGCGGGCATCGGTATGCCGGTTTTATTTCCCGGCCGGCCGGGTACTGATGCCGTGATGATGCTTGTGGCGTTGTACACCTTGTTGCTGCCACTGCCGATCTTGAACCTTGCCCTCACGACGTCGAACAAGCGGATGATCGACTTCGCCCAAGTGGGTGCCGATCGCCACTGGGAGATGGATGCCGAATACCGCTACACCGAATACTGGGGCCGAGGGCTTGGACAAGCGGAAATGCAAGGTCTTATTGGCCGCACCCCTTGGGAAGCCAGCCCGTCGGCCGATACGGGTGCCGTGGTGGCCGCGGAAGAGTTCCGCCGCTTGGCGGCCATGCGCCAGCCTTTCTCGAATTTTGAGTATCGGCACGTCAATCCCAGCGGGCACATCAGCTGGGTGAGCGTCTCGGCCATGCCCATTCATGACCCGCAGGGCCAGTTCATCGGGCTCCGCGGCTGCACCACCAACATCGACTGGCGCAAGCAGAAAGAGGCCGAACTGGTGGAAGCCCGCAAGGCGGCCGAAGCAGCCGCTCAGACCAAGAGCGATTTCCTGGCCAACATGAGCCACGAGATCCGCACACCCATGAATGCCATCATGGGCATGAGCCATCTGGCGCTCAAAACTGAACTCACACCGAGCCAGCGCGACTATCTGGGCAAGATCCAGACCTCGAGCCAGCACCTGCTCGGGCTCATCAATGACATCCTGGATTTCTCCAAGATCGAAGCCGGCAAACTCGACGTGGAGCATGTGGCCTTCCGCCTGGACCCGATGCTCGAACACGTGGCCAACCTGATCGGCGACAAAGCTTTGGCTAAGGGACTGGATCTGACGTTCGATGTGGCCGACGACGTGCCAGAGGTTCTGGTCGGCGACCCATTGCGGCTAGGCCAGATCCTTATCAACTACGCCAATAACGCGGTGAAATTCACAGAGCACGGGCAGATCAACGTGACCTTGCGGGTGAGCGAGCAGACCGAAAGTGCGGTGCTGCTCTACGGTGCGGTGACCGACACCGGCATTGGGCTTACGCCGGAGCAGTTGGCCAAGCTGTTCCAGAGCTTTCAGCAGGCCGACACCTCTACCACGCGCAGGTACGGCGGCACGGGGCTGGGCCTATCCATCTCCAAACGGCTCGCCGGGCTGATGGGCGGCACGGTCGGCGTAGAGAGTGAAGCGGGCCAGGGCAGCACCTTCTGGTTCACGGCCCGGCTCGGCATCGGCCAGGCCCACGGTCATCACCGGACCAACTCAGGACTGGACGGCAGTGCCCTGCAGGCTTTGAAGGACGGCCCTATCTCTGGCGGCGTCATGCCAGACCTGCGTGGTGCCCGACTGCTGCTGGTGGAGGACAACGACCTCAACCAGCAGGTGGCCAGCGAGATGCTCGCAGACGCTGGCTTCGTGGTGGAAATCGCCGAGAACGGCCAACTGGCTCTGGACAAAGTGGCGACCGCGACCGAACCTTACGACCTTGTGCTCATGGACATGCAGATGCCGGTGATGGACGGCGTGACGGCCGCCCAGCGCATCCGGCAGTCGCTCAATGCTGCGCAACTGCCCATCGTGGCAATGACCGCCAACGCGATGCAACAAGACCGCGAAAGCTGCTTGGCAGCAGGCATGCAGGACGTGGTGATCAAGCCCATCGACCCGGAAGACCTGTGGCGTGCGCTGCGGGCCTGGCTCAAGCCGCGAGCGTCCGACGCTGTCGGCGCACATGGATCCCTTGCGCCATGGGCTGCGGCCCGCAGCAACGCTGCAAGGACCGCCTTGCCCGAAGCATCCGGCGCAGCCGAGCCGCAACTGCCTGACGGTATTGAAGGCCTCGACACCGTGCTGGGCCTCAAACGCGTGCTGGGCCAGGTGCCGCGCTACGTCGCCATGCTGGAAAGGTACGCGGCCAGTCAAGCGGGCACAGTCGCCGCCCTCAACGCTGCCTTGGCCGCAGACGACCGCGAGACTGCCATCCGCCTGGCCCACACCACCAAGGCGGTGTCGGGGAACATCGGCGCCTCGACGGTGCAGGAACTGGCGGGCCAGCTGGAACAGGCACTCAAGGCTGGCGAGTCCCTCGAGGCACTGCAACCTCGGCTGCTGGCCCTACAGCGTTGCGTGGAGCCGCTGGTGGTGGCGATCGCCACTCGCGTGGCCGCCGGGACATCGCCCGCCAATGGCACGGCCAGCGCAACGGGCGCATTCATTGACGAGGTTCAACTGGCCGAGGTGACCGAACACCTGCGCCAGCTGTTGTCAGAAATGGACTTCGAGGCCAACGACTGCCTGCAGCGGCACCATGCGCTTCTGACTGCGGCCTACCCGCTACAGTTACCGGCCGTGTTGGCGGCCGTCCACACCTTTGACTTTGACCTGGCCGTCGAGCAACTCGATGCCGCTGTGTCGGCGCGTACAGGCGCAAGCTGATCGCTAGCCTGGTGGGACACTCCAAATCACGCGTCGATGCGCCGAGCCTGCAGGGCCCCATCCAGCTGCGCGATGGCCAGGTCAAAGACAAACCCTCAGATGGCCTCTGCCATCGCCTGCATGTCATCAGGAAAGGCACTTCGCAGCAGTGCATCATGCTCGTTGAGCAGATCCTCGGCGCCGGAGTCCATCTCGGCGCACAGCTCGCGCAGCCGTGCACAGACCCGCCGCAGGGCCACCTCGTCCACGACGACAACCATCTGCGTTAGGGGCTCAGCAGGCAGCCAGGCCAGGATGGCCTGTACCAGCGGCTGTAAAGTGCTGCGAAGCTGGTCAGCCATCGCGTGCAGCGCCTCGCTTGACCGGCGCTGCCGGATGGC
>JBEGOC010000064.1:0-11448 GCA_041182225.1 Pseudomonadota bacterium | reverse complement strand
TTGCCGACCTTTGTCTCGGGTGAACGCCTGTACGGGCGTCCCGATCTGGAGCTGGTTATCGATGGTGCGGCCCAGCTGCGCCGCGGCGACATGCAGATCCGCGCCGACCGGCTGGAGTACGAGCAGCCCGACGATCTGGCACGGGCGCGCGGCCAGGTGCGCATCAACCGAGGGGGCAATGTCTATGAAGGCCCCTCGCTCGAGCTGCGGCTCGATGCCTTCGAGGGGTTCTTCAATCAGCCCCGCTACCAGCTGCGCAACAACAATGCCCACGGCGAGGCGGACCGGGTCGATTTTCTGGATGAGAGCCGGGCGGTGGTTCGCAACGCCAGCCTCACCACCTGCAGCCGCCAACCCGGCCCTGGCTGGCTGCCCGACTGGGTGCTGCGCGCCGCCTCGATTCAGATCGACACCGAGGAGGACGTCGGCGTGGCCCAGGGCGCGGTGCTGAGTTTCATGCAGGTGCCGCTGCTGCCCGTGCCTTTTTTGAGTTTTCCGCTGAGCGATCAGCGCAAGTCCGGCTTCCTGCCGCCCACGCCCGGCCTGGACAACGTCAACGGCGTTGAACTGTCGGTCCCCTATTACTGGAACATCGCGCCGAACCGCGATGCCACGCTGACCCCCACCTTCATGAGCAAGCGCGGCCTCAACCTGGCGACCGAATTCCGCTATCTGGAGGCCGACTACAGCGGCGAGCTGCGCTGGGACCTGATGCCGGACGACCCGCTGCGCAGCCGCACGCGCTGGGGCCTGGCGGCGCGGCACAGCGGCACGCTGGCGCGGCCGTTTGGTGCCGGCAGCATGACGCTGGGCCTGTCGCTGAACCGGGTCAGCGACGACGACTACTGGCGCGACTTCACCCGGGCCAGCAGCACCCTGACCCAGCGCCTGCTGGCCAACGACGCCACCCTGAGCTGGTCGGATGGCAATTTCGCCAACACCCTTCGCACGCTGAAATGGCAGACGCTGCAGGACTCGGCTGCGCCCATCGTGCCGCCCTATGACCGGTTGCCGCAACTGGCCAGCCGCTACCAGCGCAGCGACATTGCCGCCGGCCTGGACCTGCTGGTCGATGCCGATTACACGCGCTTTGCGTCAGACCGGCTGCTCACCGGCCAGCCCAATGGCGAACGGGTTTTCGGCGCGCTGCAGCTGGCGAGGCCCTGGCTGATGCCGGGCGGTTTTGTCACGCCCAAGCTGCAATTGCACGCCACCGGCTACCAGTTTGACACCCCGCTGGCCAATGGCGCCACCGCCGCCAGCCGGCTGGTGCCCACCTTCAGCCTGGACACCGGCCTGGTGTTTGAGCGCGACACCGCGCTGCTGGGGCGCAGCCTGCGCCAGACGCTGGAGCCGCGTGCCTTCTACGTCAATACGCCCTACCGTGACCAGAGCCTGTTGCCCAACTACGACTCGGGCGCCAACGACTTCAGTTTTGCCACCATCTTCACCGAGAACGCCTTTGTCGGCAATGACCGCATCGCCGACAGCAACCTGCTGACGCTGGGCGTGACCAGCCGGCTCCTTGACCCCGACACTGGCGCCGAGGCAGCGCGGGTCGGCATTGCGCAGCGCCTGCGCTTCGCGGACCAGAACGTCACGCTGCCCGGTGGCGCTGCGGTAGCCGACCGGCTGAGCGACCTGCTGCTGGGTGCCAGCGTCAACTGGGACCCCCGCTGGGCCTTTGACACTTCGGTGCAGTTCAATGCCCGTACCGATTTACCGGTGCGCGCCACGGCCGGAGCGCGTTACAGCCCGGGCCTGTACCGGGTGGTGTCTGCCGCTTACCGGTACCAACGCGACGTCAGCGAGCAGGTGGATGTGGGCTGGCAGTGGCCGGTGAATGACCTCTGGGGCGACCGCGGCCGCGATCTCGGCCCCGGGCGCGGCCAGGGCGGCAACCGCTGGTACAGCGTGGGCCGGCTCAATTACAGCGTCAACGAAAGCCGCCTGGTCAATGCCGTGCTTGGCCTGGAGTACGACGCCTGCTGCTGGCTCGGCCGGGTGGCGGTGGAGCGGGTGCAGACCAGCAGTTCATCGGCCAATACCCGCATCATGTTTCAGCTCGAATTTGTCGGTTTCACCAGGCTGGGTGTCAACCCGCTGCAGACCCTCAAGAGCAACATTCCCGGTTACCAGCTGCTGCGTGAGGGCAGCAGCCCGAGTAGCCGCTTCAACAACTATGATTGAACCATGATGATTTCCCGCTTTGTGCCGCTGCTGTTTGCCCTGGCGGCCAGCTGTTCCTTGCAGGCGCAGGGGCTGCTGTTGCAGCCATCCAGCCAGCTGACCCTGCCGGCCTCCAAGCCTTTGCCCGTAGCCGCACCACAACGTGCGGCGGACTTCATCGTGGCGGTGGTCAATTCCGAGCCCATCACCAACAACGAGTTGCAGGTCGATATCGAGCGCGTGCGCCAGCAGCTGTCCCAGCAACGCCGGCCCATCCCGGCGCGCGCCGAGCTGGCCCGCGAGGTGCTGGAGCGCATCATCAACGACCGGGTGCAGTTGCAGTTGGCGCGTGATACCGGCTTGCGCGCCGATGATGCTGCCATCGACGTCGCCGAGCAGGCCATTGCCCGGCAAAACCAGCTGGAGCTACCTGAATTGCGCCGTCGCCTGGCCGCTGAAGGCGTGTCACTCGCCCAGTTCCGTGCCCAGTTGCGCGACCAGATCGTGCTGACCCGTCTGCGCGAGCGCGAGCTGGAGCCGCGCGCCCGGGTGTCGGAGCTCGATATCGACCAGTACCTGCGCCAGGCGCAGGCGAGCGCCGATCCCGCCAGCCGCCAGATCAACCTGGCGCAGATCCTGATCGCGGTGCCGGACGACGCCACCGCGGAGCAGATCGCCGCGCGGCAGGCTCGGGCCGAGGCCGTGCTGGCACGGGTGCGCGCCGGAGAAGACTTTGCCGCTTTGGCGCGCGAGCTGTCGGACGCCGCCGACAAGGCCAATGGCGGCCAGCTCGGGCTGCGCCCGGTCGGGCGCTACCCGCCGCTGTTTGTCGAGGCCACCCAAAAGCTCGCCGCCGGCGAGGTGAGTGGCTTGCTGCGCTCGGGCGCGGGCTTTCACATCCTCAAACTGCTGGACCGTCCGGCGGCCGGCCTGCCGCTGCCCAGCGCCACCACGCAAAGCCGGGCGCGGCACATCCTGTTGCGACCCGGACCGCAGCTCAGCGAGGCGGCGGCGCGCGACCGGCTGGCGGCGCTGCGGCAACAGCTGCAGGCTGGCCAGGCCGATTTTGCCGTGCTGGCGCGCGAGGTGTCGCAGGATGGCAGTGCCGCCCAAGGCGGCGACCTGGGCTGGGCCGGCCCCGGCATGTTCGTGCCCGAGTTTGAGCAGGTCATGAACCAGCTGGCGCCCGGTCAGCTCAGCGAACCGCTGGTGTCGCGCTTTGGCGTGCACCTGATCCAGCTGCTGGAGCGGCGCCAGGTGGAAACCAGCCAGCGCGAGCAGCGCGAGGCGGTGCGTAACCTGCTGCGCGAGCGCAAACTCGACGAGGCCTACCCGGTCTGGGCGCAGGACCTGCGCGGGCGCGCCTATGTCGAGCTGCGCGAGGCGGCGCAATGAGCCGCTGCGGGCGCCCGGTCCGCACGGCATGAAACACATCGCGCGCAAGCGTTTTGGCCAGCACTTTCTGTCTGACGCCGGTATCGTCGACGCCATCGTCGCCGCCATCGCGCCGCGGGCAGGCGAGCCGATGGTGGAGATCGGCCCGGGGCTGGCGGCGCTGACGCAACCGCTGGTCGAGCGGCTGGGTCAACTGACGGTGATCGAGCTCGATCGCGACCTGGCCGCGCGCCTGCGCCAGAACCCGCAGCTGACCGTCATCGAATCTGATGTGCTCAAAGTGGACTTTAGCCAATTGGCACAAGGGGTTGGCGCTACAAAAATAAGAGTGGTGGGCAACCTGCCCTACAACATCTCCACCCCCATCCTGTTTCATTTGCTCGCCCATGTGACCTGCATCGTAGACCAGCATTTCATGCTGCAGAAAGAGGTGGTGGACCGGATGGTGGCCGAACCCTCTACGGCTGCCTATGGGCGCTTGAGCGTGATGCTGCAGTGGCGTTATGCCATGGTGTCGGTGCTGCCCGTGCCGCCGGAGAGCTTTGAGCCGCCGCCCCGGGTCGACAGCGCCGTGGTGCGCATGGTGCCGCACGCCCAGCCGCTGGCGCTGGACGTGACCCACCTGAGCGCGCTGGTGCAGGTGGCGTTCAGCCAGCGCCGCAAACTGCTGCGCCACACTTTGGGCCGTTGGCTGGAGGCCAAAGCCTTTGCCGGCCAGTTTGACCTGCAGCGCCGTGCCGAAGAAGTGCCGGTGGCCGAGTTTCTGGCGCTGGCTGCCCAGTTGCAGCAGCCCGGCGCCTGAGCAGGCGCCGGCCGCTCAGACGCCGGGCCGGGCCAATGAAAAGGCCCACCGAAGTGGGCCTGTACGCGAATGACTGGCGCGGTGGCGGCTCAGGCGGCCGTCAGCCAGTAGCCGGCGTTGAAGGGGCTGCTCATGCGCAGCGCCAAGGGGGACACGTCAATCAGCTTGTCGGTCGGCATTTTTTCGCCGGACTCGTTGGTCACCTCAATGCCGGGCACGGCCGGGCTGATGGTGGTGTCGCTCTTTGCCTCGTTCGCCCGTTCTGCTTGGCTGGTGTGTGCAGAACGGGCTACAGAAAAGAATAGAAGCATCGGAACGGTATTTTCCGGTCTCCCCAGTAATCCGAAGCATCGCGGAAGATATCGAGCAGTTGCTCACGCGCCTCCTTGTCGAAGCGGGCGTTGGCCGGGATATGTTCCAGCACCACGATGAAGCCGGGTTGCGGCCCCGATTTGTGCAGCGGGTCGGTCATGCCGTCGTACAGCGCATCAAAATTCTTGCCGACATGCGAGGACAGCATGAATTGTTGGCCGATCAGGTCCAGCACCTCCTGCTTGGTCTGGGCATTGGCCAGATTGGCATACAGAAAATGCTGGCCCAGGGTCTGGGCGGCATCCTGCAGTTCCTGCACCCGAAAGGCGCGGATCGACTGCACGATGTTGTTCCGCACGCCCCGCAAGGGCGTGTCGGTGGAGGCAACTTTCGGTGCCTCCGACTCCTGACGAAGTAGGGTGCTCATCACTGGTTCACTCTCAAAAAAATAGCCACATCAACTCAGGGCACGATCCGGCGAAAACTCGCGTAATGATCGGCCGTGTAGTAACAGGTTTCCGGTGCCTTGGCCTGCTGCCCGCCACACACGATACGCCGGGCGCCCCGGGTGCGCGCACCCGGCGTTGGTACGGTGTACTCGCGGTAGTAACCCCGCTTTTGGGCCGGGAGCAGCCGCTCGCGGTTACCAAACACCGTGCCATCTTTCTCATAGGCGAACGGACCGCCCTGCAAAATCAGGGCATAGGTTTGCGCGCCTTGACGCGGCAACTCGGCCACCGTGATGGTGGCCTGGGCCTCGCCGGGCGCCGGTCCCTTGGCCTGCACCCCACCGAAACCACTGAGCACAACGAGCAAAAAGCCGGTAAGTACCCACTTAATGCCTGATGACCGCTGCATGGTTTGACCTAAAACAACACCCGGGTTTACCCGGAAACCTCAATCCACGTAGTGTCGTGGATTTGCTGAAAAAAAGCAAGTGAATGCTCAAAAATTAAGCACAAAAAAAGCGGGCAACTTACCCCAAAGTTAGTACCCGCTTTCCAACTACGCCTCAGCGGCTGGCGTTGGCGTCGGCGACCGTGAGCGCCGTCATGTTGACGATGCGGCGCACGGTGGTGCTGGCGGTCAGGATGTGCACCGGTTTGGCCGCGCCCAGCAGCACCGGGCCGATGGCGATGTTGCCGCCGGCGGCGGTTTTGAGCAGGTTGTAGGCGATGTTGGCGGCGTCGATGTTGGGCAGCACCAGCAGATTGGCATCACCGGCCAGTGTGCTGTTGGGCATCAGGGCGGCGCGAGCCTTGCCGTCCAGCGCGACGTCGCCATGCATTTCGCCGTCCACCTCCAGCCAGGGCGCGCTCTGCCGCAACAGGGTCAGGGTATCGCGCATTTTCAGGGCACTGGGTTGGCTGCTGCTGCCAAAGTTGGAGTGCGACAGCAGGGCCGCCTTGGGCCGGATGCCGAAGCGCATCATTTCTTCCGCCGCCATGGTGGTGATCTCGGCAAGCTGTTCGGCACTCGGGTCGTAATTGACATGGGTGTCGACCAGGAACAGCTGCCGGTCGGGCAACAGCAACCCGTTCATGCAGGCATAGGTGTTGACCCCGGCGCGCTTGCCAATGACCTGGTCCAGGTACTGCAGATGCAGGCCCGTGGTACCCCAGGTGCCACAGATCAGCCCGTCGACGTCGCCCTTGTGCAGCAGCATGGCGCCGATCAGGGTCAGACGCCGGCGCATTTCGATCTTGGCAATCTGCCGCGTCACGCCCTTGCGCTCGGTCATGCGGTGGTAGGTCTGCCAGAAGTCATGGTAGCGGTGGTCCTGCTCCACATTGACCACGGCGTAGTCGATCCCGGCACGCAGGCGCAGCCCGAACCTTTCGACCCGAGCCGCAATCACCGCCGGCCGGCCGATCAGGGTGGGCATGGCCAGGCCCTCATCGACCACGATTTGCGCGGCGCGCAGCACCCGCTCTTCTTCGCCCTCGGCGTAGGCCACCCGTTTTTTCAGCGCCTTCTTGGCCGCGGCAAAAATCGGTTTCATGGTGGTGCCGGAGGCATAGACAAAGCTCTGAAGGCGCTCGCGGTAGGCGTCCAGGTCAGCAATCGGGCGCAGCGCCACGCCGCTGTCGGCGGCTGCCTTGGCCACCGCCGGCGCGATTTTCATCATCAGGCGCGGGTCAAAGGGCTTCGGGATCAGGTATTCCGGGCCGAAGGCCAGTTCCTCACCGGCATAGGCGGCGGCCACCACCTCGCTTTGCTCGGCCTGCGCCAGTTCGGCAATGGCATGCACCGCGGCAATCTCCATCTCGACCGTGATGGTGGAGGCGCCGGCATCCAGCGCGCCGCGGAATATGTAGGGGAAACACAGGACGTTGTTGACCTGATTCGGGTAGTCGGTGCGGCCGGTCGCCATCACGGCGTCGCTGCGCACCGCTTTGACGTCTTCCGGTGAAATTTCCGGGTTGGGGTTGGCCAGCGCAAAGATGATCGGACGCGCCGCCATTTTTTGCACCATGGCCGGCTTGAGCACGCCGCCGGCCGACAGGCCCAGAAAAATGTCGGCACCTTCGATGACGTCGCTCAGGCTGCGCGCACTGGTCTTTTGGGCGAACACGATCTTGTCCTCGTCCATCAGCTCGGTGCGGCCTTCGTAGACCACGCCCGCGAGGTCGGTCACAAAGATGTTCTGGCGCGGAATGCCCAGCTTGACCAGCAGGCCCAGGCAGGCCAGCGCGGCGGCACCGGCGCCCGAGGTCACCAGCTTGACCTGCTGTGGGTCTTTGCCGACCACCTTGAGCGCATTGAGCAGCGCGGCCCCGACCACGATCGCGGTGCCGTGCTGGTCGTCGTGAAAGACCGGGATCTTCATGCGCTCGCGCAGCCGGCGTTCGACATAAAAGCAATCGGGCGCCTTGATGTCTTCCAGGTTGATGCCGCCAAAGGTGGGTTCGAGCGAGGCGATGATGTCGACCAGCTTGTCGAGGTCGTGTTTCTCGTTGATTTCGATGTCGAACACATCGATGCCGGCGAACTTCTTGAACAGGACGGCCTTGCCCTCCATCACCGGCTTGGCCGCCAGCGGCCCGATGTCGCCCAGCCCCAGCACCGCCGTGCCGTTGGTGATCACCGCCACCAGGTTGCCACGGCTGGTGTACTTGAAGGCGCTGTTCGGGTCTTTGACGATCTCTTCGCAGGGCGCTGCAACACCGGGCGAGTAGGCCAAGGCCAGGTCACGTTGGTTGACCAGTTGCTTGGTGGCGGCAATGGCGATCTTGCCCGGGGTCGGAAGCTCGTGGTATTCGAGCGCCGCGCGGCGCAGTTGTGCGCGTTTTTCTTCGGTGTTGAGGGTGCTTTCGGGCATATTTGTCTCCTGCTGCGACCAGTATCAACCCAAAGGCGACCGGTTGTTCTTGCTGTGGGGCAACTATTGTAATGCCGGGTACGGGAAAACCCTAGGATGGCGGCCGTGCCGGCCCGCCGTGCCTGGCGCGAACTGCGGCAAAGTCGGGCCATAACCTTCAAACCCATCCCTGACTCGCCGCTGGCCCTGGCCCCGCCGGCCGACCTCGGGCTGTGCCCGGTACGGACCCAAGCCCTGCTGCAGGTGCTGCAAGGCGAGATCGACCGCCAGCGCATGACCGGGCGCGATAGCGCGGCCAGCAGCCGTGCCCTGGCCGTCCTGCCGCCGATGTACCAGCCCGCCAGCGTGGGTGAGTACAACCGGGCCACCGATGTGCTGGGCCGGGTGATTGAGGTCAACAGGGGCCAGAGCCTGGTTTACGCCACGCTGCTGAACTGAGCCGGCGCGCGGCTCAGAGCTGCACCAGCTTGCTTTGGGCCATTCGTTGCGCGGTCTGCGCGCCGGTGAGCACAAAGCCGCGAACCTGGTCCTGCGCATCGCAATACTGCCCGACCCCGGCCGAGACACTGTGCCAGCCGCCGGCGGTGCCCGGCGCTGGCGCCGCGACCACAATCGGCAGGGCCGGCGTCTTGATCGCCACCGGCATCAGCGGGAAAACCAACTCGGTGCGGGTGCCATTCAGGGTGGCGGCCAGGGCCTTGGCGGCGTTCATGATCGGCATCACATAGGGCAGGGTGCGGCCGCCGGTCACGGGCGTGCTGGTGGTCTGATCCCAGTCATGGCCGGCGTACTGGGCGTTGTCGCCCAGCGCGTAAATGTGCGGCTGGCTGCTGCGCAGGCTGGCATCGACCACCACGCCGCGCTCGCAGTGCAGGCCCGCCGCCTGCGCCAGCGTGGTGTTGGCGCGCAGGCCGATGGCGCTCAGCACCAGATCGGCCGCCAGGGTTTGGCCGTTGGCCAGCGTCACTTGCAGGGCGCCCGCTTCGCCGTGGTTGACCGCGGTCACCGTGGTGCCAAAGTGCCACTGCACCCCTAGGCCGCTCAGGGCCGCCTGCAGCTCGGCGCTGGCCTGGGCCGGCAGCAGCGCTGCGATCGGAGCGGCCGCCGGATCGACCAGCTGCACTGGATGGCCAGAGCCAGCCAGGTCGTTGGCAAACTCGCAGCCGATCAGCCCGGCGCCCATGATCAGCACCCTGGCCTTGGCGGCCTCGGGCGCGCGCTCGGTCAGCAGCCGGGCGTGAAAGGCGGCAAAGTCGTCCAGGCTGTTGACCGACAGCACGCGGTCGGCCGCGTCGCCGGCCAGCGGCAGCCGGATCGCTTGGGCACCCGTGGCCAGCACCAGGTCGCGGTAGGGCAACGCCCCCTGGCCGGTGCGCACCAGGCGTTGGGCCGGGTCAAACGCCAGCACCGGGGTGTGGGCCAGCAGGTTGACCTTGAGCGTCTCCGCCATGCGCGCCGCCGGCGTGGTGACCAGCTGCGCCGGGCCGCGTTGCTGGGCCATGGCGTTGGAGAGCGTCGGCTTGGCGTAAAAGTCACCACTGTCGGCGGTGATCAGCGTCACCGGGGTGTCGGCGTCGAGCTTGCGGAATTCGCGGAGGGTGGTCCAGCCGGCCAGGCCGGCGCCGATGACGATCAGGGGGTGGCTCATGGTGGTGCCAGCCAGGGCTCAGATCTCGACCGCTTCGAAGTCGGCCTTGGCCACGCCGCAGTCCGGGCAGGTCCAGTCGGCGGGCACGTCGGCCCACAGTGTGCCGGCGGGGATGCCGTCGCCCGGCAGGCCAGCTGCTTCATCATAGATAAAACCGCACACAATGCAAATCCAGGTCTTCATGTCAAACTCCAAAAAATATGAAAAATCGGGCCTTAGGCCACGTTTTTATTGATGATCTAGCTATCTAAACAGTAGCAAAAACTCAGGCGCTGAGCTTGTCCAGCTGCGCCTGGTAGTGCCGGGCGTGGCGCTCTTCCACTTTGGCCAGGGCGGCAAACCGTTTTTGCGCTTTCTCCAGCGTGGCCCTGAATTGTGCCGCGTGCGCCTGGGACTCGCCGATTTGAGCGTCCATCTCGGCCACCGCTGCGGCGTTGCCCTCGGCCTCGGCGGTTTGGCGAAAGCCGGGGTACATCTCGGTGTACTCATAGGTTTCGCCGTCGATGGCGATTTGCAGTGCCTTGGCCGGCGTCATGCTGGCCTTGGGGTAGAGCAGGTCGAGGTGGCCGAAGGCGTGCATCACTTCCTGGTCGGCAGTGGCCTCAAAGGTGCGGGCGGTCTCCTCATCGCCGGCTTCGCGCGCCAGCTTGGCGAAATAGCGGTACTTGATGTGCGCCATTGACTCGCCGGCAAAGGCGGCTTCGAGGTTGGCCAGGGTCTTGATGGCGGGACGCTGTGAGGTGGTCATGGTGAACTCCGGTTGAAGATAGATTGAATGAATCAACACAGGACGAATGATAGGGATTGTTAATAATTTCTGCCAATTGAAAGTGACTAACCGATTGATAGAGGCAATGATGATGCGGGCGCAAAATCCGGGCTTTACCGTGAGCCAGTGCCATGACCTCCAGCCCATCCGCCCCGCCGCCCACCACGCCGCCATCCGCCACCCCGCTGTACCCGCCGATCGAGCCCTACCGGAGCGGCAGGCTGGCGGTCGACGGGTTGCACAACCTGTACTGGGAGGAATGCGGCAACCCGCAGGGGGTGCCGGTGCTGTTTCTGCATGGCGGCCCGGGCGCCGGCCTGTCCAAGGCGCACCGGCAGTTTTTTGACCCGGCCTTCTACCGCATCGTGCTGTTTGATCAGCGCGGCGCCGGCCAATCCACCCCCTTGGGCGAGACCCGAGACAACACCACGCCGCACCTGGTGGCTGACATCGAGCGCCTGCGCGAGCTCATGGGCATTGAGCGCTGGCTGGTGTTCGGCGGCTCCTGGGGCTCGACGTTAGCGCTGGCCTACGGCCAGACCCACCCGCAGCGCTGCACCGGCTTTGTCCTGCGCGGTATCTTTTTGTGCACCCCGCCCGAGTTGGACTGGTTCCTCAATGGCATGCGCTGGTTTTTCCCGGAGGCCCATGCCCGGCTGGTGGCGCCGATTCCGCCTGAAGAGCGGGCCGATCTGCTGGGCGCCTATACCAAACGCCTGTGTGGCGCCGACCCGGCCGAAGGCCTGCAGGCGGCGCGCACCTGGAGCCGCTATGAGGGCAGCTGCCTGCACCTGCTGCCGCACCCCGAGGTGGCCGACGAGTTTGGCAGCGACGCGGTGGCGCTGGGCGTGGGCCGGCTGGAGGCGCATTACTACCGCCACCAGGCGTTTTTGGGCGATGACCAGCTGATTCGCGGTGTGGACCGCCTCCGGCACCTGCCGGCGGCGATCATTCAGGGCCGTTACGACGTGGTCTGCCCGCCCTTGTCGGCCTGGCGCCTGCACCAGGCCTGGCCCGAAGCCAGCTTCCAG
>JBEGOC010000063.1:0-8160 GCA_041182225.1 Pseudomonadota bacterium | reverse complement strand
CGGATGCTGGTGTCCAGGTGCTGGTTGGAAAAGGCCAGCACTGGGGCCAGCTGCTCGTGCAGGGCACGGGCCTGGGCCACGTTGCCGGCTTGAAAGTGCCGGTAAATCGCCACGTAGATCGGGTCCATGGCGGTGGGGATGAAGGCGTGCACGCCCCGGTGCAGGGCTTCGAGCATTTGCGCTGCCGCCCAGCCGCCACTGACATGCAGCGCGCCCTGGGTGGCTGCCAGCACCGCTGAGTACTTGGGGCCGGGCAGGGCCACCTCTATCTTGAGGCACTGGAATGCCGGCAACTGCTGCCGCAGCAGCAGAATGTCGTCCAGCGGCAGGCCGGGGCCGGCAAAGTCCAGGTCCTGCACCATCAACACGGGCGGGCCAACCTGGGCCAGGCCGGCCATCTGGGCCACCAGCGCCGCCCCGTTCAGACCGGCGGGTGCCTGACACAGCATGACCGGTGCCCCGAGTTCACGGGCCAGGGCGGCCAGCGCCAGGCGGTCAGCCTGCTCGGCGCTGCTGCAGCCGATGATGACCGGCACCCGGCCGGCCGCTTGCGCCAGGAAGGTCTGGGCCACCAGGCGCTTTTCAGCCAGGGTCAGGCTGGCGGTTTCGCCGGCCACTGCCAGGATCAGCATGCCGGCCACGCCAGCCTGCAGTACCGCGTCAACCGAGCGCCGGATGCCGACCAGGTCCAGCGTGCCGTCGGCCAGAAACGGCGTGTTCATGCTCGGCACGATGCCGCGCAGGAAGGCCGGGCCAGGCTGCGTCATGTCAGTTTTGGCCTATTTGGGCACGCCATAGCCCATGGTCTGGGGCAACCACAACACAATTTGCGGGAAAAACGTCATGGCCACCAACAGCAGCAGCAGCATCACCAGAAACGGCCAGCCCTCCTTCATCATCTCGCCAATGGGGATGCCAGTCAGTGCCTTGGTCACAAACAGCAGCATGCCAAAGGGCGGGTGAATCAGGCCGATCATCATATTCAGCACCACCAGCACGCCAAAATGCACCAGGTCGATGCCCAGCAATTTGGCCGCTGGCAGCAGCATCGGCACAAACACCAGCAACAGCACCGACACGTCCAAAAAGCAGCCCAGTACCAGAAACATCACGTTGACCAGCAGCAAAAATTTGGTGGGCGACAGTTGCATGCTGTCGACCCACTGGGCCATGGCTTGCGGCACGCCCTCGGCGGTAAAGGCGTAGTTGAGCATGAAGGAGCCGGCCAGGATGACGGTGATCACCGCGCTACCCCGGGTCGATTCCAGCACCACGCCCCAGAAACTGCGCCAGGTCAGGGCCCGGAACACAAAGGCCGACAGCACCAGCGCGTGCAGCGCGGCCACGGCGGCGGCTTCGGTGGGGGTGAACACGCCCGAGTAGATGCCGCCCAGCAGCACGATGGGCATGGACAGTGGCAGGGCGCCACGCAGGATCAAACCTGCCCATTCGCCGCGTGGGACTGGTTCGTCACGCGGCATGTTGCGTTTGACCGCCATGATGTACACCACGAGCATCATCAGCAGCGCCATCAGCAGGCCCGGCACCACGCCACCCAGGAACAAGGCCCCGACCGAAGCGCCTGACACCAGGGCGTAAATCACCATCGGGATCGAGGGCGGAATGATGGGGCCCAGCGTGGCGCTGGCCACCACGACGGCGCCGGCGAAGCCCCGGGTGTATCCGGGTTTTTTGAGCATCTGGCGGATGGTGACCAGACCCGGCCCGGCAGCATCGGCAATCGCGCTGCCGCTCATGCCGGAGAAGATCACGCTGACCAGAATGTCCACCTGCGCCAGGCCGCCGCGCATGCGCCCGACCAGGATGCGGCAAAAATCAAAAATGCGCTCGCTCACGGTGCCCGCGTTCATGATGTTGGCGGCAAACACAAACAAGGGCACCGCCAGCAACACATAGCTGTTGTACAGGCCGTTGCCGACCTGCTCGGCCACCAGGCCGACGTCCTGCCGTTTGACCAACAGATAGGCCACACCCGAGGCCAGCATCGAAAAACCGATGGGCATGCGCAGCAGCATGCCGGCCACCAGCACGCCGGCCAAAATCAAAATACCGGTGGTCATGACAGGTTCAACTCCGCGTCCAGGCCCCGGCCCTGCAGCGCCTGCCAGATGGCCCAGGCGCAGCGCAGCGTCAGGGACACCATCAGAAAGACAAAGGGCAAAAACACCCACATGAATGGCAGGTTGAGCACAGGGGTGCCTTCGCGCGCCATGAAATGCACATAGTCCCAGGTGGCCGGCACGCTGGCCAGGGCCAGGCCGCCCACCAGCAGGTTGCCAGTGATGCGCATCAGCTTGCGCGCCGGGCGGCCCACGCTGTTCCAGACCAGGTCAAACATCACATGCTCGCGCTCGGGCACGATGAAGGCGGCGGCCCACAGAATCGTCCAGATGTAGAGGATGACAGCGGCCTCGTCGGTCCAGGCCATGGGCTTGTTGAAGCCGAAGCGGGCCGTGATCTGGACCACGAACACCGCGAACAGCATCAGAAACAGGCCGCCACCGATGGCGTTGGCGGCCCCTTTGAGCCAGCGGGCCAGGCTCACTTGACAGCGTTGATGCGATCAACCAGGCCCTTGGGCCAGACCTTGGCGTACTCGGAGTTCTGGTAGGCCGCCTGCACGGTTTTGCGGAAGGCTTCCACGTCCGGGGTGCTGACCTGCAGGCCTTCTTTCTTGAAGAAGTCGACCAGTTGGGCCTCTTCCTTGATGCGGTTCTCGTTGTTGAAGGCAATGGCAGCCTGGGTGGCGGCGTTGACCTTCTGCTTTTGCGCTGCGCTCATGGCGTTGTAGCTCTTGCTGGAGATGGCAATGAAGATGCCGTCCGTCAGGTGGCTGGTCAGCACGATTTGCTTGGTGACTTCATAGAACTTGGCGGCGCGCACCGAGGGTAGGGGGTTGTCCTGGCCGTCCACAGTGCCGGTTTTCAGGCCGAGGTAAACCTCGCCAAAGGCCAACGGGGTGGGTGTGGCGCCCAGGGCTTCGCCCAGGAACAGCCACTCTTTGGAGCCGGGCATGCGCAGCTTGACGCCCTTGAGGTCGGCCGGGGTTTTGACGTTGCGCGCTTCCCGCAAGTTGACCTGGCGGCTGCCCAGGTAGCCAATGCCCAGAATCTGCACGTCCATTTTCTCGGCCACGGCCTTGTACATTTCGGCGCCAATCGGGCCGTTGAACACTTTTTGCTGGTGGTCCGGATCGCGGATCAGGTAGCCGGCGGTGAAGATGGAGTATTCGGGCAGGATTTTGGCGATGTCCTGGGCTGAAATGGCGGCCAGTTCCAGGTTGCCGCGCGCCATGGCGGCGGGTTCGGTACCTTGTTTGAACAGTGAGCCGTTCAGGTTGATCTGCACGTCAAACTCGCCGGGGGCGCTTTTGTCGAGCGACTCTTTGAAGACGGTCCACATCTTGCCGTGCCAGTCTTCCGGTACGGCCGGGGTCGAGATGCGCAGCACCACCTTGTTCTGGGCCAGGGCGGGCAGGGTAGCGGTAGCGCCCAGTGCCACGGTGGCGCCAAGCAGGGTGCGGCGGGTGAGTTGTTGGGTTGTCATGCAGGGTCTCCTTGGGTTGAAAGTGATGGATTCAGGTGGCGGATTCAAACACGGGCAAGCAGTGCGCCAATCGCACGATACCCCTGTCTGACGGTTTGCGCCTCAGTGTTATCCAGAGGACTGAGCGGCGCGCGCATGGCGAGCCAGCGGTCGTCGCCGGTCTGTTCGGCCAGCATGGCCTTGTACACGCCGACAAACGGCATGCCGGGCTTGGCCGACAGCAGGGCCAGCAGGGCGCTCATGAGCTGGGTGTCTTCCGGGCTGACCTGGGCTGGCGCACTGATCACCCGGCGCATCAGGCCGGGGGCGATATTGCCCAGGCCATTGATGGAGCCGGCGCCACCCTTCAACATCACCGGGGCCACATGGGGTTCCGAGCCGACCAGCACCGCCAAGCCGGGAAAGGCCTGCACCAAGGCCAGGGCATGGTCCAGGTCGCCACCGCTGTCCTTGATGCCCGCCACCTGGGTCGGGTGCCGGCGCCGCAGCTCGGCAATCGCGGCATGCGAAAAGCTGTAGGTGCTCATGGCCGGAAAGTGGTACAGCAGCACCTTGATGGCGTCACTGCCAATGCCCTCAATGACTTGCGTCACCGCGTCGACCACGCCCGCATCGCGTGGCTGGTTGTAATAAAACGGCGGCATGTAGAGGTGGCGGTGCACGCCCAGCCGGGTGGCGTGCCGGCCCAGGGTGATGGCGTCGCCCAGCGCCGAGGCGGTGGTGGTGACCACCACCTGGTCGGGGCGGATGCCGCTGCCCAGCATGGACTCCAGCAGGGCTTGTCGTTCGGCAACGGTGAAGGCCGGGCCCTCGCCCGTGGTGCCAAACAGCGTGACGCCGTCGCAGCCCGCCTCAAGCATGCGCTTGGCATGGGCGATGGCCAGGGCGGTGTCGAGCTCGCCATTGGGCAGCAAGGGCAAGAGCAGGGCGGGCCAGAGGCCGTGGATGGCAGGGTTCAAAAGGGGCTCCTCAAGGGTTGGGGGTGTTGATGACCCGGCTACGGGCGCTGTTGATGTGGGCGTCCAGCAGGGCGGCGGCTTGTGGCGCGTTGCGTTGTCGCAGGGCGGCGATGAAGCTCAAGTGCTCCTGCATCGCCGGAATCAGGCGGGCCGGGGTGATGACGCTCTGCTCCAGCTTGATCAGGCGCACGCGCAGGCTGTTGACGCGGTAGATGTCGGACACGATCTCATTGCCCAGCGCGTCCACCATGCGGTCATGCAGGCCCCAGTCCACGGCCTGGGCATCGTCCAGCAGCTGGGCGTCGGTAGTGCTGGCGGCGCTGGCACGGGCCAATATCTGCCGGTGCGAAGCGTCAATGGCGGCCAGCTCGGCATCGCTGGCGTTCTGCACGAAGGCCAGCACCGCTTCACGCTCAATCATGCTGCGCACCTGAAAGGCATTGCGGATCAGCTTGAGGTCGACATGGGCAATCTGCAAACCCCGTTGCGGCACGGTTTTGATCAGGCCGCCGGCCTCCAGCCGTGGAATCATCTCGCGCACGGCGCCCAGCGGCATGTCCAGCAGGGTCATGAGCTCGCGTTGCGAGATGAACTGGCCAGGCAGAATGGCGCCGCTGAGAATTTGCTGGGTGAAGCCCTGGTAAGCCCGCACCCGCTGGCTGAGCGCATCCGGCCCGGTACCAGTGCTGCCGTCATTTGCTACTGTTTTTGTAGCTACTGAACTTACTCTCATAAGGCCAAAACGCCTTTTTTAAGCAAAATGTTGCCGTAGATGCGGCCTTCGCCCGTGGCCACAACCGCAAAAGCTTGGGCCGCGCGTTCGTAAAAAGCAAAGCGCTCCAGGGAACCAGCCTCCGGTTGACCGTGATGGCGTAGCAAAGCGTTGAACTCGGCCACCGCCGGCGGCACGCTGCTGGCGTCTCCGACCACCTGCATGGTCAGCGCGGCGTGGGTCACAAAGTCGTCCAGGGGCAGCACCGACAGCACGGCGTCCAATACGGCCGGTGCCGACAGGCCTGGCAGGCGCACCAGGCGTTTGGCGTGGGTGGCCGCCGGGAAATTGGCGTCGGCCAGCACGATCTCGTCGCCATGGCCCATCGATGCCAGAATGTGCAGCAATTCGGGCGTGAGCAGGGGCGACAGACCTTTGAGCATGGGGGAGGGTCGACTCAGGGCAATTGCTGTTGACGAACTAACATGTTAGCAATAGTATCAGCTGGAATTGCAGCCTGTCAACGGTATGGCCTCAAACTTCACTTATGTCCCTGGTCTCCCCTGAACCCGTTTCCGTGCCCGATGCGGCGTTCATTGCCGGCGCCCCGGTGCCGGCCAGCCTGCTGGGGCCCTTGCACGAGCTGCCCGACTGGCGCCAGCACCTGGACCAGTTGCCGCAGCAACTGGCCCAGGATGGCTACGTGTTGCTGCGCGCAGCGCTGCCGCGTGCGGCGGTACTGGCCGCGCGGCGCGATGTACTGCAGCGCCTGGCCGCGGTGGGCGAGATTGCCGAGCCCAGCGAGGCCGCCGTGGCCACCGGCCACAGCCAGCGCGCGGCCTTGCACCCGGACCTGGGCGCTTTTTGGCAACAGGTGTGTGAGTCGCCCGCCTTGCGCCACCTGAGTCATGGCCCGGCGCTGGCTGCAGCGTCGGCGGCGGTGTTGGGCTGCGCCACGGCGCCTTTTGATTTTTTATGGCTTCGCACCATGACGCAGGGCCGGGCCAGCCCGCTGCACTTTGACCATGTGTACATGAACCGGGGCTCGCAGCGCCTGGTCACGGCCTGGATCCCCTTGGGCGACGTACCCTTGCGCGCCGGGCCGCTGGTGGTGGTGGAGGGCTCCCACCGGTTTGAGGACCTGATCGCGCGCTACCGTGGCGTCGACGTGGACCGCGACAGCCTGCCCGGTTCGTTCCCGGAAGACGCGGTCGCCTTTGCCCAAAGCCGCCAAACCCGGCTGCTGACCACTGCGTTCCAGGCCGGCGATGTGCTGTTGTTTGACATGTTCACCCTGCACGGCTCCTGCGACAACCGGCTCGGCGGCGGCCAGGTGCGGCTGTCATGCGATGTGCGCTGGCAGGCGGCGGCCGATGCGCGCGACGAGCGCTGGTTCGGCCACCCGCCGCCCGGGCACGGTGGCCTGAGCTACGGTGGCCTCAATGGCGCCCGGCCCCTGGGTCAGGCCTATCTGGCGCGCTGAACACCTGGATGCACGAATGACCACCACACTGATTTTTCCACCGACCCGACACGGGTTGCGGCTGGGCCTGGGCGGTGCGCCGTTGGGCAATATGTTTGCGCCAGTGCCCGAGGCCCAGGTGGCGGCCCTGTTCGAGGCTGCGCTGGCCGATAGCTGCCGCTCCTTGGACACGGCGCCGCACTACGGTCACGGCCTGAGCGAGCTGCGTTTTGGTCAGATGCTGCGCGGGCAGGCTACTGGGGGCTTTGCCCTGTCCAGCAAGGTCGGCCGCCTGTTGACGCCCGACCCGGCCGCCAGGCGTGACCAGAATGGCTTTGTCGACGGCCTGCCGTTCAACCAGCACTGGGATTTTTCCGCGCCGGGGGTGCGCCGCAGCGTGCAAGACAGCCTGCAGCGGCTGGGCCTGGCACGGCTTGACACCGTGTTTGTGCACGACTGCGACGCCGTCAACCACGGTGCGAATTACCCGCAGGTGCTGCAACAGGTGCTGCACGAGGCACTGCCCGAGCTGCACGCGCTGCGCCGCCAAGGCCTGCTGCACCACATCGGCCTGGGCGTGAATGATGTGCAGGTCTGCCTGGATGTGCTGCGCGGCATGCGTTCCGACGCGGGCATCGACTGCCTGCTGCTGGCGGGGCGCTACAGCCTGATCGACCACAGCGGGCTGGCGGAGTTGCTGCCGCTGTGCCAGTCGCGTGGTGTGCGCATCGCGCTGGGCGGCGTGTTCAATTCGGGCATTTTGGCGACCGGCGTGCGCGGCGGCACTGAGCTGCGTTTCAACTATGGCCCGGCCGCGCAGCATTGGGTGGCGCGGGTGGCCGCGGTGGAGGCGATCTGCGACACCTATGGCGTGCCGCTGCGCGCCGCCGCGTTGCAGTTTCCCCTGGCCCACCCTGCGGTCGAGGTGGTGATGCTGGGCGCGCGCCAGGCCTCGGAATGGCAGGACGCCGTGGCCATGCTGCGCCACCCTATTCCCGCCGGCTTCTGGCAGGCCTTGCGAACTGCCGGCCTGCTGCCCGCTGATGCCCCCACGCCCGCAGGTGCCTGATGCTCATCGACGCCCACTTTCACAGCTGGCAGCTCGCGCGCGGCGACTACGGCTGGCTGACGCCGGCCTTGGGCCCGATCTACCGCGATGTGAACGTGCCCGATTGGCAAGTGCAGGCCCGGGCCGTGGGTGTGACCGGCGGCATGTTGGTGCAGGCCGCGCCGACCGAGGCCGAGACCGCGCACTTGCTGGCGCTGGCCGACCAGCACCCCAGCGTGTTGGGCGTGGTCGGCTGGGTGGATGGGCTGGCACCCGATGCCCTGCAACGCATCCAAACCCTGGCCCGGCACTCCAAGCTCAAGGGCCTGCGCCCGATGCTGCAAGACATCCCTGACCCGGACTGGATCTTGCAGCCAGCGCTGCAGCCGGTGCTGGCGCTGATGGCTGAGCT
>JBEGOC010000062.1:0-4775 GCA_041182225.1 Pseudomonadota bacterium | reverse complement strand
CGCTGGGCGCGCACTGCAACGGCTGGGTGGCCGATGAGGACGGCAAGCCTGCGCGCATGTGGATCGCCCGCCGTTCCCTGACCAAGGCCACGGACCCGGGCCTGCTGGACAACCTCATCGGGGGCGGCGTGCCGCACGGCCAAACCCCGCACCAGACTCTGGTACGCGAAGGCTTCGAGGAGGCCGGCCTGAGCCCGGCGCAGATGGCGCGGGCGGTGCCCGGACGGGTGATCGAACTGGACCGCGACATCCCCGAGGGTCGGCAGTTCGAGCGGCTGCATGTGTTCGATCTGCGGCTGGATCCCGGCGAGATCCCCAGCAATCGGGACGGGGAGGTGGCCGAGTTGCACCTTTGGACGCTTCGCGAAACCTGCGAAGTGGCAGCGACGGCCCTGATGACGGTCGACGCCGCATTGGTGACGCTGGAGTTCCTGCTGCGCCATGACGCACTGTCATCGCGCGCCGAAGCGCAGAACCTGGCTCGATGGCTCGATGGAATCTGCCTGCCGGAACGTTGATCGAGGTGCGGGCTCCAGCTTACGGGTTATACCCAGTTGCGGCATCGCATCAAACACCTCATAGTGAGAGGCTAGGTTTTGTCCTAGACACGAAACATTCAGCTTTGCCACCCCGCTTCAAGGAGATCAGTCATGTCCGACACCCCAGTTCAAGGTACCGGAACCCGCCGCCACTTCTTCGGCAAAGCAGCCACAGCGGCCGTTGCAGCTCCCCTGGCGGGCTTTCCGATGATTTCCGTGGCGCAGTCGCCGGTGGTCATGAAGATGCAGGGCGCATGGGGCCCGAACGAAATCTTCACCGACATGGCCAAGCAATACGTCGACCGCGTCAACCAGATGGCAGGCAACCGTCTGCGTATCGAGTACCTGCCCACTGGGGCCGTGGTGAAGACCTTCGAGATCATGGACGCCGTCAGCAAGGGCGTTCTGGATGCCGGGCATCACGTATCGGGGTACTGGTATGGCAAGTCCAAAGTGGCGTCGCTGTTCGGCACCGGCCCGGTCAACGGCGCCACTCCGGATATCGGCCTGACCTGGATTTATCAGGGCGGGGGCCAGCAACTGTGGGACAAGCTCGTCGCCAAGCTGGGCTTGAACGTTGTCGGCTTCTTCGCGTTCCCGATGCCTTCACAGCCGTTCGGATGGTTCAAGAACAGCCCGCCGAAGACCGCTGCGGCCGTCAAGGGCTTCAAGTACCGCACGATTGGACTGGCCGCCGACATGCTGCAGGAAATGGGCATGGCCGTGGCGCAATTGCCGGGCGGCGAAATCGTGCCAGCCATGCAGCGCGGCGTGATCGACGCCTTCGAGTTCAACAACCCGACGGCTGACATGCGCTTCGGGGCACAGGATGTGGCCAAGTACTACGCCATGGGCTCGTTCCACCAGGCCCAGGAGTTTTTCGAGATCATCTTCAACAAGGACAAGTACAACGCCCTGTCGCCCGACCTCAAGGCCATCCTGAAATACGCAGCCGAGGCCACATCACTGGCCAATACCGCGCTTGCACATGATCAGTATTCCAAGGATCTGCAGGAGCTGATCGTCAAGCACAAGGTTCAGGTCTCCCGCACCGCCAAGGACGTCTACCAGGGCCAGTTGGCGGCATGGGACAAGGTTGTCGCCAAGCTGGAGAAGGAAGTGGACATGTTCAAGGAGGTCAATGACTCCTTCAGCACGTGGGCACGACGCGTGGGCTTCTATCACTTCACCAACGAGGCCGAGTACAAGATGGCCTACGAGCACGTGCAGAAGATCAAGCTGCCCGCCTGACGACCGCTCACGGCAGCCTTGCCGAGCCTGCTGCCGGGATTCAACCCCCGGCAGTTTCTTTTTGTGGATGGGCCCGCGGCGATTGCGGCACGCAACGTCGAAGGGGTCCGCACAGCACCTCCTCGTGACCAAGAGAACACTCGATGGAACACTGGATCCGAATCATTGACGTCTTCAGCAAGAAGATCGGGCACGCCTTCGCCTGGTGCGTTCTGGTGCTGACCGCCAGTACCTGCTTCGAGGTGTTTATGCGCTATGTGCTGAACAACCCGACCGCATGGGCGTTTGACATGAGCTACATGCTCTACGGGGCGCTGTTCATCATGTCGGGGGCCTACGCGCTGTCGAGGGGGTCACATGTGAGAGGCGACTTCATCTACCGCAAGTGGCAACCGCGGACCCAGGCCCGGGTGGATCTGGTGCTTTACTTCTTCTTCTATTTCCCGGGCGTCCTGGCCATGGTGTTCACCGGCGCAGCGTATTCGTTTGAGGCCGCCAGGATCCAGGAGTCGAGCGTGAACAGTCCCGCAGGTGTGCCGGTGTGGCCGCTGAAACTGCTGATCTTTGCAGCCGGTCTCACGTTGTTGGCCGCAGGCATCGCGGAGGTGATGCGCTGCCTCGTGTGCATCAGAAACGGACGGTGGCCCGCCCGTTCAGGTGACGTCGAAGAACTGGAAGTGGTCCTCCAGGCGAAACACGGTTCGGAGGTGAAGGCATGAGCGATCCCGTCATTGCCCTGCTGATGCTGGGGCTGTTCATCATCGTCATCTTTCTTGGCTTTCCCATTGCCTTCACGCTCATGGCCATGGGCATAGGGTTCGGGTACTACGCCTACTTCACTGCCGGGCAGGCCTTCTGGGACAACCGGATCTTCTACCTCTTCACGCAGAACACCTTCAGCGTGATGAACAACGACGTGCTGATATCGATACCCCTGTTCTTGTTCATGGGGTACATCATCGAACGGGCCAACATCCTGGACCGCCTGTTCCTGAGCCTGCAGGTGGGCCTGCGCTTTCTGCCCGGCTCGATGGCCGTGGCTGCCCTGGTCACCTGCGCCCTGTTCGCAACGGCCACCGGCATCGTGGGCGCCGTCGTCACGCTCATGGGCTTGATCGCGTTGCCATCGATGCTGAAGGCGGGCTACGACGCCAAGCTGTCAACTGGCGTCATTGCCGCGGGGGGCACGCTGGGCATCCTCATTCCGCCATCGATCCTGCTCATCGTCTACTCCGCCACCGCCAGCGTCTCGGTGGTCAAGATGTACGCCGCCGCGCTCATCCCGGGGTTCCTGCTGGCCACGCTGTACGTCGTCTACGTGATCACGCGAGCCGTCATCAATCCTTCCCTGTGCCCCAAGCCCAAGGACATCGGCGAATACGGCGTCCTGGACAGCATCTTGCTGGTGCTCAAGGCCTTTGTCCCGCTGTTCGCGCTGATCATGGCCGTTCTGGGCTCCATTCTGCTGGGCCTGGCCACACCCAGCGAAGCCGCCGCCATGGGTGCCCTGGGCGGCATCGTGCTCGCGATCGTTTACCGGGCCTTCTCCTGGGAGCGTCTGCGTGAATCGGTCTATCTCACGGCGCGCACCTCCGCGATGGTGTGCTTCCTGTTCGTGGGGGCAGCCACCTTCGCCTCGGTGTTCTCCTATCTGGGAGGGGAGCACATCATCAAGGACGCCATGCTGGGCCTGAACCTCTCGACGGTGCAGTTCCTGCTGCTGACCCAGCTCATCATCTTCGTCCTGGGATGGCCTCTGGAATGGAGCGAGATCATCGTCATCTTCGTGCCGATCTTCCTGCCCTTGCTACCGGTTTTTGGTGTGGATCCCATCCTGTTCGGGGTACTCATCGCGATCAACCTGCAGACCTCGTTCCTGACACCGCCCATGGCGATGTCGGCCTATTACCTCAAAGGCGTCGCACCAAAGGGGGTGGAGTTGTGGACCATCTTCAAGGGATGCTTCCCATTTGTCGGGATCGTCGTGCTGACCTTGGCGATGACCTACATCTGGCCGTCCCTGGTGACGTACCTGCCCGACGTCTTCTTCAATCAGGCCACGGAGATTCCGGTGGACCCCAACGACACCTCGGTCGTGAATCCGGACATTTTCAAGAAAATGTGAGTGCGCCCGCATGACCGCCGAGATCACACTTCAGTCGATGACTGCGCAAGGGCTGCGCGATTGGCTGGCCGATGGATGCATGGATGTCGAAGACTTCCACCGACAGCACCTCAACTATGCGCTGCAGGTGCAGGCCCGCCTGGAACCCTTTGCCAATCTCGATGAGCGGGTCGTGATGCTCCAGGCAGAGCACCGCAAGGCCGAGCGCATGAGAGGTGATGCGCCAGGGCCGTTGTGGGGGGTCCCTGTCGCGGTGAAGGACATCATCGACACGATCGACTTTCCCACCGCCTATGGCAGCCCCATCCATGAGGGGCGTTATGCCGTTACCGACGCCACCGCCGTCAGACGCCTGCGCAATGCGGGAGCGGTGATCTTTGGCAAGTCCGTGACCACGGAGTTCGCCACCTTCACGCCAGGCCCCACCCGCAATCCGCACGCGCCGGGGCACAGCCCGGGCGGATCCTCCAGTGGCTCCGCAGCCGCCGTGGCCTCAGGCGCAGTGCCGGTAGCACTGGGCACGCAGACCAATGGCTCGGTGCTGAGGCCGGCCTCGTTTTGTGGCGTGTATGGATTCAAGCCCACTGCCGGCATGATTCCGCGTACAGGCGTCTTCGAGCAGTCGCCCACACTGGATCAGATGGGTGTGCTGGCGCGGGACATCGACGACATTGCACTGGTCACCGAGATCCTGTCAGGCGACGATGGGCAAGACCCGGCCACACGGGGCACTTCGCCACGGCAACTGTGGCGGGTGACCCGCAGCGAGCCCCCGGTGACGCCCAGGTTCTGTTTTGTCAAGACGCCATGGTGGGACAGGGTCGAACCTGAGGCGCGCGAAGCCTTCGAGGCCTTCACCG
>JBEGOC010000061.1:0-27402 GCA_041182225.1 Pseudomonadota bacterium | reverse complement strand
GCCTCGCGCGAGGCCAGCACCAGCATGGCCGGCACCACCGCCTCGGGCTTCAGCGCCGCCAGCACCGCCTCGGGCATCAGGCCTTCGGTCATTCGGGTGGCCGCCGTGGGCGCCAGGGCATTGACGTGAATGTTGTTTTTGGCGCCCTCGAGCGCCAACGTCTGCATCAGCCCCACCAGGGCGAGCTTGGCCGCGCCATAGTTGGACTGGCCGAAATTACCGTACAGCCCGCTCGAGGAGGTGGTCATGACGATGCGGCCGTATTTTTGGGCGTTCATCAGGCCCCAGACCGCCTTGCAGCAATGCACGGCGCCCATCAGGTGCACGTCCATCACGAGCTCAAAGTCCGCCAGATCCATCTTGGCGAAGGTCTTGTCGCGCAGGATGCCGGCGTTGTTGACTAGGATGTCGACCCGGCCCCAGGCCGCCACGGCCTGCGTCACCATGGCCTCGACCGCGGCAAAATCGGTCACCGAGGCGCTGTTGGCCAGGGCCTCGCCGCCAGCAGCCCGGATTTCAGCCGCCACGGCCTCGGCTGCCGTGGCCGAACCGCCGGAGCCGTCCCTGGCACCCCCCAAATCATTGACCATCACTTTGGCGCCGCGCGCGGCCAGGGCCAGTGCGTGCTGACGACCGAGGCCGCCGCCGGCGCCGGTCACGATGGCGACCTGGCCCTTGAAATCAATTCTCATCTGACTGTTCCTGAACTGTTGGTGACAAGACAAGGACCTGGACTCTGCTAGCCTCAGGCCAACCCGTCCAACACTGTACCGGACTGCCATGGTGCACCCCCGAAAGCCCTGAATGGAACTGAACTCGCAGAGCGTGAACACGCCACCGCGCGCGGCGGCCACGGTGGTGCTGCTGCGCGACGGCAGCCAGGGCCTGGAGGTGCTGCTGATCCAGCGCCATAGCCGGTCGGACGTCCTGGGCGGCGCCCATGTGTTTCCGGGGGGCAAGGTCGATGCCACCGATGCCCGGGCCGATGCTTTGCGCCTGCTGGACCAGGCCCCGGCAGCCCTGCAGCTGCGCCTGGCTGAGCCCGGTCTGTCACCGGTCGAGGCGGCGGCGGTTTTTATCGCAGCGGCGCGCGAGGCTTTTGAAGAATCGGGTATCTTGTTGGCCCACGGCGCCACAGCTGACCATTGCTTGCAGGCACGCGAACGGCTGCGAGCGGGCGACGATTTCCCGACGGCGCTGGCACGCACCGGCTTGCGTTTGGCCACCAGCGCGCTGCTGCCCTGGTCGCGATGGATCACGCCCAAGGTGCCCAGCGTGATGAACAAGCGGTTTGACACGCGGTTTTTGGTGGCAGCGATGCCGACCCACCAGACCGCACTGCATGACGACCACGAAGCCACCGCCAGCATCTGGCTCACGCCAAGGCTTGCGCTGAGCCGGTACTGGGCGAATCAGATTGAACTGGCGCCGCCACAGATCATGAGCCTGACGCACCTGACACGCCACCCCGATGTGCACAGCGTGCTGCAGGCGGCGGCTGCCCAATCGCCACCCCTGATCGCACCCGAGCCGTTTGAGCAGGACGGCACACGGGTCACCTGCTACCCCGGCGACCCGCGCCACTCTGCGCCGGCACGGGCGATGCCCGGACCCACGCGACTGGTTTTCCGCAACAGCCGCTTCGAGCCAGAGCTGGGCTTTGATGCTTTTTTTGACCAAGAAGGTTGACTCACAGGGGCTGCCGTGGCCCGCCGGACCCTGGTCATGCCAACCGGACCTCAAGCCGGCTTGGCGGTCATGTTGGCCAGGTTGATGCTCGACTCCTTGAGCCGTTTGGCCAGAATATTGGCGACATTGCGGTAGATGTAACTCGCACTCGTGACATTGGCATCGACCGTCTCGGCATAAAAACGCATGGTCACGGTGTCGACCAGTGCACGCACAGTGGCCGACCGGGCATCGAGGCCGACCAGGGCCATTTCGCCAAAACAATCGACCACGCCCAAGCGGGCCAATTCCACCGGTCGTCCCTGTTGGTTTTTTTCAATCACGACTTGCCCGGACAGCAGCACGAAGAAAGAATCGCCCAGATCTCCCTCATTGAAAACCACCTCCCCGGCCTTGAAGGTCACGTGCTCACCCAGCAACAGCGTGCTGTTCAGACAATCCAAGGGCATGCCTTTGAAGACCGGTACCTTCTCCCGGATTTTCTGCACCAGCGCAGGGGCCAGCTTGGTCGGGTGCGCCTTGGGGATCACCTTGGCGCGCACATTTTCCGCGTACATCCGGGCAATCGCAGGATCAATGGACATAACGACATCCCTTCGGTTGGTCTTTCAGCTGGCGCGACGGTTGCCACCGCGTCCACAGTCAGCAGCGGGAACCGTACTAACCAAGCATATGATGCCAGAATGATAGCGCCCTCGCATCCACCTCCCGTCGGGCTGCCAGCGATGCTGGACATCGAAGCATCGGGCTTTGGTCGCCACAGCTACCCGATTGAAGTCGGCTTTGCCCTGGCTGACGGGCATTGCGTCTGCACGCTGATCCAGCCGGAGCCGGGGTGGACCCACTGGGACGCCAAGGCCGAACTGGTGCACCATATCCCCCGGCCGCTGTTGCTGCAGCGCGGGCGCCCGGCGCTGGAAGTGGCCCGTTTGCTCAACGACCATCTGCACGGGCAAACGGTGTATTCAGATGGCTGGGCCAACGACTACAGTTGGCTGGCCGCACTGTTCGATGCCGCGGGCATCAGCCCCAGGTTCAAACTGGAGAGCCTGCGGGCGCTGCTGCGCGAGGAGCAAGCCGACCGTTGGCACGCGGTCAAGGCCGCGATCGTCAGCGAGCGGGGCGCCCAGCGCCACCGCGCCAGCGCCGACGCGCGGCTGCTGCAGCTGACGCTACAGCGCGTGACCGCGGCCGAGTGAGCCGGGTGCAGGATGGGCCACCCTATACTTTGACTGACGCCATCGCGCCGCTCGCCATGACCATCCAAATAACCATCGACCTGGGCTATGAATTCGAAGTCAAGGCCAATGCCACCGAGGTGTTCGACCTGTTGTCCGATGTCCCCCGGTCGGCGAGCCACTTTCCCAAGGTGCACAGGCTGGTTGAACTGAGCCCCGACACCTACCGCTGGGAGATGGAAAAGATCGGTCTTGGCCAAATCCATGTGCAAACCGTCTACACCTCCCGTTATGTGGTCAACCGCCCGAAGGGCACCGTGACCTGGACCCCGGTTAAGGGCGAGGGCAACGCGCTGGTAGCCGGCCGTTGGACCATCCGCGACAAGAAGACCTCCACCCTGATCGCCCTGCACATCGAGGGCGAACTGACACTGCCACTACCCGGCCTCATGAAAATGGTGGTGGCGCCATTGGCCGAGGCCGAATTCGACAGGATGGTGGCGCAGTACATCGACAACCTCATCCGTGCCTTTGGCGGCGAGGTCTGAGCCGTTCCCAACCGGAGACCCATCCCATGCATCGCGTTGCCATCAGCAGCACCGGCCTTTTTATTCCGCCGCACACCATCACCAACCAGGAACTGGTCGCCGCCTTCAATCAGTATGCCGAGTTGGAGAACAGCCGGCACGCGGCCGAGATCAGCGCCGGCCTGCGCCAACCCGTCCCGCCCTCCAGCGTCGAATTCATTGAAAAGGCATCCGGCATCAAATGCCGTTACGTGATGGAGAAATCCGGCATTCTCGACCCGCAGCGCATGCACCCCAGGCTGCAGGCCCGGCCCGACCAGGCGCTATCGCTGATGGCCGAGATCGGCGTCGCCGCGGCAAGCGACGCTTTGGGGCGCGCCGGAAAAACAGCGCCCGATGTGGATGGACTGATCTGCGCTGCCGCCAACATGCAACGCGCCTACCCGGCCATGGCCGTTGAAATCCAGACCGCGCTTGGCATTCAGGGCTTTGGCTTCGACATGAATGTAGCCTGCTCGTCGGCCACGTTTGCCATCGACATGGCGTTCAATGCCGTGCGCACCGGCGCTGCTCGTGCCATTTTGGTGGTGAACCCGGAAATCACCTCGCCGCACCTGGCCTGGAAAGACCGCGACTGTCACTTTATTTTCGGCGACGTGTGCACGGCGGTGCTGGTGGAGCGGCTGGACGCAGCGCCCGCCGGTGCGTTTGAGGTGCTGGGCACGCGGCTGCTGACCACCTTTTCCAACAACATCCGCAACAACGCCGGCTTCATGTCGCGCAGTGAAGACCGCAACCCCGATGACCGCGACCAGCTGTTCTACCAGGAGGGGCGCAAGGTCTTCAAGGAGGTCTGCCCGATGGCGGCGGAGCACATCGCCAACCACCTGCTGGCCCATGGGCTAACGCCGACCGAGGTGCAGCGCTTCTGGTTGCACCAGGCCAATCTGGGGATGAACCAGTTGATTGCGCGCAAGCTGCTGGGGCGCGAGGCCACCGCCAACGATGCGCCCGTGATTCTGGATGAATTCGGCAACACCGCATCGGCCGGGTCGATCATCGCCTTCCACCGGCACCATGCGGACATCGCCCCTGGCCAAGCGGGTGTGATCTGCTCGTTTGGCGCCGGCTACTCGATTGGCAGCGTGGTGGTGCGCCGGACATGATCAGCCCAAAGCGCGGCTCAGGCGCACCTCTTCGAGCTTGACCGCGCCGACCACCGCCGTCTTGGCCGTGGTCATGTCACGCTTGAAGCCCGCAAGTTCGTGGAAACGGATGGCGCGCTCGTTGCGCAGCGGCACCCAGGCGGTGACCTGGGTGCAACCCTCTTCGATCAGGCCTTCGCGCGCAGCATCCCAGAGTGCAAGCCCGGCCCCCTGACCCCAGTGAGAGCGCAGCACCTGAATCACCCAGATTTCACCCGTGGTCGGTGGCGTGCCCTTGTCGCGGCTGCGGTCGAAGCCGACAAAACCGACCACTTGGCCCCCATCGAGAACCACCTGGACCTGCGGCTCGCTGAATTCGATCGCCTCCCGCCAATCGACCGGTGGGCGGCTGGGAAGGCCTTCTTCCCGATCGATGGCGGCAATGGCCTTGGCATCGCGCTGTGTAGCGGGCCGGACTTGAAACAAACTCTGGCTGGACATGGACAATACGCGGGCAGGCAGGGCCCGGAAAAACTGGCGGGACCGGATTGTCGCTTCAAACCACACACCATGTTCCGCATTCTTTGTACCCTCTTGCTGAGCTGCCTAGGCGGCTGGGTGGCGCCCACCTGGGCGCAAACCAGCCCGTTCGAGGACAGCATGGCAGAACGCGCGCGGGCCTGCACCCATTGCCACGGCAAACAGGGACGCGCCGGCCCTGACGGCTATTACCCCCGTCTGGCGGGCAAACCAGCGGCTTATCTGTATGCGCAATTGCGTCACTTCCGGGATGGCCGGCGCCAGTACAGCCTGATGACCCATCTGCTGACACCGCTGCCGGACGCTTACCTGAGGGACATCGCCGAACACTTTGCCCGCCAGCACGTGCCCTACCCGGCGGCCCCAGCAACCACGGCACCAGCCGCCGTGCTGGAGCGCGGCCGTCAATTGGTCACACGCGGTGACCCCGCCCGACAACTGCCCGCCTGCACCCAATGCCACGGTGAGCGCCTGACCGGGATGCTCCCGGGTGTACCCGGGCTGCTCGGGCTGCCGCGGCATTACCTGAATGCCCAGCTTGGTGGCTGGCAAACCGGGCAACGGGCGGCCCAAGCACCGGACTGTATGGCCGACGTGGCCAAGCGGCTTGGCGCTGCGGATGTGAACGCTGTTTCGCACTGGCTGGCCGCGCAATCCGTGCCCACAGACAGCCGTCCACAAGCGGCAACACCGCTGCCAGCCGCCCATCCGACCACGCGCTGCGGCAGTGCGCCGCCACCTCCGGCCGAACCGGTGGCATCAACCGCCACTGGCGCTGCGGCGCGCGGCGCCTATCTGGCACGCGCCGGCAACTGCCTGGGTTGCCACACCGCGACCGATGGCGCGCCATTCGCTGGCGGCCGGGGCATCCAAACACCCTTTGGTACGGTGTTTGCCGGCAACCTGACCCCGGATCGACTCACGGGTCTGGGCGACTGGTCGCCAGACGATTTCTGGCAAGCCATGCACAACGGGCGGTCGCGCGATGGCCGTCTGCTGTCTCCGGCCTTCCCCTACACCCGTTTCACCGCTATGCACCGCAGCGACGCGGACGATCTGTTCGCCTACCTGCAAACCCTGGCACCCGTCAGACAGCCGCAGCCGCCGCACACGCTGCGCTGGCCTACCGGCACCCAGGGGGCACTGGCCGCCTGGCGCGCGCTCTATTTCAAGCCGGCCGACTACCGTCCGGACCCGGCCATGAGCGCCAGTTGGAACCGGGGCGCCTACCTGGTGACCACACTGGGCCATTGTGGCGAGTGCCACACGCCCCGCAACCGGCTGGGCGGCAGTCGGGAAGGCGACGCGCTGCGCGGCGGCCGGATGCCGATGCAGTCCTGGTACGCCCCTTCGTTGCGCTCCGGCCAGGAGGCTGGTGTCGGCGACTGGTCAGTCGACGAGGTCAGCGCCTGGCTCAAGACCGGCATGACCGACCGCGCCACGGCCAGCGGCCCGATGGCCGAGGTGGTGATCCAGAGTACCCAGCATCTGACGGATGCTGATCGCCAGGCCATGGCCAGTTACCTGATCGCGCTCGACACCACCGGAACCGCAGCACCCACAGTCAAGGGCCCGCAGAGTGCCGCGGCATTGGACGCCAGCGCTACCGGCGCCCGCCTCTACGACACCCATTGCGCCAGCTGTCACGGCGACCAGGGGCGGGGCGTGGCAGGCGCCTATCCGGCGCTGGCAGGCAACCGCGCACTGACACAGGGCGACATCACCAACCTTGTCAAGATCCTCATGGGGGGCGGTTTTGCGCCCGCCACAGCCACGCATCCCAGACCCTACGGCATGCCGCCCTTTCGGTTGCAACTCAGCGACCGAGATGCAGCAGCCCTGCTGACCTACCTGCGAGGCGCGTGGGGCCACCGGGCAGCGCCGGTGACCGCCCTGGAGGTCAGCCGGGTGCGGGAAACGCCATAATTGCGGTTATTGACCCTCAGTCCTGATGATCGGAACACCCTTATGAATCTCGCGCGCCCTGCCCTCGGATTGCTGCTGCTCAGCCTCTTGTCCGCCTGTGCCGTCGGACCCCAGGCCGGCCCTGAAAAAGACAAGACTTACCGCATCACGGTGATGCACACCAACGACCACCACGGCCGCTTCTGGCGAAACAGCGATGGCGAATACGGCATGTCAGCACGCAAGACCGTGATTGACGGCATCCGCCGCGAAGTGGCGGCCGCCGGAGGCTACAGCCTGCTGCTGGACGGGGGCGACGTCAACACCGGCGTACCGGAAAGCGACCTGCAGGATGCCGTGCCCGATTTCAAGGGCATGAACCTGCTGGGCTACCAGGCCATGGCTGTCGGCAACCACGAGTTCGACAAGCCGCTGGGCATCCTGCGCATGCAACGCGATCTGGCGCAGTTCCCCATGTTGTCTGCCAACATCTACGAGCATGGCAAGCGCATGTTTGACCCGTACAAGGTCTTTGATCTGGGCGGTCTGCGCGTCGGCGTGATGGGCCTGACCACCGAAGACACCTCCAAGATGGTGCTGCCCGAAAACGTCAAAAACATCGAGTTCCGCAGCACTGCAGCCGAGGCCGCGCGGGTGGTGCCGGAACTGCGCAGCAAGGCCGACGTGGTGATTGCTGCCACGCACATGGGCCACTATGAAAACGGCCGGCATGGCACGCAGGCGCCGGGCGATGTCGAACTGGCGCGGGCCGTGAAGGGCATTGACCTGGTGGTTGGCGGCCATACCCAAAACCCCGCCTGCATGAAAGCCGAGAACGTGTTGGACCAGGCCTACGTGCCGGGCGCCGAATGTCGGCCGGACCGCCAGAACGGCACCTGGATCGTTCAGGCCCATGAGTGGGGCAAGTACGTTGGCCGGGCCGACTTCGAATACCGCAATGGCGAGTTCAAACTGGTCCAATACAAATTGATTCCAGTCAATCTGAAGAGGCCGGTCAAGGGCGCCGACGGCAAGACCACGCTGGTGCCTTACACGCAGGAGATCGCTGAGGACAAGGCCATGCTGGCCCTGCTCGAACCGTATCAAGCCTTCGGCCAGCAAAAGCTGGGTGTGGAAATTGGCGAAAGCGACGGCCGGCTGGAAGGTGATCGGGCGGTGGTACGCACCAAACCGGCATCGCTGGCGATCCTGATCGGCCTGGCCGCCATGGAGCGGACCAAAGCCGACTTTGCCATTGTGAATGCTGGTGGCGTGCGCGACTCGCTGGCCGCAGGCAAGATCACCTACAAGGACGTGCTCAAGGTCCAGCCGTTTGGCAACACCCTGAGCACAGTGGATTTGAGTGCGACTGAAGTCATGGCCTACCTGCAGGCCGCCGCCAAGATGAGCGCCGGCTCCGGTGCTTTCGCCCAGTTTGCCGGGATCAGCCTCGAGATCACGGGCAATCAGGTGAGCAATGTGCGCATCAAGGGGCAGCCGCTCGATGCCGCCAAGACCTACCGCATGGTGATCAACAACTTCCAGGCGACCGGTGGTGACGGCTATCCCAAGATGTCGGATCACAGGAGCCATGTCAACACCGGCTACGTCGATGCCGAGGTCTTGCGTGCCTACATCTCGGCACGCAGTCCGCTCAAGGCCGCAGATTACCAGCCGGGTAACGCTGTGGTACGCCGGTAAGCGTCTTCAAGCACAGGGGCGCGGCTGAGGTCACAGACGCACGATAATCGAGGCTCTGATCTGGGCCGTAGCGGCCCGAGGTCGTAACCAGGAGCATGAACCATGGCCAAAGGACAGCAAAACAACAACAAGATGGTGAAAAAGCCCAAGAAGGACACGTCACCCCCAAAGGCGGTTTCGCCCGATGCCGTGCGGCCGACTGTCACGACCGTGATCCCGGTCCGGGGCAAACTCAAAAACGCACCATCGCGCGGCTGATCAAGGCTGGCTCAGCCGTGTCTGACGGCCCATGATGCGCCACCGGGCGGTGATCGGGTGAAAAGCCTCTCAAAACCCAGGATGGCTGAGCGGGCTCAGCCTGTGCGGCGCACCACACTGCAGCGCAACACGCGGCGCCAGGGTGTTGCCGTGCTTGCTGCCTCTGCGCCGCAGATGGTCAAGAACCTGCGCAAGTACCAGGCCGAACTCGAAATTCAAAACCAGGCGCTGCGCTACAGCCAGAGCGCTGCCGAGGGAGCTTCCGAGCGCTTTTTGACCCTCTTCTCCAATGTGCCGCTGGCCTTGATGGTGGTCGATGAAAACAGCCTGGTGCTGGAAAGCAACGCCATGGCGCTGCGGCTGTTTCGTCCCTTGGAGCATGACCCGCCGCTGAATTTTTTGCTGCCCCTGGTGCAGGCAGCCCATGCCGACCGGGTCAAGCAGGCTTTTGACCATGCCCGGCACACCGGCACCTGCGAAACCACTGAAGTCGTCTTCTCATCGGGCTCCGGCGGCACCTTCACCGGCGACCTGCACATGGCCCGCATCGAGAACCCGCAAGATGAATTGGCACACTTTATTTGCGCCATCATTGACCAGGGGCCACTGCTCACGGAACGACGGGCCCTGCAGGCCAGCGCCGCCGCGCTGAAGCAGGGCAATGAGCAACTGCAACTGAGTCAAAGCCGGCTCGCTGCCATCATCAACGCCTCGCTGGACGCCATCCTCTGCGTGGACCGGGACCACCGCATCACCATCTTCAACCCGACTGCGGCAGCCTTGTTCCAATGCCCCTCGTCGGAGGCGCTGGGCAGCGAACTCGCACGCTTCCTGCCTGATGCGATGCAGATGCTGAGTTACACCCACCTCACCACCCATGCCCAACTGGGCGAGATCACGGGTCTGTCCGCCAGTGGCAAGACACTGGCGCTGGAGGTCAGCGTGTCGTTCGAGCGTCACCCCGATGGCGACACCACCACCATCTTTGCGCGCGACCTCAGTGCCCGCAAGAAAATTGAAGCGCAGCGCAATGCACTGGAGTCCCAGCTGCGCGAGTCGCACAAGATGCAGGCTGTGGGCACCATGGCAGGCGGCATTGCGCACGACTTCAACAACATCATCGGCGCCATTCTGGGCAACGTGGCACTGGCCCAGCAAGACGCCGGTCCAGCCTCCTCGGCGCAGGTGAGCCTGAACGAGATCGACAAGGCCGGCCGGCGCGCGCGCGACCTGGTCCGGCAAATCCTGGCCTTCAGTCGCAATGAATCGCCCGAGCGCGTACCGCTGCGACTGGCGGATGTGGTGGAGGAAACGGTGCGCCTGCTGAAGGTCGCGCTGCCACCCACGGTGGACATGCAGGTCGCGCTCGATCCCAGCACGCCACCCGTGCTGGCCGACGCCACCCAGATTGAACAGGCCTTGCTCAACCTTTGTACCAACGCCATCCAGGCCCTGGGAACGCAGCGGGGCACCATCCGCATAGAACTCACGCACAAGCTGCAGCCGGGGTCGGATCAGGCGCACAGGCGCGGCGTGTCGCGCGGCCCGCACGTGCGACTGGCGGTCAGTGATACGGGCAGCGGCATTGATCCAGCCACCGTGGAGCGGGTGTTCGAGCCCTTTTTCACGACCAAGCCGGTCGGCCAGGGCACCGGGCTGGGCCTGGCCGTGGTGCACGGCATCATGCGCACGCACGAGGGCACAGTGGAGGTTCAAAGCGCCCCGGGCGCCGGCAGCGTGTTCACGCTGTACTTTCCGCCCTGCCAGAGCGGGGCCGTCGTGGCCATGCCGTCCGCACCGCGCAGTGCACCGGTGGTCGAGGGCCACGGACAACGGGTGATGTACGTGGACGATGACGAGGCCCTGGTGTTTTTGGTGGCGCGGGCGCTGACGCGCAGGGGCTTCGCCGTCAGCACTTTCACCGATCCGCACGAGGCCGCTGCGACCTTGCGGGAAAGGCCAGAAGCTTTCGACCTGCTGGTGACTGACTACAACATGCCCGGCTACTGTGGCATTGACCTGTTGCGGGAAGCCCGGCAAATCCGACCGGATTTGCCGGTGGCACTCGCTTCCGGCTATGTGACCGCTGAGATTGAGCAAAGCGCCGTCGCCGAAGGCGCGCGCGCCCTGATTCACAAGCCCAATGATGTCGACGAGCTGTGTGACACGGTGCAGCGGCTGTTACGTGGGCACCATGACGGACACTGAACTGACCGTCATCCACCAGGACGCCGATTTGCTGGTGCTGGAGAAGCCCGCCGGCCTGCTATCGGTACCCGGGCGCGGTCTGGACAAGCAGGACTGCCTGAGCGCGCGGGTGCAGGCGCTGTACCCGGATGCTATGGTCGTGCACCGACTGGACATGGCCACCTCTGGCCTGATGCTGTTTGCGCGCGGCCTGGCCGCCCAGCGCATCCTGAGCCAGGCCTTTGCCGAGCGACGGGTTGCCAAACGCTATGTCGCACTGGTCGCCGGCCAGCCAACACGGCCCGAGCAAGATTGGGGTGTGATCGATCTGCCCATCGCCGCCGACTGGCCCAGGCGGCCCCTTCGCAAAATTGACCACCGGCTGGGCAAAGCCAGTGTCACCCGATGGCGGCTGGCCGGTGGCTGCCGTGCCCAGCAGGCGACCCGTCTCGAACTCGAACCCGAAACCGGTCGCTCCCACCAGTTGCGGGTGCACCTGCAGGCGCTCGGGCATCCCATCCTCGGCGATCCTTTGTACGGCACGCCGGAAAGCCAGGCCATGGCACCGCGCCTGCTGCTGCACGCCACCCGCCTGGCCTTCACACACCCGGTCAGTGAGCAGCCTCTGCAATTTATCAGCACCGCCGACTTCTGACCGTCGGTCGCTAGCCACACCCTAAAAGGAACCCCATGACACACCATCTCTACATCCTGACTGGCGCCTCCCGCGGCATGGGCCTGGCGATGGCCGAACAGCTGCTGGCACCGGATCACCGCTTGCTCTGCCTGTCGCGCCAGACCAATCCGGCACTGGCAACCCAGGCCGCAGCGCGAGGTTGTACGCTGACCCAGTGGCCCTGCGACCTGAGCCGGGCCGTGGAAGCGGCAGCCGCCCTGAGCGACTGGCTCGGCACTCTGGATTGCGCGAGTCTTGCCACGGTCACCCTGATCAACAACGCGGGCGCCATTCCGCGCATCGCGCCGCTGAGTGCGTCCGACCCGGCCGAGCTCGCACGGGCACTGCGGGTCGGGCTGGAAGCGCCCCTGCTACTGACCGCCGCCTTTTTGCGCGCCACCGAAACCTGGGGCCTGCCGCGCAAGGTGCTGAACATTTCTTCCGGGCTGGGGCGGCGCGCCATGGCCTCGCAAGCCGCTTATTGCGCGGCCAAGGCCGGCATGGACCATTTCACGCGCTGCCTGGCGCTCGACGAGGCGCGCAAAGCCAAGGGCGCCAAAGTCTGCTCGCTGGCACCCGGTGTGATCGATACGGACATGCAGGTGCAGTTACGCAGCGCCGAGGCTGATGCCTTTCCCGACCAGGCCAATTTCATCGGCCTGAAAACGCGCGGTCAGCTCAGCAGCCCGGCAGAAGCCGCCAGCCGCGTGCTGGCCTGGCTGAATCGGGCGGATTTTGGCGCCAGTGCGGTCGCCGACGTGCGCGACTGAGGCGCGCGCCGCACTTGTCGGCTTGGTGTCAGGCTACCTGAGTAGCATCGGCTTGACGCGGCGAGTGCGCCGCACTTCCACCATCAACTGTGAACAGGAGAGTCCCCATGTCCCGTGAAGTCGTGATTGTCAGCGGTGTACGCACTGCCATTGGTACCTATGGCGGCAGCCTAAAGGACATCCCTCCCACTGAGCTGGCCGCCCAGGTGGTGCGCGAGTCGTTGGCGCGTGCCCAGGTGGACGGCAAGGACGTGGGCCATGTCGTGTTTGGCCACGTGGTCAACACCGAACCCAAGGACATGTACCTGTCGCGCGTGGCCGCCATGAATGGCGGCTGCGCCGAAGGCACCCCGGCTCTCAACGTGAACCGTTTGTGCGGCTCCGGCCTGCAGGCCATCGTTTCGGCCAGCCAGTCGATCTTGCTGGGCGATGCCGATATCGCCATCGGTGGCGGCGCCGAAAACATGAGCCGCGGGCCCTACGCCAGCCTGAGCGCCCGCTGGGGCGCCCGCATGGGTGATACCAAAATGGTGGACATGGTGGTGGGTGCCCTGCATGACCCATTCCAGACCATCCACATGGGCGTGACCGCCGAAAACATTGCCGCAAAATGGGGCATCAGCCGGGAAGACCAGGACAAACTGGCGGTGGAAAGCCACAACCGGGCCCAACGCGCCACCGAAGCCGGCTATTTCACCAGCCAAATCACCCCGGTCATGCTGAAAAGCAAAAAGGGCGAGGTCGCCTACATCACCGACGAGCATTTCCGGCCCAACTGCTCTGCGGCCGATTTGGCCAAACTCAAGCCCGTGTTCATCAAGGAGAACGGCACGGTGACGGCCGGCAACGCCTCCGGCATCAATGACGCAGCAGCAGCCGTAGTTCTGATGGAAGCCGGCACGGCCAAGGCACGCGGTCTCAAGCCGATGGCCCGCCTGGTGGCCTATGCCCACGCGGGTGTTGACCCCAAGTACATGGGCATTGGCCCGGTACCCGCTACCCAGAAAGCGCTGCAGAAGGCCGGCCTCACGGTCAAAGACCTCGATGTGATCGAAGCCAACGAGGCCTTTGCCGCGCAAGCCTGTGCCGTCACACGCGACCTCGGCTTGGACCCCGCCAAGGTCAACCCCAACGGCTCCGGCATTTCACTGGGGCACCCGATCGGCGCCACCGGCGCCTTGATCACCGTCAAGGCCCTGTACGAACTGGAACGCATTGGCGGCCGCTATGCGCTGGTCACCATGTGCATTGGGGGCGGCCAGGGCATTGCCGCCATCTTCGAGCGGACCGCCTGAGCGATCAGTTCAATCGCGCACCACCAGGACCGAGCGCTTGGTGTGTGCCAGCACGGCCTGGGTCACGCTGCCCAGGACCAGCTTTTCCAGGCCGCGGCGACCATGGGAGCCCATCACGATCAGGTCTGCCGGCAATGCCTCTGCCGTCTGCACCACGCCCCGCCACGGCGAATGGTTCTCGACCACCGAGGTGTCGAACGGCACCCCCGCCTCTTTCAGGGCATCGCTGGTCAGCTTGAGGGTGGCCCGGGCCTCGGCATTGGCGGCAGTCAAATACTCGGCTTGGCCGTAGGCAAAATCGGTTCCCACCCCCGTGAAGGGGTAGGGATCGATCACAAAAATCGCCGTGATCCGGCTGTCAAAGGCGCGGGCCAGCCCAATCGCTTTGGCAACCGCCAATTGTGCGGTAGGCGAACCATCCACCGGTACCAGAATGTGCTTGAACATGAACCCTGCTCCCCGTTGCCTTGAAACAGGCAGTGTGACAGGGCTCCCCGCCACCGGACTTGACCTGGATCAGGGTGAGATCACAAGCACTGGCGCCCCAACCTACAATGAATCGGGCGCAAGGTTGCCCCAAATGGTGGCACCACCTCCCTCACCCAATGACCTCCCCACGCGCCCTGAGCAGCACCGCCTTCGCCACCCTGCTGCTGATTGCCTTGATGATGGGCGCCAACCATGTGTCGGCACGCATTGCTTTCAACCACGGTGTCGATGTCGCCACCGCCGTGGTGTTCCGCAGCGGCATCACGGCCATCGTGATCGGCCTGTTGTTGTGGACCCAGGGCGTCAACCTCCAGCTGACTGCGCGCCACCGCCGCATGCTGCCGCTGATCGGCCTGCTGGTGGGCGTGCAAAGCCTGTGCCTGTACGCTGCGGTGGCGCGTCTGCCGGTGGCGCTGGCGCTGCTGGCCTTCAACACCTACCCGATCTGGACCGCGCTGTGGGCTTGGTTGATTTATGGCCGCCGGGCCGAGCGCGCCTTGCTGGTGGCGATGCCGGTCATTCTGCTCGGCCTGGCCCTGGCGCTCGACGTGTTGGGCGCTGCCTCGGGTCTGGGCGCCAGCGGTCAGTGGGGGCGAATCGGCTCAGGCGTCGCGTTTGCCTCGGCAGCGGCGGCCACCTTTGGGCTGGCACTGGTGTTGACCCAGCATGAGGCCGCCGACCTCGACGGCCGACTGCGCACCTTCACCACCATGGCGATCGCAGGCATGGTGGCCTTGGCCAGCCTGGCGCTACAGGATGGGTTCCAGCTGCCGCTGTCAGCGCCGGGCTGGTGGGGGCTGGCCGGCCTGACCGCGCTGTACGGCACCGCCTTCACCATCATGTTCACAGTCTTGCCACGACTCGGGGTGGTGGGCAACTCGGCGATCATGAACGTTGAGCCGGTCTTTGCGCTCGTCCTGGCCTGGCTGGTTCTGGGTCAAACCATTGCCTCGGTCCAGGTGCTGGGTGCGCTGATCGTGGTCGGGGCCGTGATGGCGCTGGGCCTGCGCAAGCGCTGACCGGTTCAGTCACTCTGGAGCGCCCTGGGCATCCTGGCCCTGAAAGCCACCGGCCCGCAGCGTCACCACCAGCGTGTCGCGACAGGCCCGGGACGCACCGGTCTCCAGTGGCTGGATCGGTGGGGACTCATGGATCACTCGGGCATCGTCAAGCAGCAGCAGCGACCAGGGTTGTGTCAGGGTAAAACGCTGACCGGCCGGGCCATCGGCCTCAAACACCCGGGTTTCCCCGCCTTTGATGCCATGCCGACCCACCAAAAACACGGCCACCAGGTCCACCCCATCCCGGTGCGCGCCCTCGGGCGTGGGCCGGCCGATGCCGTCGGTGGTGTCAATGCGAAACGGGTGCGCCTCCACAAACCAGGGCTGCGGGCCGCGTAGCGCCGAAGCTACCCGGCCCAGCCACAGCAGCAACTGGCGCCAGGCCGGCAAAGCCAGCATGGCCGGCGCCATGGGTTCAAACAGGCGATGCATACCGCCGTGCAGGGCGTTGTAAGCCAGCGGCTGCCAATGGGGACGGTGCGGTACCATCCTCAGATCGTCACCGACCAACTCGAAGCAGGCGTGCCGGCGGCGCCGGTAGCGCCCACCATCCTTCAAGTGTTGATCGGGCGGCAAATCCTCCCAAAATGGCACAAGCGCCAACAGGTCGGGCAGCGGGCAGCCACTGAGGCCACTGACGCCGGCTGCGTCCAGCACGGCAAAGCCCTGGTCGCGCAGGGCGGGCAGCAAAGCCGCAGCGGACGTCAGCACGGGCGGGGCAATCAATTGAGTCATAGGACGGCGAGCTTACCGCGCCTGAGCGCTGGCGCTGGCGCTGCGACCGCTTGATTACGCCGTATGCCCCATGAAACAAGGGTTTTGGGATACTCAGCATGTTCTGCCCTCCCTATAGAAAACGCCACCCATGACCTTTGATCACCTGACCAACCACCAGATCCGCCTGGCCAGCCGCCCGGTGGGCCTGCCTACTGCTGCCAACTGGCAAGCCACCACTGAGCCTGTGTCCGGGCCGGCCACGGGCGGCGTGCTGCTCAAGACACTGGCGCTGTCGCTCGACCCGGCCATGCGCGGCTGGATGAACGAGGGCAAGAGCTACATCCCGCCGGTGGCCCTGGGCGAGGTGATGCGCGCCGGTGGCGTGGGTCGCGTCGTGGCCTCTGAGCACCCGGGGTTTGCTGTCGGCGACGCGGTGAGTGCGGGCTTTGGCGTGCAGCAGTACCTGAACCTGGCGCCGGCCGACTTCAAACGGGCGGGCCTGGTCAAGATCGATCTCGGCCTGGGCAGCTGGACGCAATGGCTCAATGTGCTGGGCATGCCGGGCATGACCGGCTATTTCGGCCTGATGGATGTGGGCCAGCCCAAAGCCGGCGAATCGTTGGTGGTATCTGGCGCGGCCGGGGCGGTTGGCCAGACCGTCGGGCAAGTGGCCAAAATCCGGGGCTGCCGCGTGGTGGGTATAGCCGGCGGCCCGGCCAAGTGCGACTGGGTGGTGAAAGAGCTGGGCTTTGATGCCTGCATCGACTACAAGGCCGGCCCGAGCGCGGTACGCGACGGCCTCAAGGCCCACTGCCCGGCCGGCGTCGACATTTACTTTGACAACGTCGGCGGCGACATTCTGGACACCGTGCTCACCCGCATCAACCGGGGCGCCCGCATTGTCATCTGCGGCGCCATCAGCCAGTACAACAACACGACACCGGTGCAGGGCCCGAAAAACTACCTGAGCCTGCTGGTGAACCGCGCGCGCATGGAAGGCATCGTGGTGTTTGACTACGCCGACCGCTACCACCTGGCGGTGGCCGAGATGGCGGGCTACCTCAAAGACGGCCGCATGACCAGCCGCGAGGACGTGGTGAGCGGCCTGGAGAACTTTCCCACCGCGCTCACTCGCCTCTTCTCCGGCGAGAACTTTGGCAAGCTGGTGTTGCAGGTGGCGATTGACTGAGCTTCAGTCGTCCAGGGCCGCGTACACCAGGTTGCGAAACAGCAGCCGGTAGTACTCGCGCTGGTTGGGCGCCTGCAGCATCAGGATGGCAAACAGCTCTTCGGCCGGGTCGACAAAAAAGGTGGTGCCGGCCATGCCGCCCCAGTGGTAGCTGCCGGGTGAGCCCGGCATGCTGGCCACGCCCAGGGTCTTGCGCACCGCCACGCCAAGGCCAAACCCATGACCGGGCGATAGCAAGGCACGCGAGGCCGGGCCGAACACCGGGATGTCACCCAAGTGATCGGCCGTCATGAAATCCACCATGCGCGGCCCCAACAGGCGCACACCGCCCAGCTCGCCCCGGTTGAGCATGAACTGCAAAAAGTGGGCGTAGTCCATCGCCGTGGACGCCAGCCCGCCGCCGCCCGATTCCAGCGCCACCGGCTGGCGCACGTCAATCACGCGCATTTGAACGCCCCCCTCGGGATCACGGCTGAAGGGCTCAGCGATCCGGGCGTGCTGCGCCGGCGGCACAAAAAACCCGGTCTCCGTCATGCCCAGTGGCGCAAAGATGCGGCTGTGCAAGAAATTACCCAGCGTCTGGCCGCTGACCACCTCGACCACCCGGCCCAACACATCGGTGGCGCGGCCGTACTCCCAGTGGGTGCCCGGCTCGAACATGAGGGGCAGAGCGGCCAGCTCGTGGGAAAACGCGGCGTTGCTGCGCTCCCGGGACCCGATGCGGGCCTGGGCATACTGCCGTTGCACCGGAGCGCTGCCCATGAACTCATAGGTCAGGCCTGCGGTGTGGCGCAGCAGATCCTGCACCGTGGCGGGTTGACGCACCGGCTGCAGTTGCACGGCGCCGTCGACCAGGCTGGCCACCTTCTGCTTGCCGAATTCCGGCAGGTAACGCGCCACCGGATCACTCAGCAGCAGCTCGCCCTGCGCCATCAGCATCAGGGCCGCCACCGAGACAATCGGCTTGGTCATGGAATAAATGCGAAAGATCGAATCCGGCGTCATGGGTGTGCCGGTCGCCGGGTCCAGCGCACCAACGGCTTCGCACAGGGCCAGCTGACCGCGCCGGGCGATCACCGCCACCGCGCCGGGCAGGCGCTGTCGCGCCACCTCGGATCGCAACACGGTCAGCAAACGTTCGGTCCGCTGCGGGCACAGCCCGGCATCCTGGGGCTTCACCCGGGGCAAGACGGGTGGCGCGGCCTTGGCAGCGGCAGTGGTCCGGCTCATGCAGGCTCAGACCCAAGGTCGTAACGCTGGCGCGCCAACGCGGCACCGGCGGCCAGGGCTTCGAGCTTGCGCAGGGCGATGTCGCGGCGCATCGGCGCCAGACCGCAGTTGGTGCAGGGAAAAAGACGCTGGCGCGGTACAAACTGCAGCGCCCATCCGATGGTGTCGGCCACCTGCTCCGGCGTCTCCACCTCGTCGCTGGCCACATCAATCACGCCCACCATCACATCCTTGCCGGCCAGCAGGGCCATCAGGTCGGGCGGCACATGGGAGTGGTAACACTCCAGGCTGACCTGCTGGATGCTGCTGCGCGCCAGCGCCGGGAAGATGGCTTCGTACTGGCGCCACTCCTGGCCCAGGGTCTGCTTCCAGTCCAGGTTGGCCTTGATGCCGTAGCCGTAGCAGATATGCACGGCCGTGGTGCAGGTCAGGCCGCGCGCCGCGCGCTCCAGCGCCCGCACGCCCCAGTCGGCCGCGTCCTGCATGTAAACGTTGAATGCGGGTTCATCAAACTGGATGATGTCCACCCCGTCGGCCTGCAAGGCCAGCGCCTCCTGGTTCAGCAGCTCGGCAAAGGCAAACGCCAGGTCGACCTTGCTGCCGTAATGGCGGTCGGCCACGGTATCGACAATCGTCATCGGGCCGGGCAACGTGAATTTGAGTTTTTTGCGGGTGTGGGCGCGCGCCAGCTGGGCCTCGAAGGCGTGGACCCGGCCCTTGAGCTGCAGCGCTGCCACCACCTGCGGTACCTGCGCGTCGTAGCGGCCGTTGCGGATGCCCATGGTCACCTTGTGCTCAAAATCAATGCCGGCCACCTGCTCCAGAAAGCCATGCACAAAGTGCTGGCGCGACTGTTCGCCGTCACCCACAATGTCCAGCCCGGCGTCCTCTTGCGCCTTGATCCACAGCAGCGTGGCATCAGCCTTGGCCTGCTGCAGCTCGGCACCCTGCGCCTTCCACTGCGGCCAGAGTTTTTCTGTTTCAGACAGCCAGGCTGGTTTGGGCAGGCTGCCTGCGATCGAAGTGCGGAACATGGGCATCTCCAGGTTGAAATGGCTGTGGCGGGTGATTGTCGGGCCGGACGCAGTCGGGGCGGCGGTCAGGCTCAAGCGGCGCCGTCGGTCATGTAGCGTGGGAGGCGGGCGCCACAGTGCTGACAAAACACCGCCTCGGGCAGATGCCCCTCGCTCAGGCACTCTTGGCAGGTCCGGGTGGTGGGGGTCGGCCCCATGCGGCGCGCGGTCATCTCGGCGGTGACAATGCCGGTCGGCACCGCCAGTGTGCCCCAGCCCAGCAGCATCATGACGGAAGCGATCAGTCGGCCCAGATCGGTCTTGGGTGTGATGTCGCCAAAGCCCACAGTGGTCATGGTGGTGATGGCCCAGTACACCGAGGTCGGGATGCTGGTGAAGCCGTTGGCCGGGCCTTCCACCACATACATCAGTGTGCCCATGATCAGCACGATCATCAGCACCGCCGACAAAAACACCAAAATCTTTCGCCGGCTGGCTGCCAGCGCCCGGCCCAGCGACTGGAATTCGACCAGGTAGGCGGTGAGCTTGAAAATGCGGAACACCCGCAGCAGGCGGAGCACCCGCACATCGATCAAGGCATGCACCTCGGGCACCAGCAGGGCCAGGTAGCTTGGCAACAGGGCCAGCAGGTCGATCACGCCATAGAAGCTGCGGGCATAGCGCCACGGGTGGCGCACACAGGCCAGGCGCGCCAGGTATTCCAGGGTGAAGGCGATGGTGAACAACCATTCCAGCACCGCAAAGGTGCGACCGTAGGGCGTCGCAATGGCCTGCACGCTCCCCGCCATCACCGCCGCAACGCTGCACAGGATCAGCAGCACCAGGCCTTGGTCGAACAGGCGGCCGGCCCGGGTATCGGCTTCGAAAATCACGGTGTAAAGGCGCAGGCGCCAGCCCGCCAGGGGCTTGCCCAGTTCGCCTGCCGCGGCCGAGCGGGTAGCCATCAGCTGCCCTCGGCTTCCTGCAGTGCCCGCCACATCACCTTGCCGCTGCCGCTTTTGGGCAGGGCCTCGACAAATTGCACCACGCGCGGCACCTTGTAGGCCGCCATGTGCTCGCGGCACCAGCTGATGAGGTCGGCCTCGCTGACCGTGCCGCGGTGCGCGGCGCGCAGCACCACCACGGCCTTGACCGACTCGCCCCGGTAGCTGTCACGGATGGCGATGATGCAGGCCTCCTGGATACCGGGGTGGCGGAACATCAGTGCCTCCACCTCGGCCGGCCAGACCTTGAAGCCCGAGGCGTTGATCATGCGTTTGAGCCGGTCGGTCAGGAAGAAATAGCCGTCCGCGTCGACATGACCCAGATCGCCGGAGCGGAAAAAACGTTTGCCCTCCAAGGTGATGAAGGCCGCCGCCGTGGCGTCCGGGCGCTTCCAGTAGCCCTGAAATACCTCCGGCCCGTGGATGATGATTTCACCCTGCTCGCCCACCGGCACCTCCAGCAGCGTGTCGGGGTCGATCACCCGCGCATCGGTGCTCATGAAGGGAATGCCCAGGCATTGCTGCTTGGGCGCATCCGGCGGGTTGCTGTGGGAGGGGGCGGCGGTTTCGGTCAGGCCGTAGCCCTCGATGTAGCGCAAGCCGAATTGCTCGAACAGCCGCTGCGCCACGGCCTGCGGCATGGCCGCACCGCCACCACCGATGTAGACCAGGCTGGAGAGGTCAAAACGCACGAAGTTCGGGCTGCCCATCAGGTCGATGACCATGGTCGGGATGTTGGTCCAATGGGTCACGCGCCAGGCCGAAATCAGCCGCCCGGCCAGCTCGCGGTCCCAGCGCGGCATCAGGACCAGCGTGGCGCCGCTGCGGATGCTGGAGTGCATCATGCTGACCATGCCGGTGATATGGAACATCGGCACCACCGCCAGCACCACGTTTTCTGCCGACCCGTTGCCCCACAGGCCGCTGGCGACCGCGTTGTGCATGATGCTGGCATGGGTGTGCATGCAGCCCTTGGGCAGGCCGGTGGTGCCGCTGGTGTAAGGCAGGATGGCCAGGTCGGCCGGGCACGCCGTCAGCGGCCCGAGCGGCAGCGGGTCGGCCAGCGCCGCGGTCCAGTCATGCACCTGGCCGCCGGCGAGCTCCGGTGTCGGATGACGGGTCAACAGCCAGTCGGCCCAGGCCGCCGGCGGCGCGTCCTCGCCCACGACGTCGGCGTCAAACGCGTCGGTGAAATGGCTGACCAGCAGATGCGCCAGCCGCAGCGGCGGCGCCAGCGCATTACTGGCGCGCGCCAACTCAGCCGCCAGATCGGCCGTGGTGATGGCCACCCGGGCATCGGGGTCGGCAATGTAGTGCTTGAGCTCCTCGGTGCGGTTCATCGGGTTGACCGGCACCACCACCGCGTTGGCCCGCAGAATCGCAAAATGGGCGATCACCAACTGCGGGCAGTTTTGCATGTTCAGCACCACCCGATCACCCGAATTCACGCCCAGCCTTTGTAAACAGGCCGCCAGACGCTCTGCTTTTTGTAGCAACACCGCGTAGCTGAGGACGCGACCGAAAAACACCAGGGCGGCCTTGTGCGGGTAGCGGCGCGCGCTGGTCTCCAGGCTGTCCCACAGCGAGGTGGCAGGGGGCGTGATGGCATGCGGCAGGCGATGCGGCCAGAAACGATGGTGGGCGCGCAAGGCTGGCCGGGCGGCCGCAGGCGATAGGTGTGATGTCGGGTCCATGGTGCTTGGGATTCCTCGTACGCAGCGAAGCGCTCGCCGGAACGGTTCGCCACCAGAGAATAAGGGAGGTCAGGGAAACCGTCCATCGGATCTGTCACGACCGGGACCGAGCGGGCCGGTTATGGCATCGCGTAACGTGGCATTGAACTTGCTCAACAAAAACATCGCAAAAGCCCCGTGAGAATCAAATTATGAAAAATTTGCATGGGGCGCGCGCGTAAACCCGGATGCCGCACCGGAACCGTGCTGCTAAAGTTCGCGGTCAGGATGTCCACGAGGACAACTGTCATCTTTTCTTTTTGAATCCTCACTTACTGGAGCATTGCCCATGAATCTGCGCAAACTTAGCACCCTGGCAGCCGCTGTGGCCGCTGTGGCCACCCTGACGGCCACCCCGGCCCATGCCGGCAAGACCCTGGACGCCATCAAAGCCCGTGGCCAGGTCATTTGCGGTGTCAACCCCAGCCTGCCCGGTTTTGCCGCGGCCGACAGCCAGGGCAACTGGACCGGTTTCGACGTGGATGTGTGCAAGGCCGTCGCCGCCACTGTTCTGAACGATGCCACCAAGGTCAAGTGGACGCCTTTGAACGCTTCGCAGCGCTTTGCCGCCCTACAGGCTGGTGAAATTGACGTGCTGTCACGCAACACCACCTGGACCCTGACCCGCGATGCCTCACTGGGCCTGAACTTCACCGGCGTCACCTACTACGACGGCCAGGGCTTCATGGTCACCAAGAAGTCCAAGATCACCAGCGCCAAGCAGCTCAAGGGCGCCACGGTCTGCGTCCAATCCGGCACCACCACCGAGAAAAACCTGGCCGACTACTCCAAGGCCATGAAGCTCAACATGAAGCCGGTCGTGTTCGAAACCCAGGAAGCCACCAACAAGGCCTACTTCACGGGTCGCTGCCAGGTGTACACCACCGACGCCTCGGGCCTGGCTTCGGTTCGCAACAAGGAAGCCACCAACCCCGACGACCACCTGATCCTGCCGGACCTGATCTCGAAAGAGCCCCTTGGCCCGTCCGTGCGCCGTGGTGACGACGAGTGGTTCGCCATCGTCAAATGGGTGGTGTTTGCCCTGATCGAAGCCGAAGAATATGGCATCACCCAGGCCAATGTGGACCAGATGAAGGCCTCGAGCACCGACCCGGTGGTGCAGCGCATTCTGGGCACCTCGGAAGACACCGGCAAGCTGCTGGGCCTGGACAAGGATTGGGCGTATCGCGCCATCAAGGCCGTGGGCAACTATGGCGAGATGTTTGAGCGCAACGTCGGACCGAAGTCGACCCTCAAGCTGCCACGGGGCGCCAACAACTTGTGGAGCAAGGGCGGATTGATCTACGCCCCGCCAGTGCGTTGAACACGACGGGCATCAAGCCCGCCCGACCAGCCCCGCCCAAAAAGCGGGACTGGTCGTGGCGAAGCCAGGCACTCCGCAGTGTGCTTTACCAGGTGGTGGCCCTGGCGCTGGTCTTCGGCGCCGGCTATTACCTGTTGGGTAACACGCTGGACAACATGCGGCTGCGTGGGATCAAGAGCGGCTTCGACTTCATTGCGCAGCCGGCCGGCTTCGGCATTGGCGAAAGCATCATTCCCTTTGACTCCGCCGAAAGCTATGGCAAGGCGTTTGCCGTCGGTGTGTCCAACACCCTGCGCGTTGCTGTGGTGGGCATCGTGCTCGCCACCTTGCTCGGTACCCTGATCGGCATTGGCCGGCTGTCGCGCAATGTGCTGCTGCGCACACTCTGTGGCGCCTACGTCGAATTTTTCCGCAACGTGCCCCTGCTGTTGCAACTTTTCATCTGGTATTTCATACTGACCGAGACCCTGCCCACCATTGAAGAGGCATTGCGGCCGCTGCCCGGCTTCTTTTTCAGCAAAAACGGCTTGCAGTTTCCAATCCCGGTCTGGGCTGAGAGCCATGTCTTTACGCTCGCCGGCTTCGGCCTGGGCCTGCTTGGCGCCTGGTGGTGGGGCCGACAGGCACGTCACCATTTCGAAGCCACCGGTCGGTCGCGTCCCGTCTGGCTGCCCGGCCTGCTGCTGCTGCTGGGCCTGAGCCTGTTAGGCTGGCTGATTGGCGGTAGCCCCGGTGCACTGGACATCCCCGAAAAATCAGAGCTCAACGTGGTCGGCGGTGGCTCGGTCACACCCGAGTACATGACCGTGTTGGTCGGTCTCACCATTTACACGGCGGCCTACATCGCCGAGATTGTGCGGGGTGGCATCCAGGCGGTGCCCTTTGGCCAGCATGAGGCCAGCGCTGCGCTCGGTCTGTCGCGCGGCAAGGAAGTCCGCCTGGTGCTGTTGCCACAGGCGCTGCGGGTCATCATTCCGCCAGTCACCAGCCAGTACCTGAACCTGACCAAGAACTCATCCTTGGCGGTGGCAGTGGGCTACCCCGATTTGGTGTCGATTTCGACCACCTCGCTGAACCAGACTGGCCGCGCCATCGAGTGCATTGCCATCATCATGGCCTGCTATCTCACTCTGTCACTGCTGACCTCCTGGTTCATGAACGCCTACAACCGCCGCTCGCTGCTTAAAGAGCGTTGAAGTCCCGCCATGTCCAATCAGCCCTATGTCTTTCACCCGATCGCCAGCCGGCCGCCCCCGCGTCCGGTGGGTGGTCTGATGCCCTGGATTCAACGCAACCTGCTCGACGGCTGGACCAATGTCCTGATCACGCTGCTGGTGCTGGTGCTGCTGGCGCTGGCGGTGCCGCCAACCATCCAGTGGGGCCTGCTCAATGCCGTGTTCGGGCCAGACAATGCCGCCTGCCGCGCTGCTGCCGCTGCCTCGCCCCAGGGCGCGTGCTGGGGCGTGGTGGCCGAAAAATACCGCCTGATCTTCTTTGGCCGCTACCCCTATGAGCAGCAGTGGCGCCCGCTGGTGGCCTGCGCCCTGATGATTGGTGCCATTGCCGCCAGCTGCTACCGGCCGTTCTGGCGCAGCTGGCTCATCGGCCTGTGGGTGGTGGTACTGGGCGCGTTTTTTGTGCTCATGACGGGCGGCCGCTTCGGGCTGGTACCGGTGGAGACCTCGCGCTGGGGCGGCTTTCCGCTGACCGTGATGCTGTCGACCCTCAGCCTGCTGATCGCCTTTCCGCTGGCAATTCTGGTGGCGCTGGGGCGTCAGTCCAAAATGGCCGGCATCCGCACCATTTGCGTGCTGTATGTCGAACTGATCCGGGGCGTGCCGCTGATATCGGTGCTGTTCATGGCGTCGTTCATGCTGCCGCTGTTCATGCCTCAGGGCAGCACCATCGACGTGCTCGTGCGGGTGCTGATCGGCATGACCCTGTTCACCGCCGCCTACCTGGCTGAGGTGGTGCGGGGTGGCCTGCAAGCGCTGCCCAAAGGCCAGATCGAAGCCGCGCAGTCGCTCGGGCTCGGTTACTGGCAAACCACGTTCAAGGTGGTGCTGCCGCAAGCCCTGCGGCTGGTGGTGCCGGCCACCATGAACACCTTCATCGGTGCGTTCAAGGACACCTCGCTGGTCACCATCGTGAGCCTTTACGACCTGACCGGCGCACTGCAACTCGCGCTGGGCGACGCCGACTGGCGCAAGTTCTTCTTTGAAGGCCAGTTGTTCGTGGCTGCGATCTATTTCGTGTTTTGCTACGCCATGTCGCGCTACAGCCTTTGGATCGAGCGCCATCTCAACACCGGCACCCGCCGGGAGTAATTTTTCAAGACGATCACTCCATGACATCAGAAACTCCCATTATTGAATTCGCCGGCGTCAACAAATGGTTCGGTGAATTCCATGTGCTGCGCGACATCAACCTGCGGGTGGCCAAGGGCGAACGCATCGTGATCTGCGGGCCCTCGGGCTCGGGCAAATCGACGCTGATCCGCTGCATCAACCGGCTCGAAGAGCACCAGGAAGGCAAGCTGGTGGTGGACGGCACCGAGCTCAGTGACGACATCAAGGCCATCCATGCCATCCGCAAGAGCGTTGGCATGGTGTTTCAGCAGTTCAACCTGTTCCCGCACCTCACCGTTTTGGAAAACCTCACACTCGCGCCGATGTGGGTGGGCGGTGTTCCCAAAAAAGAGGCTGAAGAGCGCGCCATGCAGCAGTTGCAACGGGTGCAGATTACCGAACAGGCCAGCAAGTACCCCCTGCAGCTCTCAGGCGGCCAGCAGCAGCGCGTGGCGATTGCACGCGCCCTGTGCCTGACACCCAAAATCATGCTGTTCGACGAGCCCACCTCGGCACTCGACCCGGAGATGATCAACGAGGTACTCGACGTCATGAAAGAGCTGGCCAACCTGGGCATCACCATGCTGTGCGTCACCCATGAAATGGGCTTTGCCCGCTCCGTGGCCGACCGGGTGATCTTCATGGACCACGGCCAGATCGTGGAAGAAAACACGCCTGACGAATTCTTCAACCACCCGAAGAGCGAGCGTACGCGCGACTTCCTGTCCAAAATCCTGGCGCATTGAGCCGGGATTTGACCCGGCGCAGTCCGGGGATCGTGACTTGCGCTATAGTGAATTTACCTTGATTGCAATCACCCTGCGCTTTTGCTTCTGCCTTCTGCTGTTGGCCCTGCTGCCGATGCGGGTCTGGGCTTGCGCTGGCGTGGCGGGGCCGGAACCGGCAGTGGCCGACCGGCACACCAGCGCGGTCAGCCTGCCTTTGGCACAACGTGGCACGCCGCCCGGGCTGGCCGTCAGGGCATTGCCCTGCCAGCCCGAAGCGCCGCACACCGCGTCCTGCGACAGCTGCCAGTCCTGCCCGCAATGCCACACACCCGGGGCGGCCTTGGGTTCGCGTCCCGGCCTGAGCCAGGCTTCGCCACAGCCCCCGCTGACGGCAGCTGCGTTGCACTTCAGCAGCACCGACCTCACGCCCCAACTCAAACCGCCCATCTCCTGACAACGCAGGCCCTGCCTCGTCCGGTGCCTGGCACCGGTCATCATCGTTCAGGAGATCCCCATGCGAGTTCAAATCGCCCTGGCTTGTGCCTGGGTTTGCCTGCAAGGCCAGGTCTGGGCCCAAAGCGGCCCCACCCAGCCCAACGCCGAGGCCTGGCGGCGTGCCAACGAGGTCGTGGGCCAGCATCTGCGCGGTCACGCCGACATCCTGGCCCGGGAACCGGCCTTGCCGGTGCCAACGC